>NZ_JBEIAB010000003.1:28543-467808 GCF_040240345.1 Brenneria sp. g21c3 | reverse complement strand
GGGCTGTTTTTTTATGGTGACTATAAAGCGTATGCGGGAACTGCCTGCAAACTGGCGGAGGAAATATTTCAGGTATTCGGCTGGCGTCATCCCAAATGGATAAACTTAAAGAAAATAACGGCGAAGCGGGAAAAGGAATTAATGCGTCAGGGGAAATGGTATTCGCCGAAGGATACCAGCAAGCCGCCGCTGCCCAGCGCGAAATTATTATGGGATGATGAGTATTGGCATTATTACTGACATTTGGCTACAGCATAAAAATATCACCCGCCGCCAGAGAGTCTGGCGCTGAAGGGGGAAGAGCCGATTTTAAACGACGCGGATTATGTGCAAGGGATGATAGACGGCCAGCCGTTTATGGGTTGGGTAGGGAATAGCGACGTATGGCATTCGATATTGAAAATATCGACGCTAACTCTTCATCCACCGCTCGCGCGACAGCCGATATAACATTATCGATTTAAGCGGATGTCCGTCCGGCACCCGTGGATAGTCGAAATCGTCGGCGGCATCATGCGTCATGCCCAGCTTGCTCATGACGCGGCGTGAGTTCACATTGGCGGCGACGGTGGTGGCGACGATTTCATCCAGCTTCAATTGCTGAAAGCCGAATGCCAGCGCGGCGCGCGCGGCCTCCGGCGCATATCCTTTTCCCCAGTATGGACGGGCAATGCGCCAGCCTATCTCGACGGCGGGCGAGAAGTGCGCTTCATAGCCGACACGGACAAGGCCCGTCGCTCCGATAAAATCGCCGGTGGTTTTATCCTCCAGCGCCCAAAAGCAAAAGCCGTGGGTCGCCTGATGCGCGATTTGCCGATCAATCCATCCGTTGCTGTCGTCTGGCGTCGGTAGCGGCAGAAGAAATTCCATCGCCTGCGGATCGGCGCAAATCGCGGCGAAGGGGGCGCGATCGGCCGCTTGCCACTGGCGCAGAATTAATCGTTCTGATAACAAGGGTTGCATCATTTGAATGTCCAATTGAGTTCGTACAGCTTATTCATTCACGCTGATGTCATGTTTTTTCAGCAAACCGCGTAGCTGATGATAGGTGAGTCCCAGCAATTCCGCCGCTTTACGCTGATTGAAGCGCGCTTTGGCCAGCGCCTGTTCCAGCAGCGTCTGTTCCTGAACGCGCTGCCACTGTTTCATATCCAATGGGAAATCAGGTAAATCGCCCGTCAGCGCCGACGGCGCGTGATCCTCGCTCAGCGGCGTCTTTTTGCGAAAGGGATTGATAATAATGCTGTCCAGCGGCAGTTCGCTGCCGCCGTGCCGATAAACCGAACGTTCAACCACGTTCTTTAGTTCGCGGATATTGCCCGGCCAGGGGTAGGCGAGCAGCGTGTCGCGCGCATGCGGGGTGAAGCCGGGAAACAGGGGAAGATGCAGCTCACGGCACATCTGAATGGCGAAATGTTCAGCCAGCAACATGATGTCTTGCTGACGTTCACGCAAAGGCGGTAGCTGGACGACATCAAACGCCAGCCTGTCCAAAAGATCGGCCCTGAACTTTCCGCTGGCCGCCAGCGCGGGCAGGTCGTCATTGGTGGCGCACACCAGCCGGACGTCCACCTGTAACGATTGCCCGCCGCCGACGCGTTCCAGTACGCCATATTCAATCACGCGCAGCAGCTTTTCCTGTACCAGCATAGGCGCGGTGGCCAGTTCATCGAGAAACAGCGTGCCGCCGTCGGCGCGTTCAAAACGACCCAGATGGCGTTTCTGCGCGCCGGTAAAGGCGCCCGCTTCATGACCGAACAGTTCCGAGTCCAGTAGATTCTCGTTCAGCGCGGCGCAGTTGAGCGAAATAAAAGGGCCTTGCCAACGGGGCGAGAGATAGTGGAGACGGCTGGCGATCAGCTCTTTACCGGTGCCGCGTTCGCCAATGACCAGCACCGGCTTATTGAGCTGCGCCAATTGCGAAACCTGTTCCAGCACTTCAAGAAAACTGTTTGCTTCGCCTAAGAGATTCTCTTTTTCCTGCGCCATGAGCATCCACCGTGTGATTTTTACCAACAGTTGGTTTATTTGACTAATCTATCGGGTATTGAAAAATAGTCAAAACTTTCCATCCCATATTTTTCAACACGTTATGAACAAATAAAAATTGGCACGCTTCTTGAAAGACTCTGTGCGACTTAAGTTTGCCATATCACCACTGACGGTTGACCGCGGGGTGAGAATAAAATCAGGCGTCATCAGACGCCGGAAATCATTAAGAGGATGTGATTATGGGTATTTTTTCTCGTTTTGCCGACATCGTGAACGCCAACATTAACGCCTTGCTGGATAAAGCCGAAGATCCGCAGAAGCTGGTGCGGCTGATGATTCAGGAAATGGAAGATACGCTGGTTGAGGTGCGTTCCACCTCGGCTCGCGCGCTGGCGGAAAAGAAACAAATCGCCCGCCGCATCGAACAAGCCCACACGCAACAGGCGCAATGGCAGGAAAAGGCCGAGTTGGCGCTGCGTAAGGATAAAGACGATCTGGCCCGCGCCGCTCTGATTGAAAAACAGAAGCTGACGGATCTGATCGCGGTGTTGCAGCACGAAGCGGAAAGCGTGGAAGAAACGCTGGAGCGGATGAAGCGCGAAATCGGCGAGCTGGAAAATAAACTGAGCGAAACCCGCGCCCGTCAGCAAACGCTGACGCTGCGCCACCAGGCGGCATCCTCGTCACGCGATGTGCGTCGTCAGTTGGACAGCGGTAAGCTGGACGAAGCGCTGGCGCGTTTTGAACAGTTCGAACGCCGTATCGATACTATTGAAGCGGAAACGGAAAGCGTAGGGCTGGGTAAGCAAAAATCGCTGGATCAGCAATTCGCCGAATTGAAAGCGGATGATGAAATCAGCGCGCAACTGGCGGCGCTTAAAGCTAAAGTAAAACCAGCAGAATAACCGGGCGGGCTGTCGTCGAGGTCGGCGGCAGCCATACCTTGTCCGTCGCTTTCATGCCGTCGGCGAATATCGTCAGCGACGCGAAGGGTGACGGGCGACCCGGCAACATAATAATTAAGGAGACACGATGAGTGCTTTGTTTCTTGCCATACCGCTGACCATTTTTCTGATTTTTGTGGCGCCGATATGGCTTTGGCTGCACTACAGTCAGCGTAAGCAAAACAATGCTCAACTGGGACAAGGCGACATGCAGCGTTTAACGAAGCTGACGGAAGAGTCCCGTCGCATGCGTGAACGTATTCAGGCACTTGAAGAAATTCTGGACGCGGAACATCCGGACTGGAGAAAATCACAATGAAAAATACATGGTCAGGTAAAACCTTATATCGCATACCGGAAGAGGGGATGTTGAAAGGCGTCTGCGCCGGGCTGGCCCGCTACTTCGACGTGCCGGTTAAATTGCTGCGCGTGATTGCGGTACTGTCGCTGTTTTTCGGCCTGTTTTTCTTTACCATCGTGGCGTATATCGTCCTGACTTTCGTGCTGGATCCCGCGCCGGCGGGCAGTTTCAATGACGAGACGCCATCCCGGACGCCGAACCAACTGCTGAATGAGGCCGATGCCACGTTGAGCGCCAGCGAACAGCGTTTGCGCAATATCGAACGTTACGTCACCTCCGATACGTTTGGCGTAGAGAATCGCTTTCGCCAGCTTTAATACTCGCTCATGGCCGACGGCGCCATGGCGTCTTGAATATGACGACGTCGATATTATCCGCTTGTCCAACGGGCCGAATGTCAGACGATAATATCGCGTCGTATCTTATCTTGCCTGCAACATCGGCGGCGACGCCGGATTGTGGGCTATCCTAAATTCGTGTACAACCGCATCATTCGTTTCAACTCATTTAAGAAGGTGCTTCATGGATGATTCATGGTTTGCGATCGGCCTGGTTATTGTGCTGCTCTACGTCATCTTGATGCCGATCATCGTGGCGGCGGCATACAGGCGCGGTACGCATAACCAGCGGCAAACCGAGCGACTGGAACAAACCGTCGCCCAACTGCGTGCCGAACTGACCCGCGTCTCGGCGCGGGTTACGCAGTTGAACCAGCCGTCTGTCGCAGTTAAAGGCGCGGAAGATGCGCAGGCGAAGGCGGCGGCGCTGGTGAAATCGGCGATGGCGATGAGCCGGCCGCCGATGCAGCGGATGACGAAAGCGCCTGAAAACGCTGCGATCATCGCCGAGCGCAGCGACATTCAGCCTGTCGCCGCCGTGGCGGCGGCGCAGGCCGACGATGCGCCGACTCGTGATGTCGAATCGCATTCCGGCGTGATTGCTGCTCTGGCCGGCTGGCTGTGGCGCGGCAATCCGTTGGCCAAGATTGGTATTTTGCTGCTGTTTTTCGGCCTGGCGTATTTGATGAAATACACCATCGAGCGCGATATGCTGGCGCTTGAATGGCGGCTTGGGATCGCGGCGTTAATCAGCGGCGGTTTGTTGGCGTTTGGCTGGCGCCTGCGTCATCGACAACGGCTATATGCCCTGATATTACAGGGCGGCGCGGTCGGGGCGCTGTATATCACGGTCTTCGGCGCATTTCGTCTCTATCTGCTGCTGCACTATACGTCGGCTTTCGCGCTGCTGTTAGTGATTTGCGCCGCCAGCGTCGGGCTGGCGGTAGTACAGCGCTCATTAAGTCTGGCCATGTTGGCCAGCGCCGGCGGTTATCTGGCGCCGCTCCTGTTATCGGCAGGCGACGGAAGCCATGTCGTGCTGTTTTCCTATTATCTGCTGCTGTCGCTGGGCATTCTGGCCATCAGCGCGCGTCAGTCCTGGCGAGAGCTAAATCTGCTGGGGCTGATTTTTACCTTCGGCGTGGCGATGCTCTGGGGCGCGGGTCATTATCAGCCGGATGACTACCTCAGCAGTCAGCTATTTCTGATCGTCAATATTCTGATCTTCGGCGTGGGCGCGCTGCTGTTTTCCCTGCGTCAGCAGCAGGCGGGCAAGCAGATTGTCGATGGCATTTTGCTATTTGCGCCGCCGTTGCTCGGTTTCGGCATTCAATATCTGATCACGCAACGCTGGACCTATGGCCCGGCGCTGTCGGCGCTGGGCTACGGGCTGTTTTATCTGGCGTTGGGCGCGCAGCGCCGGGCCGGAACGCCGCGCATGGGATTGTTCTCGCTGGCGCTGGGCGCGTGCTTTCTGACGCTGGCGGTGCCGTTGGCTTTTTCCGCCCAATGGACGTCAATGACCTGGCTGTTGGAAGGATTGTGCGTATTGTGGGCCGGGCTGTACCAACAGCAGCGGCGTATGGGCTGGAGCGGCGCGGCCATTATGCTGCTGGGGGTACTGTCCGCCGGGTATGCGCTGTTTTTCGAGACGCTGTCGACCTCGTCATTTTTGTTCATCGCCGGCATTATGGCGATCGCCGCGCTGTGCGCCAGCCTGTGCTGGCTACGCCATCGTCAGGTGGAAACGCACTGGCGCGCGCTGAGCCAGGGATTTTTTATTCTGGGTATCGTTAGCTGGCTAGCCTGGCTGCTGTATGCGGTCGACCGCTCGCTGACGGCCTGGCAGTTACATTCGTTGCTGTATACGCCGCTGGCGCTGCTGAGCGTCGCGGCTTCCGCGCTCGTCTGGCACGCCGTGGGGAAACGTCTCGACTGGGCGGCGCTGCGTCACGGCTGTTGGTTGCTGTGGGGCGCCATCGCCCTGGCGCTGTCACAGCAAATTATCGATGTCGATTATCCGTCGTTCCTGCAACTGAATTTCGGCGGACAGCTTATCGCGCTGGGAAGCTGGCTGATCAGTTTCGCAATCGCCTACTGGCTGCTTTATCGCCATGAAAAAACGCTGCCGTTACGGCTGACGCAGGGATTTCACCTTTCGCTGTTCTGGCTGCTGGTCGGTTTTCTGTTTTTGCTGGCGTCGCAGTATCTGTATCCGTTAATCCCGGCCTCGGTGGAAGAAGGGCGGCCGGTGCTGACGTTTGCGCTGCTGTCGGTCATCATCATCGCGTCACCGCTTGTGGCCGCTGACCGTCTGGGCTCCGTTGTATAACCGGATCGGTCTGACGCCGCTGGTCGCGGTGCTGTTTACGCTGTTGGCCGCCGCCAATCTGCTGGACGGACAGATTGCCGGGTCCGCGGGCAACGCATTTTATCTGCCGCTGGTTAATCCATTGGAGGCCGGCATGGCGCTTAGCGTAGCCGCGCTGATCCTCTGGCAGCGCCGCATGCCGGCCGCGTCCGCGCCGGATAGCGTTCTGCGGGCGCGATGCCGTTTGGCGCTGTGGCTATTGAGTTTCTGGTTGCTGAACGGCGTGCTGCTCAGGTCGCTGGCCTGGTATGGGCCGATCCCGTGGTCGGGCGACGCGCTGTGGGATTCTCGTCTGGCGCAAACCAGCTTCGCGCTGTTGTGGACGCTGTCGGCGCTGGTCTGCATGGTATGGTCGACGCGCCGACAGCTCAGAGGCGGTTGGTTAGCCGGGGCGCTATTGCTGGCGATCACCATCGGCAAACTGTTTCTGGTGGATAGCGCCGGGGGCGGCGGTCTGGCGCGCGCGGTAGCCTTTATCGGCGTGGCGATCCTTATCTTGATTGTCGGCTATTTTGCGCCATTGCCGCCTAAACAGCGGCCAACCGCCGAATAAAACCAAAAAAGGGGTCATGGTTTATCCAATGAAGCGATTACAAAATGAGATTAATTCACTGGTTAACCGCAGCGTGGATCGCCATCTGCGGCTGGCGGTCACCGGGTTAAGCCGCAGCGGAAAAACCGCGTTTATTACGGCGTTCGTCAATCAGTTGCTCAATGTACACAGCGGCGCGCATTTACCGCTGTTCTCCGCCGTGCGCGAAGGGCGCTTGCTGGGCGCGAAACGCGTGCCGCAACGCGATCTCGGCATCCCGCGCTTCGCCTATGACGAAGGCATGGCGTCGTTGTACGGCACGCCGCCCAGTTGGCCGACGCCGACGCGCGGCGTCAGCGAAATTCGCCTGGCGCTACGCTATCGCTCCAATGATTCGCTGCTGCGCCATTTCAAAGATACGTCCACGCTGTATCTGGAAATTGTGGATTACCCGGGAGAATGGCTGCTGGATTTGCCGCTGCTTGAACAGAACTATCTGGGCTGGTCGCGCCAGATGGCGGGGCTGCTGCAAGGGGATCGCGCCGAGTGGGCCAAACCCTGGCTGACGCTGTGCGAATCGCTCGATCCGCTGGCGCCGGCGGATGAAAATCAACTGGCGGCGATTGCGCAGGCTTATACCGACTATTTGATTCGCTGCAAGCAGGAAGGGTTGCACTTCATTCAGCCTGGGCGTTTTGTCCTGCCGGGCGATCTGGCCGGCGCGCCGGTGTTGCAATTTTTCCCGTGGCCGCAGGTGGATAAATTAGGGGAAGCCAAACTGGCGCAGGCGGACGTCAAAACCAATATCGGCATGCTGAGACAGCGTTTTGATTATTATTGTCAGTCGGTGGTGAAAGGATTCTATAAACATCATTTCATCCGATTCGATCGCCAGATCGTCCTGGTGGATTGCCTGCAACCGCTGAACAGCGGTCTGCATGCCTTCAATGATATGCGTCTGGCGTTAACCCAGTTGATGCAAAGTTTTCATTACGGCAAGCGCACGCTGTTCCGCCGCTTGTTTTCGCCCTGCATCGACAAGCTGATGTTCGCCGCCAGCAAATCGGATCACATTACCGCCGATCAACATGCCAATCTGGTGTCGCTGCTTCAGCAGTTGGTGCAGGAGGCCTGGCAGAATGCCGCTTTTGAAGGCATCAGCATGGACTGCGCCGGCATTGCTTCGGTTCAGTCGACGCAAAGCGGCCTGGTTGATCATCAGGGGCAGAAAATTCCGGCGCTGAAGGGCAACCGCCTGAGCGATGGTCAGCCTTTGACCATTTATCCCGGCGACGTTCCCGCCCGACTGCCCGGCGCCGCGTTCTGGCAGGATCAGGGCTTTCATTTTGATCAGTTTCGTCCGCGGGAAATGACGGTGGACACCCCGTTGCCCCATATCCGTCTGGATTCGGTAATGGAGTTTTTATTGGGAGATAAATTGCGATGAACGAACCACTGAAACCGCGTATGACTTTTGATCAGGCCTCGCCGGCGGAGCCTCAGCCGCAGTTGCGCGCCGGCGTAGCGTTTGACGAACAGGATGCGCAACATTTCGCGCCGGTCAGCCGCGAGCAGGAAGTGCCGGAAGAAGGGGCGGCGGAAGAGGCGGTCAGCGTGGCTTTGCGTCCGAAACGCAGCCTGTGGCGGCGCATGGTGATGGCCGGGGCGGCGCTGTTCGGCGTCAGCGCCATCGCGCAGGGGGTGCAATCGCTGCATTCTTCCTGGGTTCAGCAGGACTGGATCGCGCTCGGCGGCATTGCGGCCGGCGGCCTGATTGTCGCCGCCGGCGTGGGATCGATCGCCGTTGAGTGGCGGCGCCTTTACCGTCTGCGCCAGCGCGCGGAAGAACGGGATGTCGCCCGCGATCTGCTGCATAGCCACGGTATCGGCCGCGGGCGCGAGTTTTGCGAAAAACTGGCGCGCCAGGCGGGATTGGATAACGGACACCCCGCGTTGCAGCGCTGGCAGGCGTCATTGCACGAAACGCACAATGACCGCGAAGTGATTGAGCTGTACGCCCGTCTGGTTCAGCCGGTGCTGGATAGCCAGGCGCGGCGGGAAATCAGCCGTTCCGCGGCCGAATCAACCCTGATGATTGCGGTGAGTCCGCTGGCGCTGGTCGATATGGCCTTTATCGCCTGGCGAAACCTGCGCTTGATCAACCGTATCGCATCGCTCTACGGCATCGAACTGGGTTATTTCAGCCGTATCCGCCTTTTCCGGCTGGTGCTGCTGAATATCGCTTTCGCCGGCGCATCCGAACTGGTGCGGGAGATCGGCATGGACTGGATGTCGCAGGATCTGGCGGCCAGACTGTCGGCGCGCGCCGCGCAGGGGATCGGCGCCGGCTTGCTGACCGCCCGCCTGGGTATAAAAGCCATGGAGCTGTGCCGGCCGCTGCCCTGGCTGGACGACAAACCGCGTCTGGGCGATTTCCGACGTGAACTCATCGGGCAGGTGAAGGCCACGCTGCAAAAAACAAAATAGCGGCTATCCGGCGCTGGGGGGTGAATCATAAAAGCGCTGACGGCAAAGATCAGCGCCAGACGATCGCCGCCAGCAATTCCAGCGCCGCGCACGCCAGCAGCGCATAATCGCCGCGATTAAAGCGATAAATTCTTATCGGCGTGCGGCCTTCGTCGCCCCGATAGCCGCGTGACTCCATGGCGACGGCCAGATCTTTCGCCCGCAGGATCGAGGTGACAAACAAGGGCATCAGCATCGGAAAAACGCCCTGAAAACGGATAAACAGATTTTTACGGTGAAACCCGCCGCCCCGCGCCAGCTGCGCCTTGCGGATTTTATCGAACTCTTCCAGCAATCCGGGCAGGAAGCGTAGGGCGATCGAGAACATCATCACCGCCTCGTGTACCGGAAAGCGCCACTTCTTCAGACCGCCGAGCAATATTTCCAACCCTTCCGCCAGTTGCACCGGGGCCGTTGTTCTGACCAGCAGCGCCAGCAGCAGCACGATACCGGCTATCTGTTCGCACATCATCACGCCGCGCCACGCGCCCGGCGAGGAAAACGTGATCCCGCCCCATGTCACCAGTTCTTCGCCCGGCAGCGGCGTCAGCATGGCCTGATAAATCATGGTGGACACAAAGAACATCGACAAAGACAACAGCGTCAGCAACAGCATTTTCCAGGGGAGTCTGGCGATCCCCCATAGCGTGAGCAACAGCAGGATCTGGAGCGTCTTAATTCCCGGATGTTGCGTGAGCAGCAGCGCCGTACCGGCCAGCAGAACGGCGATAATCTTCATGCGCGGATCCCGCCGATCCAGCCAGGAGGATTGCTGCTGATAAAGCAAACTGTAGGCGTTCGACATTACGGCTCCTGTACGAGGTTTTCGCGGCGCACGTTGCGGCTGCGCAGCCGGATTATGGCCTCCGCCGCCTGCTCGGGCGTCAACCAGCCCGCCGACGGATGCCCGGCCTCCCGCAGCATCCGGGCGACAATCAGCGCGGGCGGCTCCTCCCAGCCGAAAGTCCGGCGCAATCGGGGATCGGCGAACAGCGCGTCCGGCGAGCCGTCAGCCTGGATCGTGCCGTTTTTAATGCATAGCAGCCGTTCGGCATGCCGGGCTATTTCCTCCAACTGATGGCTGACCCAGATCACCGTCAGATTCTCATCCCGATTGAGGCGATGCAGCAATTGAAACAACGCGCTGCGCGATTGCAGATCCAAACCGGCGGTGGGCTCATCGAGAATCAGCACTTCCGGCTCCAGCACGACGACGCCTGCAATAGCCACCCGGCGTTTTTCCCCGCCGCTCAGTTCGAACGGGCTGCGTCGACTGAACGCGGCGTAATCCAGTTGGACGGCTTCCATCGCCTGGCGCACCTTCTCGGCTTTTACCTGTTCATCAAGGCGCAAATGCCGTAATCCAAAGGCGATATCATCGAACACCGTCGAGGCGAATAACTGGTGTTCGGGATACTGGAAGATAAACCCGATACGGTCGAAATATTCCATTCGGCGCCCGGCGTGGGGATCGACGTCCCCCAGCAGGATCTGTCCGGCGCTGGGCGGCATAAAACCTTTCAGCAACTGCAACAATGTCGATTTTCCCGATCCGGACTGACCGGCCAGCGCCAGCATTTCTCCCTGCGCAATGGTCAGCGAAATATGCTCCAGTACGGGAGCGCCGCTCATGGGTTTATTTCTGCGCCGTTTGCCATAGCCGAAGGCGACATCGTTTAACGTGATTTTCATAATAGCCCCGACAGTTGCCGCTCGTTCATATCAGGCGGCGCCGACAGCCCGCGCTGTCGCAGCAAGGCGGCGAGATGGAGATAGTAGGGCAGTTCCAGCCCGCAGGTCTGCAACAGCGCGAGTTGCGTTTGCAGCGCCGACGGCGGCGCGTCGGCCAGCAATCGTCCCTGTTCGAACAGCAGCCAGCGATCGGCATCCAGCACTTCCTCAAGATGATGAGTGATATAAATCAGCGCAAAAGGCGTCTGTTTTCTCACTTCATGCAGCGTGGCGACAAACTGGCGTCTCGCCACCGGATCGAGCATCGACGTCGCCTCGTCCAGAATCAGATAGCGCGGCGCCAGCGCCAGGATGGCGGCCAAAGCCAGTTTCTGTTTCTCGCCGCCGGAAAGCTGCGACACCGGCCGATCCTCCTCCACATCCAGACCCGTCAGCCGGATAGCCCAGGCAATCCGGCCGGCGATCTCCGGCTGGGGCCAGCCGATATTCGACAGGCCGAAAGCGATATCCTCGCCCACGGTGATGCCCACCTGCTGGTTTTCCGGGTTCTGAAAAACAATCTGCACGGCGCGGCGGATGGCGGGGATCGCCTCGCGATCCGCGGTGGAATGACCGTCGACGGTCACCTGTCCCTGCGTCGGCAGTTCGATCCCGTTCAGTAACCTGGCCAGCGACGATTTTCCTGAGCCGTTGCGGCCGAGCAAGGCGACGAACTCGCCGGGATGAATCGCCAGCGAAGTTTGCGACAGCGCGGCCTGCGGCTCGCCATAATAGTGAAAAGCGACATCTTGAACGTCAATCATAGGGACTCATCTTGCGGCGTCAGACGGGCGATAAGCCTTTGCCCGGCATGGCGGGAACGAGGGTCGACCGGCCCGTAAACGCTATCCGCGATGGCCGGATTGAACACGCCGTCTGCGGTTTTCGGAATTTGCCAGAAGAAATCGAGGCGTATTCCGGCTTCGCTAATCAGCGTCTGGAACTCCTGCATAAACACGCCCTGACCCGGATCGCAGGAGGGGCTGCCGGCAATCGCCAACCCGCCGGCGATGGCATAACCGTTATCCTGATAAACCTTCAGTTGCTCAATTACCGGCGACAGGATTTTACGGCTATGAGCCCGGAACTCGGGGGTGTCGTATCCCTCTACGGTCATCGGCGGGCGCGTCGGGCCGAGAAAGGTAAACTCCGGGCAGGGAAGCTGAATAATGCCGTAGCCCTGTTCATACATCCAATCCACGGCCGATTTCATCATACCGCGGCTGCGCGCCAGACTGCCCACCACGGCATTCTGGTTGATGACGCAGTGGGAAGTGACGATCACCGTTCTACTGCGTTGCACGAGGCTGATCCTTAACCGGTGAGACGGGACGTCTGAGCAACGACGGCGGCAGGTTTTTCACTACATAATAAACCAGCAGCGCCGAGAGGATTTTATCCACCAGGTTTTCCGCCAGACGGGGCAGAAACGCCGCGGTGAACAAACTGGAACCGGCTTGTTTCAGCCACAGTACGGCGACATCGTGCAGTCCGCCGGTGAGGCCGCCGAACAGGCCGATGGCGATGACCGTCCCCACGGCGGGGCATAGGAAGCCGAGCAGAATGCCGGAAAACAGCGCGGATGAAAGTTGAAAACCTTTTTTCCGCGCGCTGTAGCCGACAACCACGCCGACGAGAATATTGACCAGCGCAAAAGGAATGGCGGTATAGCTGGTTGTCACGCCCAGCACCAGATTGGTCAGCAGCCCCACCAGTCCTCCCCACAGCGGCCCGAATAGCGCGGCGATAAACATGGTGCCGATCGTATCAAGAAACAGGAAAGGAATTTTCAAATGGTCGACGACGCTGCCGGCGATAACGTTAATCGCGACGGCCAGCGCGCCGAAAGTAATGGCAAGGTTTTTTTGATTCATGCTTAACGCCCCTGGTAGGAATGACCTTGATGACAAAGATATTCAGTGGAATAACGCGCGCGATAACGGCGCACGACATTGTTTGGTTGTTGTTGTTATTTCGCCGTTCGCGGAAAAAACGGCTGAACGACATTAAGCGCGATTCTATGAATTGCCCGTTGGGCTGACAAATACAAAAACCGGCATAGGTTATGCGTCGTTTTATAAAGCCAGACCAGGGTTATTCGCCTGCAATGGGAGCACGGCGTTGCCGTGGGATTGAGGAAGTGCTTCAGTCGGTATCGCCGCGGGCGAAACTTTGCCGACGCGGTTATTTTCCGTTCTCTGGACGATTATTTTCGGCGTAATGTTTCCGGTATTGCAAAGGGGTATGGCCGATCATTTTCTTAAAGCAGGTAATAAAATAGGGGCTATCGGAAAAGCCGGCCTGATGTGAAATTTCGTCAATCGATTTATTACTGTGGCGTAATAATTCACTGGCGGCTTTTATTCTTCTGGTTAGCAGATATTCATGAATCATTTCTCCGGTTTGTTGTTTAAAACGCCGGGAAACATAACTTCTGGATAAATTTAAAGAGCCTGTCAGCGTTTCCAGACTAAATTTTTCCGTATAATGTTCTTCAATCCATTGCATGACTTGCGCCGAGATACTGTCGTCGATGATGTCCTTATTGACCGCTTGGGACGGCAACAGTGTGAGGATTTGCAACATCAGGCAGGCAATCTCTTCCAGTGAATAATTACCGTCTGCGCCCATGCGGCTAAAGCGGGAGAACAGGGTATCCAGTACGCTGCCGATATCCGCCAGTTCGTAGACCGAGGCGCGGCTATCCGAATGACAGAGCTGCTGCAACTGCGCACGTTTTTGCGGGAAATCATGCAAAAAGTTATATAGCACGACATTGTCCAGATGGATAATGGTTCGTCGATAACGATCGCGCTGGCTATCTTCCACCATAACCTTGTGCAGCTTAAACGGCGGGAAAACGAAAAGCCGCCCCGGCTTCATAGTATATTGTTGATTATCAACAATAATAATTCCATACCCTTCCTCAACGAACAGCATTTCCAGACACTGATGCCAGTGATGATAACGCACCGAATTCGCATAAAGTCGGCTGAATGAAATGTAACGATCAAAAAGCGAGATCAGTTCAAGATGTTCAGGTGAGTTGAAAAGCGTCATAGGACAATATAATGAAGTTTTTTGTCGAATTATTTTAAATTGATTCACTATTTGTTTTTTCCATCCGACAGTCAATCAGACAGAATATCGTTATGTGACATTGCTAACATTTGATGGATAAAAAAAGCCGCTAAGCTCTTTTCGGACTAGTCATTATCGCGCAAAAAAACAGGTATTTTTTACGTCGGTTATCCTATTTCCGTAGCGTAAAAATTTATTTCCTTTTTTAGATTCTATACGAATCAACGGTATTCTTATGCGTAAAGAAAATAGTGCGGCACAGGCTTGCCGGTCGCAACGGCAGTCCGTCATTGACTCATTAAATTCGATGCTGGCGGCGGTTGATAACTATTTTATCAATGGCGAAAGCGGCATTCTTTTCGGGCGGACCTGCGCCCATTACGGTCCTGAAATCGCGAAAATGGAAGGATTATCCCGAATTCTCTGGGGCATATTTCCGTTACTGTCTTCCGGGGAGCCTTGTCCGTACTGGGAAAAATACCTGACGGCCATTCGTCATGGCACCGATCCGTCACATCCTGAGTATTGGGGCGAAACCGGACCTTACGATCAGCGGCTGGTGGAAATGGCCGTCTATGGCCTGGGATTATCCCTGATGAAAGATCGTCTGACCGGGCAACTGAGCGAGCAGGAACGGTTAAATCTTTATCGCTGGCTTAATCAAATCAGCCAGGCAGAAATGCCGGATAGCAACTGGAACTATTTTGCCATCATGGTGCAACTGGGGTTTAAGCAGGCGGGAATGCCCTGGGATAAAGCGGCGATTGAGATGCGTTTCGCCAAAATGGAAGCTTACTATCTGGGAAACGGATGGTATTCGGATGGGCCTGGACGGCCAAAAGATTATTATATTTCAATGGCTTTTCATTACTACGGTTTGATTTACGCCACGCTGATGCGCAGCGACGATCCTGAGCGGGCGAAGATGTTACGATCGCGCGCCGCCACCTTCGCCGATGATTTTATTTACCTGTTTTCAACCGACGGTCTGGCCGTCCCCTTTGGCCGCAGCCTGACTTATCGGTTTGCCGAAGCCGCGTTCTGGAGCGCGGCGGCCTTCGCCGATTTAGCGGTACTGCCTGCCGGCGAAATGAAAGGTCTGATCCTGCGCCACCTGCGCTGGTGGATGGCTCAGCCCATTTTTGATCGCGATGGCATTCTCACCATTGGCTATGCCTACCCGAATCTGGCGATGGCGGAAGATTACAATTCGCCCGGATCGCCATACTGGGCATTTAAGCTTTTCCTTATTCTGGCATTGCCGGAGGCGCATCCTTTCTGGCAGGCCGATGAACAGCCGTTGCCGCCTTTAGATCTTCAGCGAACGATCAAAGAGGCCGATCAAATTCTGGTGCGGGACGAACATTCCGCGCATGTTTATATGCTCACTTCCGGCCAGCTTGAATTGAATAACTACGTCAATACTGAAGCGAAATACACCAAATTCGCGTATTCCAGTCATTTTGGCTTCACCGTGGAGCGGGGGCGTTACGGCATCAAGCATGCGGCCTGCGATTCCATGTTGTTATTGGCGGACGGCGACGACTATTTCAGAGGACGACGCGATTGCAGCGAGGTAATTACCAATGATGATTTTATCTTCTCCCGCTGGTCACCGTGGGCGGACGTACGCATCTCGACCTGGCTGATCCCCTGTCAGGGTTGGCATGTTCGGGTTCACCGCATCGAAACCGCCCGGACGCTGGATTCGGTGGAAGGGGGCTTCGCGGTGATGGCCAATCAACGCACCCGGATTAACGCCGGCGCGCGGGAATGCCGTATTCAGGCTGAAAACGGCATTAGCCTGATAGCGGACCTCAGTCAGGCGGTTTTACGCCGCGCAGACCAGCTTATTACGCCCCCCAACAGCAGCATCATGTTCGCCGAATGCGCCGCAATCCCGATATTAACCGCACAACTTAGCCCCGGCGTTCACTGGCTATGCGCCGCCGTGGCGGCTCAGCCGCGGCAGGAGGCGTGCTTGCCGCTGCCGCCGGAAATCGCCATTTCCGCTACCGCGCTGACCGTGCGTCAGAGGTCGATGGAAAAAAATATCGCTATTCGCTGAGCGCCGCCGACCGAGTCGGTTTACCACTAACCTATTGCAGGTGGATATAAAAATGATCACTGCCGAAAATAAAGCAAGTTATTACAAGATGAGCGCGGTTATATTCCTCTATTTTTTTACCTGGTCGGCGAGCGTGGGGCTATTAGCCATCTGGCTGGGCGAAAAGTCGGGCTTAAGCGGTTCCGTCATCGGAACGGTGTTTGCCGTTAATGGCATTTTCTCGGTTATCTTAAAACCGGTATACGGCTACATCATGGATAAAATCGGCATGAGCAAAGCCTTGCTGTATTTCATCGTCGTGATGTCCGCATTGATGGCGCCGTTTTTTGTGTATGTTTATCAACCGCTGCTGCTCAGCCACACCATGCTGGGGATTATTGTCGGGGCCATCTATCTCAGTTTTGCCTGGTATGCCGGGGTTGCCGCCTGTGAGTCCTATGCCGATCGCTACAGCCGGATGAATGGTCTGGAATTCGGTCAGGTGCGGATGTGGGGATCGCTCGGCTGGGCCATCGCCGCGTCATTCTCCGGCGTGCTGTTTAATATTTCCCCCGCCTATAACTTTATCCTCGGCAGTATTGCGTCCGTCATTATGCTGCTGGTGCTGCTCACGCTGAAAGTGGATAGCGCCAGCGAACAGGCGCTTACCGTGTTATCCAGGGAAAAAATTGTATTTGCCGATGTGGTGGCGCTGGTGCGTACCGGTAAATTCTGGGCCTTCTGTCTGTATGTGGCGGGCGTCGTCTGGATGATGTTTATTGCCGAGCAGCAATTCTCACGTTTCTTTGTGACGTTTTTCAGCACCAGAGAGCAGGGGAACGCCATATTCGGCTATCTCAGCACCGTTCAGTCCGGGCTGGAATTTCTGATGTATATGGTGATCCCTTTTATTGTTAATTACTTCGGCGCCAAGAAAGGGCTGCTGTTTGTCGGCGTACTGGTCGGCGCGCGCCTGATCGCCTCCGGATTAAGCGACAGCCACCTGATTATTTCGGTCATTAAACCCCTCTATGGCCTGGAGCAGTCCATGCTGCTGGTTTCCGTCTTCAAATATATTGCCGAGCATTTTGATAAACGGATCAATTCCACCATGTATCTGCTGGGCTACCAGGCGATGATTTATGTCGGCAACGTGGTGATCTCCTCGCCGGCCGGCATCCTCTACGACCGCATCGGTTTTGAGCGAACCTACATCATTATGGGCGCGATTGCGCTGGTCTTTACGCTGATTTCCGCATTCACGCTTTCCGCCTGTCATAGCCGACGTCATCCGGCGGTGCTTCCGGAGCAGGATGAGGTTATCGATAAGCCTCCGGTGCTCAAACATTAATCTCTATTTTATTCAACGTGAAAGGGGAGAAACCCATGGCTGTTGATGTGACTAAAGAGCCGCTGAAAACCGCGACATCCGCGGAGATTGACCGTACTGCCTTACAAAACGACCTGAATCGCGCACGCGCGCGGGTACTTGGCATTATCGACCGTAATATGCAGCGCTTCGGCGAGCGTTTTCCCGCTGAAACCGGCGCCGACGGCTACTATCCGCTGACTGAAAATGTTGAATGGACGACCAGTTTCTGGACGGGGCAACTCTGGCTGGCATGGGAAATGACGGGGGATGAAAAATATCGTCATCTGGCGGAAAAGCATGTCCGCTCTTTCGGCGCCAGGATCGCAGGGCGCCGGGATACGGAAACGCACGATCTCGGCTTTTTGTATACCCTGTCCTGCGTGAGCGCCTGGCGGCTGACCGGCGATCGTGAAGCGCGCGGATTCTCCCTGCTGGCGGCGGAAGCGTTGCTGGAACGTTTTCACCCTAAGGCGCAGATTATCCAGGCCTGGGGCGACCTACAGGATCCCGAACTGGCGGGAAGGATGATTATCGACTGCAATATGAATCTTCCTCTCCTGTACTGGGCCTCGGAACAAACCGGCGACAGACGCTTTGCCGATGCCGCGACGGCGCATGCCCATCAGGCCGCCCGTTACCTGATACGGCCGGATGCCTCGACTTATCATACCTACTATATGGACACCGCGACCGGGAAACCCCGCTTCGGCAATACACAGCAAGGCTATGCCGACGACTCCTGTTGGTCGCGCGGGCAGGCGTGGGGAATTTACGGCTTTTTGCTCAGCTATCGTTATACCGGCGAGAAAGAGATGGTCGAACTGGCAAAATGTCTCGCCAATTACTTTCTCAACCGCTTGCCGGAAGACGGCGTCTGTCATTGGGATCTGGCGCTGCTAGGCACCGAGGCGTTGCGTGACAGCTCATCGGCGGCCATCGCGGTGTGCGGTTTGCTGGAATTGGTGAAACAACTGCCGGTTTCCGATCCTGACCGGGCGGTCTATGAACAGTGGGCGCTGTTTATTATGACGTCGCTTAACCGGCATTATCTGGCGCAGGAACATGATCCCTGCGACGGCGTGCTGAAACACTCGGTTTATCATCTGGCCAGCAATAAAGGCGTGGATGAATGCAGTAGCTGGGGAGATTATTTTTATGTGGAGGCCCTGACCCGATTGTGCATGCCATGGAAGCCCTATTGGTGATGTTTTTTTCAACCGCATTGGGAAACGCGGCGCACCGGGCGTGCGCTGCTTGCCGGGTTGTCAACTTTTGCTGACACTTTACTTCATCCGAAGCGGATGAAAGGGTATTATCGGTAATTATTGCCCTGTCGCATAAGTTGAGGAAGGTAGTCATTGATGCGTCTGGAAGTTTTTTGTGAAGACCGTATTGGTCTGACCCGCGAATTGTTGGATCTTCTGGCGTCACGCAATATTGATTTGCGCGGCATAGAAATCGATCCTATCGGCCGGATTTACCTTAATTTCGCTACGCCGGATTTTGATGATTTTCGTGTATTGATGGCGGAAATTCGCCGTATTAAAAGCGTCAGCGATGTTCGCACCGTGGCCTTTATGCCTTCGGAACGTGAACACCGGGCGTTGAACGCGCTATTGGAATCAATGCCGGAAGCGGTGTTATCCCTCGACATGAAAGGTAAGATTGAGTTGTCTAATCCCGCGGCTGTCCGTCTGTTTGATAGTACGGCGGAAAAGCTGCGCAATCTGACCATATCAAACCTGGTCGCCGGATATAATTTCACCGATTGGCAGGAGCAGGGTAGCCAGTCTGTTACGCAGCGCGTGGTGATCCACGGACAGGATTTCCTGCTGGAAATCACGCCGATTCATCAGCAAGACGATGAGGGTAAAAAATCGCCGGCCGGCGCGCTGGTTATGTTGAAATCCGCAGCGCGGATGGGACGGCAATTACAGGATTTATCCGTCAATGACGATGGCGCATTTGATCATATCGTGGCGGTCAGCCCTAAAATGCGCCAGGTGGTCGAACAGGCGCGTAAGCTGGCGATGCTGGATGCGCCGTTGCTCATCGTCGGGGAAACCGGCACCGGTAAAGACATGCTGGCCCAGGCCTGTCACTTGCGCGGCCCGCGCGGCAAGCAGCCGTTTTTGGCGTTGAACTGCGCGGCATTGCCCGATGACGTCATGGAAAGCGAACTTTACGGATACGCGCCGGGCGCCTATCCCAACGCGCTGGAAGGTAAAAAAGGCTTTTTCGAGCAGGCGAACGGCGGGTCGGTGCTGCTCGATGAAGTCGGCGAGATGTCGGCGCAGATGCAGATCAAACTGCTGCGTTTTCTCAATGACGGGACGTTTCGCCGGGTCGGCGAAGATCACGAAATCCATGTCGATGTCCGGGTCATCTGCGCGACGAAGAAAAATCTGCTGGAAATGGTGCAACGCGGCGAGTTTCGTGAAGACCTCTATTACCGCCTCAATGTGCTGACCCTGACGCTGCCCCCGTTGCGTGAACGTCCGGCCGACATCATGCCGCTGACGGAACTGTTCGTGGCGCGCTTTGCCGATGAGCAAGGCATTGCGCGGCCAAAACTGACCGCCGATTTGCGCCACGCGCTGCCGCAATACGGCTGGCCGGGTAATATTCGTCAGCTAAAAAATACCCTCTATCGCGCGCTGACGCAGTTGGAAGGCCATGAACTGCGGATGCGGGATATTGAATTGCCGGCGTTTTCGGTTGATATCCCGCAAAGCGAGGAACTCCTGGAGGGATCGCTGGACGATATCAGCAAGCGTTTTGAACGTTCGGTGTTAATCCGCTTGTACCAAACCTATCCCAGCACGCGAAAACTGGCGAAACGGCTGGGCGTCTCGCACACGGCAATTGCCAATAAGCTGCGGGAATACGGCCTGGGCGGACGAAAAGCCGCCGGCGACGAAGAGGAATCAAACGACTAGAGCGTCGGTATAACGCGTCGGGCAAAAGGCTTGCCCGACGCGATGACGACGGAAGAGGAAACCTCACGCCGGATTTCGACGTTACGCTGTAACTTAATCCTTGTTGCCGATATCGGCGGGAATCAGAGAGTACATGGCGGCGTCGATCGGACGTCCGCCGACAATAAGCCGGTTTCTGGCGATACCCTCGAAGCGCGCGCCGACCTTTTCCGCAATGCGGCGACTGGGGCGGTTATGTTCTCCCGCCACAATTTCCAGACGGGTTAGCCCCAGTTGGCCGAAACCGAAGCGAATGATGATTTCCGCCGCTTCCTGCGCGATCCCTTGCCGCTGCGCGGATTGCCGCACCCAATAGCCGATATTGCCCATCTGATAGATTGGCTGAATATTATTGATGCTGACA
This sequence comes from Brenneria sp. g21c3, assembly GCF_040240345.1. Classification (NCBI taxonomy): domain Bacteria; kingdom Pseudomonadati; phylum Pseudomonadota; class Gammaproteobacteria; order Enterobacterales; family Pectobacteriaceae; genus Brenneria; species Brenneria sp. g21c3. Next base: position 447,171 of record NZ_JBEIAB010000003.1, on the reverse strand, counting down.
GCGCCGACCAGTTCGCCTGATGTCTGATTAAATATGCCGAAGTCAAAGGCGGTTCCGGCCTGAATATGACGCTGGCTTTGCATCACCCACTGCGTGCATTTGGCGGCGTCATACTCCTGGCTGCACCAGGACAACCAACGGCCCACGGTTGCCAATGATTCCTGCGTCGCGTTCACAATATGCGGAATATCATCGGCGGTATAAGGACGGATGAGCAACCGTGGCGTGGTTAAAGAAAACATAGAGCTAATCTCCATTGATAAAAAAGAAATAACCTGCCGGGGGATCCATTCGTTCAGGCAGGAAAATCAAGCTGCGACAACTTTTCCAGTAGCTGTTTATCTTGCTCTTCGCTCGGCATATATACCAGCATACGATCGCCATTGTTCGACGCGCTCCACCAGTTAATCTGTCGCAACGAAATCATGCCCAACTGCGGATGCAGGAAACGTTTTAATTTATCGTTGACGCCTTGAATCTCGTAGCGCTGATGCCATAACTGGCGGAAAGTTTCAGATTCATCCAGATAGCGTTGCAGTTGTTTTTCCCACACGGGATCGCCGCTGTGCTCCGCCATCCTGGCTCGAAACATGGCGACCATATCGCGTAAAAAATCTTGTAAATCAACCAGCTTAGACTGCCAGTCGGCATTTTTGAACGCCAGATAAATGCAGTTGCGATCTTCCGGCGGGATGTTGGCCAGATCGATATTCGACAATCGGCACCAGGCGTCATTGAACCCCAGAATGCTGAAGCGGGCATTGACGATCACGGCGGGAAAGGGATTGAGCCGATCGAGAAGCAACTGATGGTCTTCCGTGAGTTTTTCACAACTGGCGCGCACCGTCGGCGAATAGGGCAGACTGGCCAGCATAAACAGATGGCGCGTCTCTTCCTCGTTGAACTGCAACGCTTTGGCGATAGACGACATGGTCTTGGCGGAGGTGCGGATAGGGCGACCCTGTTCCAGCCAGGTGTACCAGGTAATACCCACATCCGCCAATAGCGCGACATCTTCCCGCCGCAGCCCCGGCGTGCGCCGCTTGCGCGGGATCGATAAACCGAGTCGCGCCGGGTCAAGGCTTTCGCGGCGCGTGCGTAAGTAGGCGCCCAGAATTTTGCGATTATCCTGGCCCGCGCTGTTGGCGGAGGACTCGCTTAGGGTCGTCGTCATCAAGGTTCTCCTGATTAGACAGGTAGTATTTATACCAGGATAAACAAGAACTGGTACCCGTTTAATTTACCTGTGATGCTAGCGCTCAAGGGTGATGAAAACAATGGCGATGAAATACAATGGGTACGAAAGAATGAAACAGCTTCAACTTGCGCCAGGCCTGGGCCGTATCGGCCTGTTCGTGTTATTAATCGGGCAGCTGTTGCCGATGATTGATTTTTCCATCGTCAACGTGGCGTTGGAGTCGATGGCGCGAAGCCTGTCTGCCAGCCCCGCGGAGCTTGAGCTGGTGGTGTCGGTCTATGGGGTGGCTTTTGCCGTATCGCTGGCGATGGGCGGTCGTCTGGGCGATAACCTGGGGCGCCGGCAGGTGTTTATGTTCGGTATCCTGGTGTTTGCCGTCGCATCATTACTCTGCGGGGTGGCGCAAAGCGTGTGGCTGCTGCTGCTGGCAAGAACGTTGCAGGGGATCGGCGCGGCGCTGATCGTACCGCAAATACTGGCGACCATTCATGTGTGCCTGCGAGGGCGGAAACATGCCCGCACGCTGGGGATCTACAGCGCTATCGGCGGGTTGGCGTTTATTATTGGTCAGGTGCTGGGCGGCGTACTGCTGAAACTGGATATCGGCGGCTATGGCTGGCGCAGCGTTTTTCTGGTGAATTTACCCTTTTGCTTGCTGATATTGCTCTGCTCGCCGCTGTGGGTGCCGGATACCCGGGGTGAAAAACGCGTATCCATCGATCTGCCCGGCACGGTTTTACTGGCATTGGCGATTGCCTGTCTGTTGTTCCCGCTGGCGTTAGGGCCGCTCTGGCACTGGCCGTGGCCCTGTATCGCCGCACTGATGGCGAGTATCGGTCTGTTTCCTCTGTTGTGGTGGGTGGAGCGCCGGCAGGAACAGCGGCGGCAGACGCCGTTGCTGCCGCCGACGCTGTTGCGTTTGCCCAATGTCCGCTTTGGACTGGGGATCGCGGTGCTGTTTTTCTCCGGCTGGAGCGGCTTCATGTTCACCGTCGCCTACGTATTGCAATCCGGCGCCGGTTTTTCGCCGTTGCAGTCAGGCAACAGCTTTATCGGTCTTGGACTGGCTTATTTTATCTCGTCATTTCTTAGCGGCCGGGTGACGGAACGGCTGGGGAAAACCCGCACGCTGCTTATCGGCTGTGTTATTCAGATGAGTGGTTTGCTGATACTGATGGCGACGTTAGCGATAATGTGGCCGACGCCGACGATTTTCGGCCTGCTGCCCGCGACGATGCTGGTCGGCTTCGGCCAGGCGTTTATCGTCAGCAGTTTCTTCCGTATCGGCTTATCCGATATCCCGCGCTCGCATGCCGGTTCCGGCAGCGCGCTGTTGTCCACGGTGCAGCAGGCCTCGTATGGCATGGGGCCGATCATATTAGGTACGGTGCTGGCGCAGATGCTGCATGCCACCCATGGCGACTATGCGACGGCGCTGATTGCCTCGCTGGGCGTCGAGTGGGGCATGATGTTGGTTTTGGCGGCGGGCGCAGTACTAATGCTGCGTCGGGAGCAGCGGTTATCGCAAACGGCGTGCAGGCTGACGAATCTTTAAGCGTCTAGGCATTCAGGCGCACTACGGCATAAAAAAATCCGCTAGCCTTGCGGCCGGCGGATTTTTAGCGGTCGGAAACAGAGCTGAGGCTTTACGGGATTATTTCAATGCCGCCAGCGCGTTATCATAATCCGGCTCGGTGGTGATTTCGTTCACCAGCTCGCTATAGATGACATTGTCGCTCTCATCCAGGATGATCACGGCGCGAGCCGTTAACCCTTTCAGCGCGCCGTCGGCAATGGCGACGCCATAGTTTTCTTTGAACTCAGCGCCACGCAGCGTGGAAAGCACCACGACGTTGTTCAATCCTTCCGCCCCGCAAAAACGGGCTTGCGCAAACGGCAGGTCGGCGGAGATGCACAATACGACCGTGTTATCCAATTCCGAGGCCAACTGGTTGAATTTGCGCACGGACGCGGCGCAAACGCCGGTGTCGATGCTAGGGAAGATATTCAGGATTTTACGTTTGCCAGCATAGCTGCTGAGAGAGACGTCTGACAGGTCTTTGGCAACCAGTGTGAAGGCTTGGGCTTTGTCGCCTTTTTTCGGGAAAGTGCCGGCCAGCGGCACTGGATTGCCTTGAAAATGTACGTTCTGTGACATGTATGCGTCCTCTAATTACAGGTGGTTAACATGCTGCTCAGTTTAAGGTAACGTCGGCAACATTGGTATCAAAATTATGACATAACAATGTGACCATTGCATTGAGGTAACATTCGCTGGCGGCATCCGACGATATCGGCGGCAGCTCCGCGGTAACACAGGGCAGCCGCCGATCGGCGCACCAACTGCCGAAAGAGCCGGGCGTGTCGTAACCGACGTCGCGAACCAACGGCAAGTCGAACTGCCGCGCCAGCCACTGCCCCAAAGGCGAAAGGTTCGGATCATCAATACACGCGAGAGGCTCATGAAAAGAGACAACCCAGGCGGGATTAAGTTTCTCAATCAGGTCGCAAAGCGCCTTTGTTTCCGGTTCGGAAGCCGGCGTTTGCCCGGCGGATAACGTCACATCCCGTTGGTCGGCGTCGCTATTCCAGCGATATACGGTATCACCCGGCCGCCAGTTGCCGGCGGGGAAATTGCGATTCAGATCGACGCCGTTGGCATTGGATCGTAAGCCCAACTGACAGCCATCGGGGTTAACCGCGAGCACCACATGATGTTTACGCTGCCCCGGCAACAGGGTGCGCAACGCACAAGACAGCGTGATGATGGATGCCGTTTCTTCCCCGTGCGTTCCCGCGATTATCAGTCCGCTGTCGCGCTGCGGCAATTCGGCCGGAAAATAGAGTAGCGGCGCGCCCAGCAGCGATTTCCCATAAGGCTCTCCCAGCGAAAGAAGATTGCCGCGCAAATGGCGAGCACGCAGGGCGATAGTGTTATTGGCCATATCTCCGCCTATTGATGTCTGCAACCCTCTCATCATAACGGCTGAGATTGAAAATAGCATCTATGCCGCGGATTTCGCCGAATACGGCGATATGCATGGTTAGCGCTGGCCGCTATGCGGGTTTTCTGACTATTATATTATTTAGTAACCTCATCATTCTCCGAGATAAATTATTATGCGATTTGCTCATTCTGCATTATATGCCGCGCTGTTGGCGGCCGCCGCGAACGCCGGCGCGGCGCAGGTTCCGGCTGGCACCCAGTTGTCCGAAAAACAGGAAATAGTTCGTCACATTAAGGATGAGCCCGCATCGCTGGATCCGATAAAAGCGGTAGGTCTGCCGGAAGCGCAGGTCGCGCGCGATCTGTTTGAGGGGCTGGTCAATCAGGATGAGCACGGCAATATTATTCCGGGCGTCGCTCAACGTTGGCAAACCAGCGATAACCGCACCTTTATCTTTACCTTACGTAATGATGCGCGCTGGTCTAACGGCGATCCGGTGACGGCGCAGGATTTTGTCTATAGCTGGCGGCGTTTGGTCGCGCCTGAGAATTCGTCGACGTTCGCCTGGTTTGCGCGTTTGGCCGGAATAACGAACGCCGGCCAGATCATCGATGGCAAACTACCGGCCGAACAACTGGGCGTGACGGCGATTGACGACCATACGCTGAAAGTACAGCTCAGCAGACCGGTGCCTTATTTTGTCAGTCTGACGGCCAATTTCAGCCTGTTCCCGGTTCATCAGGCGACGATAGAAAAATACGGCCGCGATTGGACGAAGCCCGGTAATCTGGTGGGCAACGGCGCATTCAAATTACAGGAGCGGGTCGTCAACGAAAAACTGGTGCTGGCGCCGAATGCGTATTATTGGGATCACGCCAACACCCAATTAACCAAGGTCACTTTCGTGCCGATTAATCAGGAGTCGAATGCGACCAAACGCTATTTGGCCGGCGATATCGACATTACCGAGTCGTTCCCCAAGAATCAGTATCGGAAGCTGTTGAAGGATTTGCCTGGTCAGGTCTATACGCCGGAGCAACTGGGAACCTATTACTACGCCTTTAATACCCAGCGCGCGCCCACAAGCGACGTGCGCGTGCGCAAAGCGCTTTCCTATACGATCGATCGCAAAATCATTGCGGAAAAGGTATTGGGAACCGGTGAAAAACCCGCCTATCACTTAACGCCCGACGTGACCGCCGGTTTCAAGCCGACAAAGAGCCTGTTGCAACAATATTCTCAGGCGGAACTGGATGCGCAGGCCAAGGCGCTGATGGCCGCCGCCGGCTACGGCCCCGGTAAACCGCTGAAACTCTCGCTGTTGTATAATTCATCGGAAAGCCACCAGAAGATCGCTGTCGCCGTGGCGTCAATGTGGAAAGCTAAATTGGGCGTCGAGGTAAAATTAGCGAATCAGGAGTGGCAGACATATATTGATAGCCGCAACAGCGGTAATTTTGACGTAGTGCGCGCGTCATGGGTCGGGGACTACAATGAGGCCTCCACTTTTTTGTCGCTACTTACCTCGCAGCACAGCGGCAATCTGTCCCGATTCAAAAGCGCCGATTATGACCGCTTGCTGGAAGAAACGAGCAATCAAACCAATGCGCAGGCGTTGAATGATGATTACAACCGGGCCGAACAAATTCTGATGGAAGAGGCGCCGATTGCGCCGATCTATCAATACACCAACGGACGTTTGATTAAGCCCTGGGTTAAAGGTTATCCCATCGCCAACCCTGAAGATGTGGCGTACAGCCACACGCTTTATATCATCAAGCACTGAAATAAACGCCTTGCCCCGTCTCTCCGCTTCGTTCCCTGATGGGGGATGAGGTGGGAACTGCGCTTTTTCGGTTTGGTGCCGGAGGAGAGATCCGAGGCGCGTATTACTGTGAATCAGCGAGAAAATAACGGACAAGATGTATGGATCCTCACCGGAGGCGAATGTGGAACCCTTTGAAGGAAAAGAACTGCAAAATACCGGTGCCGTTTACGCCTATCAGTTAAACGGCAAAGGCGGGATCGTCCCGATAGGCCATGATGAGGTCGTGACCAGCGCCACGCCTTGCTGGTTGCACCTTGATTCGACGAAACCGGATAGCGCGAACTGGCTGACTGAAACCAGCCTGGTGCCGGACAGCGTGCGCGATGCGCTGTTGGGCGAGAGCGTTCGGCCCAGAGTGACGCGTCTGGGCGAGGGGACGATGATTACGTTGCGCAGTATCAACCGCAATGAAAACGCGCGGCCGGACCAACTGGTCGCCCTGCGAATTTTTATTACCGATACGCTGATCATTTCTACCCGCAGACGCAAACTCTCGGCTATCGATGAAGTGCTGGAGGATTTGCATGCAGGACATGGTCCGACCGATAGCGGAAGCTGGCTGGTTTCCATTGCGGAGGCGCTGACCGACCACGCCAGCGATTTTATCGATGATTTGCATGAAAGCATCATCGTGCTTGAGGAAGATCTGCTGGAGCAGAAAACGCCGCAGCAGGGCGAACTGGCGCTGATCCGCAAACAATTAATCGTATTACGGCGTTATATGACGCCGCAGCGCGATGTTTTTTCTCGTCTTTCCGTGGAGAAATTCCCCTGGATACAGGATGACGATCGTCGCAGAATGCAGGAAATCTCCGACAGATTGGGCCGCGGGTTGGAAGATCTGGATGCCAGCATTGCGCGCACCACCGTGTTATCGGATGAAATCACCACGCTGATGACCGACGCCATGAACCGGCGAACCTATACCATGTCGCTTATGGCGATGGTTTTTTTACCCACGACCTTTTTAACCGGCTTATTCGGCGTCAATTTGGGCGGAATGCCAGGCAGCAGTTCCCCGTTTGGATTCGGCGTATTTTGTCTGATGTTGGTAGGATTAGTCGTGGGCGTTGCCTGGTGGTTAAAACGTAGTAAATGGTTATGAGAATAGGATAAGCGTTATTGTGTAATCCCTCACAGATGTCCTGCGGGAATTGAAAAAAAGCCGTCTATATTGAGCGATATCAACATTTTTCGCGCTATTGTACGGCACTATCATTCCCGCAGGTGAATGCAACGTCAAGCGATGGGCGTTGCGCTCCATATTGTCTTACTTCCTTTTTTGAATTACTGCATAGCACAATTGATTCACACCATGCCGACGATTTCGTCGGCATTTTTTTACGTGCCAATTTCCCCCCAGTCGCCGCGTTTTGGCGATTTTCCGCACAGCTTCTATGCTTAATGGGTAAGCGCCGGATCCGCTAAGCCAGTCTGACCGAGATTGCAGTAGCGGAATTTGACGTCATTTCATCCAACGCCGAGGAGAGAGGTATGTCTATTCAGAGCGCGGCTGAATATCCGCTTGTTGATACGATCCCCACCGACCCGATCCCTATCCCGGATCCATTGCCTAAGCCGCCGCCGATCCCGGATCCCGAACCTAAACCGATTCTCGACCCGCCGCCGCACCGCTGATCAACGCGTTATTCCCGGGCCTGCGCCGGCATTCCGCGCGCAGGCAACCGGTCGGTTTGCTCAAGGCTATTTGATTTCCAGCACGTCGAGCCGGGTCGGCGCCGCCGCTTCGTCGTCGTCATCGGGTTGCCAGCCCGCCGGTTGCAGGGGGAGCTCTTCACGGTCAAAGGCCAGGTCGCCGCCGTCAATGACTTCGCCGCCGTGATGGATGCTTTTGAAATCAAACAGCGCGTGATCGGCAAGGTGGGAAGGCACCACATTTTGCATCGCGCTGAACATGGTTTCGATACGACCGGGATAGCGTTTATCCCAATCGCGCAGCATGTCTTTGATTACCTGGCGCTGTAAATTGGGCTGCGAGCCGCAAAGATTACAGGGGATAATCGGATACTGGCGCGCTTCGGCAAAACGCTCGATATCCTTTTCACGGCAATAGGCCAGCGGACGAATAACCACATGTTTGCCGTCGTCGCTCATCAGCTTGGGCGGCATACCTTTCAATTTCCCGCCGTAGAACATGTTCAGAAACAGCGTTTGCAGTATGTCGTCACGGTGGTGGCCGAGTGCGATTTTGGTGGCCCCCAGTTCGGTCGCCGTGCGGTACAAAATGCCGCGACGCAGGCGTGAGCACAGCGAACAGGTGGTTTTGCCCGCCGGAATTTTCTCTTTAACAATGCCGTAGGTGTTCTCTTCGACGATCTGGTATTCAATGCCGATGCCGTCAAGATACTGCGGTAAGACATGTTCAGGAAAACCGGGCTGCTTCTGGTCAAGATTGACGGCAACCAGTGAAAAGTCGACCGGCGCGCTTTGTTGCAGGTTCCGCAGAATCTCCAACATGGTAAAACTGTCCTTACCGCCCGACAGGCAAACCATAATGCGGTCGCCTTCTTCAATCATGTTGAAATCGGCGATAGCCTCACCCACGTTACGACGCAGACGCTTTTGAAGTTTATTCAAATTGTACTGCTGCTTTTTGTTAACTTGCTGCTGTTCTTCCATTTTTACGTGCTCGTTTTGGCCGGTGCGCCACTGGGTCGATAGTTGTCGTGCAGGTTTTTAACCAACATGCATAAGTATGGCGTGTATGGTACGGATTACGACGACGAATGCCAGATCGTTTTACTTTTGGCGCGGCGGTTAGCTGTTCATCAGCCATGCATCAAAAACCGCATCGGCTGTTTTTTCGGCGGCGTAATAGACCAGCCGCAGGTGCCGTTCTTCGTCAATGGTGAGCGTTGTGTGCTCAAAGACGATCTCGCCAATATCCTCGATCATCAAGGCGCGCGCTCCGGTACATGACCCCTGAACGTCCTGCTGGTGCCAGTCACGCTTAAAATCAGGTGAGATCTTCTCAAGATTTTTAACCAATTCATGAATGTCATGCGCTGCCGGCGCGCGGGCGAAGTCGCGTTTGAAACTGGCTAAAATAAGCGGCGCCTGCTGCTCCCAGGGATAAAACAGCCTTTGCGTCTCCGGATTGATGTACAGCATCCACAGTAGATTTCGCTGCTCCGCGGGTTGAGATGAAAAATGAAAAACGCGGTCCGCGGCGTGGTTCCATGTCAGCACATCCCAGCGCAGATTGAGTACATACACCAAACGGAGGGGTAAATCGGCAATCAGACGATGTACCAACGGGGGAACCTCGCAAACCGTTTTACCATTTTCGGCCGGCGGGCGCTGATGGGCGAGCAGGTACAAATGGCGACGCTCTGCGGCATCCAGTTTAAAAATAGTCGCCAGGCGGTCCAGAAAATAACCGGAAGCGCCAATGTCGCGGCCTTGTTCCAGCCATGTGTACCATGTCAATCCGACGCCCGCCAATGCCGCGACTTCTTCCCGTCGTAATCCCGGCGTTCGACGACGAGCGCTCGTCGGCAGCCCGACATCAAGTGGGGAAATGCGTTCTCTGTGTTTGCGCAAGAATTCTGCCAAATCGGCGCGGGTACGTGGTGCCGCCATCGTATTACCTTTAGTAATAGCATAATTGCTTAAATTGTAACCCTATAAGCGTTCGCGGAATATAGCGTCTACGTTATTGGCGAATCTATATTCGGAGAGAATTATGCAGCAAAAAAACCATCAAACGCTGGTTTACTTCATTTCGCTGGGAGCGTTCGCGCTGGGTATGGCGTCGTATGTAACGGCCGGACTAATCCCGTTGATTGGGCAAAGTTTTTCAATTCCTGTAGCCATTGCCGCCCAGTTGGTTACTGCATTTACGCTGGCTTATGGATTAGGTTCGCCATTAGTGGTCGCCATTCTCCCGGCGGGCAGACAACGAGAAGGGCTGCTGTGGTCGCTGGCGTTATTTGTCTGCGCGAATGCGGCGAGCGCGCTGGCCGCCAATATGACGATGTTACTGATATTTCGCGCGCTGGCCGGTATCGGCGCCGGCGTCTACCTTGCGACCGGCATTGCAACCGCAGCCGCGCTTTCCGGTGCTAATGCGCGCGGTAAATCGATTGCGATTCTGATGGGCGGAATGGCAAGTGGCACAGTGCTGGGCGTGCCGTTAAGTTTGATCGTGGCGAACAGGGCCGGATGGCAATCTGCGCTGTGGCTGATTGCCGGATTAGGCTTGATAACGTTGATCGGGCTTTGGCGCAAACTGCCACCGGTTTTTCCTGCGACCGCAGAGGTATCCATCAGCCGGAAATTGTCGATTTTACGCGATCGCAACGTGTCGGCGATTTTACTGGTGTCTTTTCTGGCCGCGATCGCCAGCCTGGGAATGTATACCTTTATGGCGCCGTTCATGATGTCCTATCCTGATGTGCGCTCGGTCGTTCCGTGGCTCTGGCTATGGGGCGTCGGCGGCATCCTGGGAAGCGTTCTTATTGGCGCGCTGACCAATCGAATAGGCGGGCCAACGCTGACTCTGGCCATCATGGGAATCTTAACGCTTTCGCTGTTTGCAATGCCCATCGTGATGCAGTGGAGCCTGTGGCTGATGATTATTCCCGTGACGCTTTGGGGCATGGTAGGGTGGGCATTGCAGGTTCCGCAAAATCATGAACTTATTCGCGTCAGAGAAAACACCGGCGACGGCAATTTGGCCGTGGCGCTGAATGAATCCGCGCTTTATCTCGGCAGCGCGGTCGGGGCGTCGGCCGGCGGTCTGATATTATCCTTTAATCTGGACGTGTTCCTGTTGCCGATTATAGCGGCGGGATTGGCGTTTATCGGCATGCTGATTCAGATTGGCATCAGAAAAAAATCGGCGCCCGACGCGCTTTATTGATCTTTTACCGTATTCTCGCATTTATCGGTGTGACAGTGAAATAAGGTGTGATAAATAGGGTGGGTCAAAGCCATTAATCGCTTCACACAATAAAACGATCCGGAGCCAGAGAATGAAATATTATCACTGGTTATTCACTGCCGCTGTCCTGGTATTGGCTGGTTGCAGCAATAGTGAAGAAACCACCGCCGTCACGCCGCATCATTCTACATTGAATAATAACGACGCCACCCTGTCGCTGAAAAGCGATTCGCCTGCGGATGCGAGTTGTTCATTAATGGGCGGCACGATGGCGCTATCCAGGCAGTTAAACGGCGCCAGCGTGGGAACCTGCCAGTTGGCCAATGGCAAACGTTGCGATGAGCGGTCATTAATCAACGGTACCTGTCCCGCCGGTTGATCCCTGCGAAAGCGCCAGGCCGCCGCAGGGAGGGTAACGTCTACGGATTCAACAGGTTAGGGCATTCCTCATCCTTGCTTATCTGACGCAGGTTTTGCAGTGTGGTCTGCGAAATACTGGTCAGCGCCTCTTCCGTCAGGAAAGCCTGATGGCCGGTAAACAATACGTTATGACAGGCGGACAGACGGCGGAAGACATCATCCTGAATCACGTCGTTGGATTTATCCGCGAAGAACAGGTCGCGTTCGTTCTCATAGACGTCCATTCCCAGCGCGCCGATTTTCTGTTGCTTCAGCGCGTCAATCGCGGCCTGCGAATCGATTAAGCCGCCGCGGCTGGTATTGACGATCATCACGCCGTTTTTCATCTGCGCGAACGCGCTCTGATTCAGCAGATGGTGGTTTTCCGGCGTCAGCGGGCAGTGAAGCGAAATCACATCCGAGCGGGCATACAGCGTTTTCAGATCCACGTATTCCGCGCCCAACTCCAGAGCCTGTGGGTTCGGATAGGGATCGAACGCCAGCAGACGCATACCAAAGCCCTTCAGGATCCGCATGGCGGCGATACCGATTTTCCCGGTGCCGATGATGCCCGCGGTGCGGTTGTGCATATTGAATCCGATCAATCCTTCCAGCGAAAAGTTGGCGTCGCGGGTACGCTGATAGGCGCGGTGGATGCGGCGGTTCAGACACATCATCATCCCCACGGCGTGTTCGGCGACGGCTTCAGGCGAATAGGCCGGCACCCGAACCACTTTTATGCCCAGTTCTTTGGCGGCATCAAGATCGACGTTGTTAAAACCCGCGCAACGCAATGCCAATATTTTTATTCCCAGCTCGGCCAGTTCAGTCAACACCTCGCGGCCGCCGTCGTCGTTAACGAAAATGCACACGGCCTGACAGCCCGCAGCCGTCGTGGCCGTACGCGTGGTTAACATAAAATCAAAAAATTCGATTTGATAGCCAAACTGCTGGTTAACCTGCTCTAAATACTTACGATCGTATTGTTTAGTACTGTAAACTGCCAATTTCATAGCGTGTTTCTCCGCAAAGTCCTTTGGTTAAGCTATCAGAAAATACTGAAGAGACAAACTATTGCTTGACTAACAGTCACCCGACAACAGTGATAGAAGGGCAATAAAATTCGCCAGGCCGCCAAACGGCTGTCTACTATAGGAAGGGAACGGGATTAACGCCCTATAATTTAGCGGAAAATTATCGATTTTGGTTTTGCCTGAAACAGGATGCTCAACATTTCCTAATGACTAAAAAACACTCGCTGGTCGGCTTTGCGCTGGTCGTTCTGCTGCTGATGGTTTCCTGGCGAACCCTGCCGCAATGGCTGCCTCGTTTGCTGGAGATCTGGCTGCCGCCGGAGATGTCGCTAACGCTCAATTCCCCTCCCGTCTGGCATGACGGCGGGTTGCAAAGCGATGGCTATAGCCTGAACGTCGGCGACTGTCGGCTGGTCGACGCGCGCAATATCACGCTGCACCGGCAAGCCGGGCGCTGGCGCGTCGGTATGGATGCGGTCACGCTGGACAGCGATTGCCTGTCGCAGCTCTCTTCAGCGGAGGATCCCGCGCCCTCGCTGCTCTCACAATGGCAGCGTCGGCTGCCGGCGGCGGATATCGCGATCGACGTTTTCACGCTGCTGCCCTGGCGGGAGTATGCGGGACGGATACAGTTAAGCACCGACGGCGATAGGCGCCAGACGCTTAACTATCAGGGCCAGCGGCTGTCCTTGCAGGCTGAGCTGAATAATCGACGCCTTATTTTGCGCGACGGCATGTTGGCGACCCCGGCAGGCGATTCCCGGCTACAGTTCGCCGGCGAGTTGGATCTGGCCGATTCGCTGGCGCAGCCCCCCGAACAAGGCGCGCTGACGGGGCGACTGGAGACCGGGCAAACGCCGGAGTCGGTATCGGCGTCGCTGCGCTGGCAAGGCGCGCAGGGTTCGCTGGCATTGAACGCGATCGGCGACGATGAACCTTTGCTGCTGTTGCCGTGGCGACTGACGCAGGAAACCATTCAGATTGATAACGGCGTTTGGCGCTGGCCGTATGCCACGCAACCGCTGTCCGGCCAGGTATCTGTCTCATTGCAACACTGGCGTCAGGGATGGGATAAAACCCAGATCGGCGCGCGGATGAATATGCTGACGCAGGGACATAACGGGAAAGCCAACGCGGTACTGGTGCTGGGGCCGGGCAATCTGGGGTTGATAAATAGCCAACTGCGTTTTCAGTTGACCGGACAGGCTAACCTCGCCGACCTGTCGCTCACCGCCACATTACCGGGCATGATCCGCGGATCGGTGTTAAATCCTGAATTGGCGATTGCGCCGGGCGCGTTATTACGCGCCTGGGGGATGCTGGCGCCGCAGGTACGGCTTGAGGAGGCGCGTTGGCCATTGGCCGGCGTGCGGGTAAGCTCGGCCGGGGTTAATGGCCGGCTACAGGCCATCGTCAAAGCGCGGGACGCGTATTGGGGACGGGGCAACCTGCATCTGGACGGGCTGGCGCAGGATTTCTGGCCGGATCGGGGACAATGGCAGTGGCGTTACTGGGGACGCGGACAATTGCCGCCGTTAAAAGCCAAATGGGACGTAGCGGGACGCGGCCGCTGGCAGGGGACGCTGATTGAGGTTCAACAGCTTTCCAGCGGGCTGGATCGACTGAGCTATGGATTGGTGACGGCGCATCAGCCCCGGCTGACGATTACGGAACCGCTGCGCTGGCAGCGTATTCCGTCGGACGCGCATTTTCAGGGCGCGCTACGGCTGGCGACGGAGCAGGTGGATTTCAGCAACGGCGGTTATCTGCCGCCGTCACGGGTCACGCTTAAGCTGGATGGACGCAGTCCCGACGATTTTCTTATGCAGGGACAGTTACAGGCGCAGGATATTGGTCCGGTTACGCTGCGCGGCCGCTGGGACGGCACGCGTCTGCGCGGAGGCGCATGGTGGCCGCAGCAACCGCTTACCGTCTTTCAACCGCTGCTGTCGCCACGGCTGAAAATGAATATCCGGAGCGGGCGGTTTTACGCGCAGTCCGCCTTTTCCGCGGCGCGCGGAGAAGGGTTCCGCGCCGGCGGACACTGGGTGGTGAAAAATGGCGGCGCCTGGTTGCAGGACGGCGAAGTGCGCGGCGTCAATTTCATTCTTCCTTATCGCCTACAGGATCAGCGTTGGCAATTAGGCGTAAAACAGCCGGTCACGCTGCGCATCGATACGTTGGATAACCTGTTTCGGATGACCGATATTCGTGTCGACCTGCAAGGGTTTTATCCCTACGGCGAAAAGCGGCCGCTGCGGCTGTCGCAGGCGCGTATGGACGTCTTGGGCGGTCATATCGGGTTATCCGATTTGCGGTGGCCGCAACATGAAGACGCTATATTGAAAGTGGAAAGCGTTGAACTCAGCGAACTGATGACGGCGTTAAAACAAAAGCAGATCGCCATGTCCGGCAAGGTGAGCGGCGTATTGCCGCTTAATTTTAATCACCCGACCATGCTGGTTCAGCAAGGGCGGGTCACCAACGACGGCCTCCTGACGCTGCGCCTGGATCAACAGTTGGCCGACGAGTTGGAAAGTAAAAACATGGCCAGCGGCGCCGCCATCGGTTGGCTGCGCTATCTGGAAATCGGCCGTTCCTATGCCGACGTCGAACTGGATAACCAGGGCGCGTTGCGCTTGACTGCGCAGATTCAGGGGAAAAACCCGACGCTCAGCGCCGACCGGCAGGTCGTGCTTAATTACCGCCATCAGGAGAATATTTTCCAGCTATGGCGCAGTTTACGTTTCGGCGATAACTTACAGGAAACGCTGGAGCAGCAGGCGAATGAATAACTTCAGGATTGGATGATGAAAACGCTGTATACATTGCCGGGAACATTCTGTGTCCTGTTTTTACTGGCGGGTTGCATACCGCGCATAGAAGTGGCGGCGCCGAAGGAGCCGATAACCATCAATATGAATGTGAAAATCGAGCATGAGATTCATATCAAGGCCGATAAAGAGGCCGCTCAACTGCTGGAAAAATCGACCCGGACTTCCGGGGAAGAGATCAAAAATCGACGGGAGTGATTTTGACGGACGCCGGGTAGCGGGCGGGATAATCGGCGAAAAAAAGCGCGCCGACCGGCGCGCAATAACATGCTAAATAGGAAAAAGAGCTAAGGTAACAATGATGATTTTGGCGTTAAGCGCCGGCTAACTGCGCTAGCTGCGCTTTAGCGTCGGCAACGGCTTTTTCCGCGACGTCCGGACCGTAAGCGATGCCTTCGGCGAAAACAAAGTCAACATCGGCGATACCGATGAATCCCAGGAACAAACGCATATACGGCTCCAGCAGATCGGTCGGCGCATCTTTATGGATGCCGCCGCGGCTGCTCAGCACGATAGCGCGTTTGCCGCTGACCAGACCTTCCGGCCCTTGCTCGGAGTAGCGAAAGGTCACGCCGGCGCGGGCAATCAGATCAAAGTAGTTTTTCAACTGGGTCGGGATGCTGAAGTTATACATCGGCGCCGCAATAACAATGATGTCGTTTGCCAGCAATTCGGCGATCAGCTCATCAGACAACGTCAAGGCTTCCTGTTGACGCGGCGTCAGCGGCGCATCGGACGGGCGCAGCGCGCCGACCAGTTCGCCGTCAAGTACCGGAATCGGCTGGGCGGCTAAATCACGCACAGTGATGCTATCGCCGGGGTGAGCGGACAGCCACTGCGCGCTGAAATAATCAACCAATTGATTTGATTGAGAAAGACTCGCCATAATACTTGATTTTAAAACCAATACGTTGCTCATGCCAATTCCTTATCGATTGAAGTCGGTCTCATTACTGTCAGTTGCCGATGGCGCTTATCTTATGCGGCCGTTTAATCGCTTGAAAGTGCAATATTTCGAGTGCGTCGTTCGAATTTATTGAATGAGGGCGAAAGCCCGCCCGGTTATAGCTCCGGTCGCGAATGTGCTACCATGCCCGCCGAAAAACTGAAAGACATCATGGCGTAAGATCATCCCGCCGATGAAGCAAGCAATAAGGAATAGCAACGTGAAATCACCTCTCAACGCATTATCTTCGCAGCTCAGTGAGTTAATGCTCCGCGATGGGCATCGCCTGCGCCGTCGATTACAGGGCGCCGGGAAAGTCGGCGACCCGAAAACGCAGCTCGCCATCGCACAGGAAATTGAAGGTGAGATCGCCGTCGCGCGCCAGCGGGTGGAAAACCGGCGAGCCAGCCGTCCCGCCATCCGTTATCCGGAACAGTTGCCCGTCAGTCAGAAAAAAGACGATATCCTGAATGCGCTGCGCGAACATCAGGTCATTATCGTGGCGGGGGAAACCGGATCGGGTAAAACCACGCAGCTACCGAAAATATGTCTGGAGCTGGGACGCGGCGTGCGCGGGCTGATCGGCCACACGCAACCCCGGCGTCTGGCCGCCAGAACGGTGGCCGATCGTATCGCCGCCGAACTGGAAACGCCGCTGGGCGGCTGCGTGGGTTACAAAGTCCGTTTTAACGATCAGGTGGGCGACAATACGCTGGTGAAACTGATGACCGACGGTATTCTGCTGGCGGAAATTCAGCAGGATCGATTGTTGATGCAGTATGACACCCTGATTATCGATGAAGCGCACGAACGCAGTCTGAACATTGATTTCATTCTGGGCTATTTACGCCAGTTGCTGCCGAAACGCCCTGATTTAAAGATTATTATTACCTCGGCCACCATCGATCCCCAGCGTTTTTCGCGCCATTTCGCCAATGCGCCGATTATCGAGGTTTCCGGACGAACCTATCCGGTCGATGTCCGCTATCGTCCGGTGGTGGAAGAGGCCGAAGACAGCGACCGCGATCAGCTACAGGCGATCTTTGACGCGGTGGATGAACTGGGGCGCGAAGGGCCGGGCGATATCCTGATTTTTATGAGCGGCGAACGGGAAATCCGCGATACGGCCGATGCTTTAATCAAGCTGGATTTGCCCCATACCGAGATCCTGCCGCTGTATGCGCGTCTCTCGAATCAGGAGCAGAACCGGGTATTCCAGTCGCACCACGGCCGCCGCATCGTGCTGGCGACTAACGTGGCCGAAACCTCGCTGACCGTGCCGGGCATCCGCTACGTTATCGATCCCGGCACGGCGCGCATCAGCCGTTACAGTTTTCGCACTAAAGTACAGCGCTTGCCGATCGAACCCATTTCCCAGGCTTCGGCCAATCAGCGAAAAGGGCGCTGCGGGCGTGTGGCCGCCGGGGTCTGTATCCGGCTCTATTCCGAACAGGATTTTCTGTCGCGCCCCGAGTTTACCGACCCTGAAATTTTGCGCACCAATCTGGCGTCCGTCATTCTGCAAATGACGGCGCTGGGGTTGGGCGATATCGCGGCGTTTCCTTTTGTGGAAGCGCCGGATAAACGCAATATCCAGGATGGCGTGCGGCTGCTCGAAGAGCTGAGCGCGATTACGCTGGACGAAAATGGCCACTATCGCTTAACACCGCTGGGACGGCAGTTGTCGCAGTTGCCCATCGATCCGCGTCTGGCGCGCATGGTGCTGGAAGCGCGTCGCACCAGCTGCGTGCGCGAGGTGATGGTGATTACCGCCGCGCTGTCCATTCAGGATCCGCGCGAGCGGCCGCTGGATAAGAAACAGGCGTCGGATGAAAAACATCGGCGTTTCGCTGATAAAGAATCCGATTTCATGGCGTTCGTCAAGCTGTGGGACTATCTGCGCGAACAGCAAAAAGCCTTGTCTTCCAGTCAGTTCCGCCGTTTATGCCGCAGCGATTATCTGAACTATCTGCGCGTGCGCGAGTGGCAGGATATTTACACGCAGCTGCGTCAGGTGGTGAAAGAGCTGGGCTTGCCGATCAACAGCGAACCCGCCGATTATCGCAGCATCCACTGCGCCTTGCTGACCGGCCTGCTGTCGCACGTCGGCCAGAAGGATATCGACAAACAGGAATTCAGCGGCGCGCGCAATGCGCGTTTCGCCATCTTCCCCGGTTCAGGGTTATTCAAAAAACCGCCTAAATGGACGATGGTCGCCGAGCTGGTGGAAACCAGCCGACTGTGGGGACGTATCGCGGCGCGCATCGAGCCGGAATGGATTGAGCCGTTGGCGCAGCATCTGATTAAACACAGCTATAGCGATCCGCACTGGGAAAAAGCGCAGGGCGTGGTGATGGCGCAGGAAAAAGTCACGCTGTTCGGCTTGCCGATTGTAGCTGCGCGCAAGGTGAATTACAGCCAGATCGACCCGGTATTGGCGCGAGAGCTGTTTATTCGCCATGCGCTGGTGGAAGGCGACTGGCAAACCCGGCACGCATTTTTCCGCGCTAATTTGAAATTGCTGGCGGAAGTGGAAGAGCTGGAAAATAAATCCCGCCGTCGCGATATTCTGGTGGATGATGAAACGCTGTTCGCCTTTTACGATCGGCGTTTGCCGCACGATATTATTTCGGCGCGACATTTCGACAAGTGGTGGAAAACCGCCAGCCATGAGGATGCCGATCTGCTGAACTTTGAAAAAAGTATGCTGATCAAAGACGGGGCGGATAGCGTCAGCGCGTTGGATTATCCGAACTTCTGGCGTCAGGACAGTCTGAAACTGCGTTTGTCCTACCAGTTCGAGCCAGGAACCGACGCCGACGGCGTCACGGTGCATATTCCGTTGCCGATCCTTAATCAGGTGCGGGAAGAGGGATTTGAGTGGCAGATCCCCGGCGTGCGGCGCGAGTTGGTTATCGCCCTGATCAAATCCTTACCCAAACCGATACGGCGTAATTTCGTGCCGGCGCCGAATTATGCCGACGCGTTTCTGGCACGGGTCGAGCCATTGCAAAAAGGTCTGCTGGATGCGCTGGAGCGCGAGCTTCGACTGATGACGGGCGTCACCGTGCCGCGTGAAGAGTGGCATTGGGAACAGGTGCCCGATCATCTCAAAATGACGTTCCGCGTACTGGATGATAAAAACCGTACCCTGCGGGAAGGTAAAGATCTCAATGCGCTGAAAGAGCTGCTTAAAGACAAGGTGCAGCAGACGTTGTCCGAGGTGGTTGACGACGGGCTGGAGCAGCGTGATTTGCATGTCTGGAGCTTCGGCTCGCTGCCGGATTGCTTCGAACAGAAGCGCGGCGGCTATTCCGTGAAGGCTTATCCGGCGCTGGTGGATGAAAAGGACAGCGTGGCGATCCGCTTATTTGATACGCCGCATCAGCAACAGCAGGTTATGCGTCAGGGATTGCGGCGCTTGCTGCTACTGAATATTCCGTCGCCGATTAAGTATCTGCACGAAAAACTGCCGAACAAGGCGAAGCTGGGTCTGTATTTCAATCCTTACGGCAAAGTGCTCGATCTGATTGATGACTGTATTGCCTGCGCGGTCGATAAACTGATTACCGAGTTCGGCGGGCTGGTCTGGCAGGAAGATGAATTCACGCGTCTGCATGAAAAAGTGCGCGCCGAGCTTAATGATACGGTGGTCGACATCGCCAAACAGGTGGAGCAGGTCCTGACGGCGGTCTTCGCGATCAACAAGCGGCTGAAAGGTCGGGTTGATATGGCGATGGCGCTGGCGCTGAGCGATGTAAAGAGCCAGCTCGACGGCCTGGTATTCCGCGGTTTCGTTACCGCCAACGGCTGGCGGCGCCTGCCGGATGTGCTGCGTTATTTGCAGGCGATCGATCGCCGGCTGGAAAAGCTGGCGCTGGATGTGCATCGCGACCGAGCGCAGATGCTGAAGGTGGAGCGGGTACAGCAGGCCTGGCGGCAGTGGTTGAATAAACTGCCGGTCGAACGCCGTGACGACGACAACGTCAAAGCGGTGCGCTGGATGATTGAAGAATTGCGCGTGAGCTATTTCGCCCAGCAGTTGGGAACGCCGTTCCCGATATCGGACAAGCGGGTGTTGCAGGCGATGGAGCAGATTGACGCCTGACCGCGCGGCTTAAGGCGACGCCTGTCGATTTTCGTGGTATGGCGCATTGCCCGTGAATGAACGGGCAATGCCGGGTGTACTCAGGGACGTTGTGCGGCGCCGTTGTCGAAATTGACGACAGGCGCCTGTTTGATGGCGGCTTCATTTTCCGGCTGGAAGCTGGGTTTCGGGCTGTAGCCCATTATCTTGGCGACCAGCACGCCGGGGAACTGACGAATCTGGGTATTGTAATGCTGCACGGCTTCAACGTAGCGACCGCGGGCGACCGCAATGCGGTTTTCCGTGCCTTCCAACTGCACCATCAGATCTTTATACAGGCTGTCTGCTTTCAGTTCGGGATAGCGTTCGCTGACGACCAGCAGACGGGAGAGCGCGCCGCCCAACTGGGCCTGCGCCTGTTGCCACTGTTGCAGCGCGGCGGGATCGTCCGGTTTCTGATTGATCTGCTGGGTCGCGCCGGCCACTCGGCTACGCGCCTCGGTGACCTGGATCAGCACCTCTGACTCATGATTGGTATAACCTTTTACCGTAGCGACCAGATTCGGCACCAGGTCGGCCCGCCGTTGATACTGATTGAGCACTTCCGCCCAGGCGGCGGTCACTTTTTCATCACTGCTTTGTATGTCGTTATAGCCACAGCCTGAGAGCAGGAAAACGCTGAGGACAAGCAAAAAAATACGGCGCATATCACTATCCTTGCTAAGAGAATTAAAATGGAATCCGCTGTGAAGTTTATCTTATCTGGCGAAAAAGGTTCAAATAACCCACATCATCCCCCAACAGGGGCATCGTGCCGCGCGATATGCCGCCGTTGATTGCAATGCCGCACCGCGCTGGAGGATAATGCCGCCTTCTGATGGACGCTTTTGCCGCTCCCGGCAGAGGAAGGTTCGCTCGCCCGTAGCCAAAAAGGAATGCGTTACGTGATTGTAAAGATTCGAGTTTTACCCGCCGGTTTATTTTTTCATGCACTGGTGTTGCTGCTGCTGAGCGTGGTGTGGCTGCCGGACGCGAACGCCGCCGAAGACAAGATCCTCGATTTTAACGTTCGGGTCGATATCAACATTGACGGCAGCATGCTGGTAACCGAATCGCTGCACTTCAACCATGGCGGCGAGCGGATTCGGCACGGTATTTTACGTATACTGCCTTCTCACTGGCGACCCCCTTACGGCGAGCGACTATTGGCTGACTATCAACTGCTGGACGCCACGTTGGACGGACACTCCGAATCCCATCATGAAGAGCGGAACGCTGAGAGCGTCATCTGGCGTTTTGGCCACGCAGATCGTGAACTGGCGAAGGGAGAGCATACCTATGTAATTCGTTACAGTGTAACGAATGGGCTTATTCGCCGTGACGGCCGGTATGAACTGATGTGGCATGTAACCGGCGATGGCTGGCCGTTTACCATTGAGCGGGTTAATTTCCATATCAATCTGCCGGAAGCTCAATGGTATATCAATCGTGAAGGGCGGGACCGACGATTACAGGTTCTCGAATCCGGTACGCGATTCGATAATGTGACCGTGACGCCATCCGGCGCTATCACCAACAACAATTTTCTGGCGCCGCATCAGGGCATGATCGTTCATGTAGCATGGCCTGAAAAGGATTTTCCCACCCCGCCAAGTTTCACGATAAACGATGCCGTGGCGTCATTAATCGCAACGCTGACATGGGTATTGGAATTTTTGCTGCAAATACCGACCATTATCGCGTTGGCGCTGAGACATGCTCTGGTGCCTGATCGCGATATGCTCTATCTGTTTATTCCAACAGGCCTGCTGATGATCTATTGCCTGGGTTATCGATTGTCCCGTCCTATGCCTCGCGTTGTCAGGTTACCGCTGGATAAAAAACATCTGCCGCCGGAAGTGACGCCGGGACTGGCGTCGTATGTGATGGAGGACATTCATTGCATGAGCGCCTTTACGGGCGATCTGCTCTGTTTGGTGGATAAGGGACTGCTGCGCTGGGAACCGGGCAGCGAAGAGCGGGCGAAAGCTCGCCTGATCGTTCTTCCGGACCGGAATGAAACGGTCGCCGCGCTGACGCCGGCGTTGCAATTATTATGGCGAACCTTGCAAAAGCAGAAAAATGGCGTGATCGAACTGTCCGTTCGAAATCAACTGGTACCGGCCAATCAGGCGATGAACGAGTATTACTCCCAACATTACGCCCGCAAGCTGTTTTATCGGCGCAGCCGATTCAGTTGGGGAGGCTTCTTCTCCGCGTTGTTATCGTTGTGTATCAGTCTGTTTTACGCCGACGACTTTGACACTACCCTGATGATGCTTTTCGCCCTGGTGGTTGTCGGCATTCTGTTTGCGCTGCTGCATATCTCTCTGCATGAATGCGAACAAGAGGCGCGCATTCCCGGCGGCAGTCCCTATTCGGCGTGGGGTAAAATGAGCCTTCTCCTGCTGAGGAACATACTTTTGACGCTGCTGTTTTGTTTTATCTTTATCGACAACCAGCTTGCCAATATGCCGGCCGGCGCGCTATTAGGGATGCTGTCACCGCTGTATTTTTCCTTGTTCTATTATTATTTCATACTGCCGCCCTATACCCCGGAAGGTGAACGGTATCTGGCCAAGGTGGCGGGATTGAAGGCGCTCTTGCGGGAACTCACGGCAACATCGGCGGCGGGGGCGCTTTCCGCGGCGATGGCCGAACAACGGCAAAGCCTGTTGCCTTATGCGCTGGCGCTGAATCTGGATAATGCGGAGCAATCCGAGCTGGTGCGTCAACTGGGGGAACATTGCCGCTGGGCTGACCAGAATGGCCCGCTGACCTGGGCGCAACTCAGCGCGCTTAACGTAATGGTGACTTCGGCCGCTGTCACCGATTCAGACTCGCCGATGAGCAGCGGCGGGGACGGTGGCGGTGGCGGCGGCGGTGGTGGCGGCGGTGGTGATGGTTGGTAAGACGTGTCGCCGGATCATGGCATATACATTATTCAGGAGAGAATATAAATGAAATGGATAGGCGCGTTGCTGTTATGTTGCCTGACCCTGTGCGTAGCCAGAGCGGAAACCGTGCCGGTGCCGGCGTTGCATCAGCGCGTAACGGATTTGACGCAAACCCTGAGCGCAAGCCAGCGACAGCAGCTTGAAAGCGAACTGAGGCAGTTGGAACAAACGACTCACGCCCAGTTGGCGGTGCTGATATTGCCTACCACCGGCGATGACTCCATCGAACAGTTCGCCATTCGGGTGTTTGATCAGTGGAAACTGGGGGATAAAACGCGTGACGACGGCGTGTTGCTGCTGGTGGCGCTTCAGGATCGAACCCTGCGTATTGAGGTCGGTTATGGTCTGGAAGGCAAAATCACCGATGTGCAGGCCGGACGCATTATTCGCGATACGATGACGCCGCTCTTTCGCCAGAACGATTATTTCGGCGGCATTCAGCAGGGCGTGCAGTCCCTGGGCGCGTTGATTAACGGCGAACCGCTGCCGGCGTCGTCTGAATCACCGGCCGACGACTATTATCCGCCATACAGCGACGTCGGTTTCAAACTGTGGTGTATCGGCATGATAATGTTGCCGCTGTGGGTTTTCCCGAGGAGTAATTATTTTTTACGCGCCTTGAAGTCGGCAGTGACGCTAACCGTCGTCGGCGTACTGTTCAGCCTGATTTTCGGCCGGGGGATCCATAACGCCTACGATATCTTCCGTTTTATCACCATGCTGATTGCCTCTTTTGTTCTCCTGCTGATAGGACAGCCGCTACTGAGCCTGCTTGCGCAGATGAAGATAAAAGGCGGCGGAAGCGGCGGGGGCCGCAGAGGAGGAGGCGGCGGCGGCGGGTTTAGCGGCGGAGGTGGATCCAGCGGCGGCGGCGGCGCCTCCGGCCGGTGGTAAAGAATATGGATGAGCGCGCAGAGCACGCCATGACGCGATCTGTGCGGAACGAAAAAAAATCTCCTTAGCGCGGGAACCAAACTGGACTTGATGCCACACACTCAGCGTTAATCATCAATCCGGACGTCGCCGCGCAGGACTATTCCCCCGTGAACGGGAGAGTCGGTGTCCTGTCGTTGCGCGTTGTTTCTCAGTAAAATAAGGAGAGAGTTATGGGATGTATATCCTCCACCAGCCGTACTTACAGTCCACCGGTCGGCAACACGCCGACGGCCACGCCGGCCAGAGCCGCCGCGCAGCAGCATGCGGATCCTGCCCGTACGCAGCAATGGAATGCGCTCTATCGTGCTAGCGGGCAGTTGGCTGATGAAATGAAAGATCTTTTCAAAGATCATAGAAATTCCGAAACGGCGGATCAACTAAGACTCAGAGCGAATGATTTACACATTGCCGTCGCCAACCGGGAAATGCCGCTGGATACATTTTGGCAAGAGATAAACAACATACGCAGAGAGGCGGAGCGCATTAGAGCCCCGGATGCCCAGACCAGCGGCGATAACCTGGATAATATGGATTACGGCTCACGCCGTTTTGATTTTTCCGGCCCGCTCAGTCTGGACATGATGGCCAATAGCCAACTGGGACGGTGATGACAGGCGGCGACGGCTTGTCACGCCGATAAGCCGTCTTGCCGCCCCGCGTATCACGGCTTGCCGCTTACTCAGACCGGCTGAATATCTCCCCTGAAACGCAGATAGACCGCCTTGATTTCATCTTCGCCATACTTTTGTTCCAGACGTTTAACGATGAAATGTCCTTTCGCCATGTTTTGATAATGGTTGATAAACAGCGTATTAATGGCGGCGCCGCTCGCCGCGCCGATAACCGGCACGATTTGCGCGGCCATTTTTTCCGTAATGGTGATGCCCAGTCGCGTGGCTACCGCATCGATCACCCTGGCCAGCGTTTTCCCCGCCTGCGAGGTCGTGATTTTCGCCGATGCTTTTTCCGCGCCTTTTTTACTGGCGATATCGATAAGCTCACGCGAGGCATGTTTGGTGATGTCGGCCA
This sequence comes from Brenneria sp. g21c3, assembly GCF_040240345.1. Lineage (NCBI taxonomy): Bacteria > Pseudomonadati > Pseudomonadota > Gammaproteobacteria > Enterobacterales > Pectobacteriaceae > Brenneria > Brenneria sp. g21c3. The sequence goes on along the minus strand of NZ_JBEIAB010000003.1, from coordinate 422,030 downwards.
GCACCGCGCGCGAAGCATAATAAGCGGACTCGGCGGCGTCATCATTACTGGCGCGACCGCCAAGCGCAAACACTTCCACACAGGCGGCCTTGACCGACAGATCCGCCAGCGAAAAACCTTCGCCGCGGGCGATATCGGCGACTGAACGCATCATAATCGTGGTGCTGATAGGCAGTTCGATAAGTAAGCCGGCCGCGCCAAAAAAACCGCTGACGGCGCCGGACGTGGCGGCGGCCAGCTTATGCGTTTTAGGCGACGATGCTCTTTTCGGATCGTCGTTCATGGTATAGAGCGCGGCATCAACCGATTTATGCAATGCGCTATGCACCACGCTCTGCACCTTATTTTTCACCAGGTTAGGCAGTTTGGACAAACTCCATTCAATCGGCCCGCCCACCAGATTCGCCAGTTGTATGGCGATTGAAGGCGCCTCAAGCAGGGTAATGGCCTGTTGCAGGTCATTGATATCTTGTTGATTGTCAAAAATGCTCATAAAAAGCCTACGCAACTGAATTCAGGGTGTCTGGTTTCACCCTTTATACTCTTCTTGCGCTCATCTATATAGGTTTGGTTTTTATGCCGTTATCCGCGCTTCATGATGATGGAGCCACGCGATGAAATCCTCCGGCAGCAGCGGCCGGGAGAAATAGTAACCTTGCACCTCATCGCAGCCGAAACTGTCGAGGTAATCCAGCGTCTCGTTATCTTCCACGCCTTCGGCGAGAACCTGGTAATTTAATTTGTGCAGCATGTCGATAATCGATTCAACAATGGTGCGACTATCCAGATCGTTTTTAATATCCTGAATCAGCGACTTATCCAGCTTGATTGTCGTGGCCGGAATATTCTTCAGGTAATTTAAATTACTGTAACCGGCGCCGAAATCATCCAGAGATAGGGTAAAGCCATGTTGTTTGAGTTCGATAATGGTGGCCAGCGCCTTAGAGCTTTCCACAATTTTTTGCGTTTCAAGACATTCCAGTTCAATATCCGACGAGGTTAAACCATGAGCCTCAAGGTTGTTAATTAACCGCGCAGTGAAATTTTCTTCAGCGAAATTACTGGCGGCGACGTTGACGGATATGGGAAATAATATCCCGGCCCGACGCCATATTGTTACCTGACGCGCGGCTTGCCGAATAACCCATTCCGTTAATGGCTGCATTAAAGTGGTGCCTTCCGCCAACGGAATAAACCTATCTGGAAAAACGTTGCCTAACTCAGGTTGATGCCAGCGCAGCAGCGCTTCCGCGCCAATCACCTTGCGGGTGCGGATATGCAGTTTCGGCTGATAAACCAGATATAGTCCGGGCTTATCATGCTGTAATACATCGGTAAGCTCGTTGAGCAGGGTAAAAGCCAACTGCTGAGCCTTGTCGCTGCTTTCATGATAAGCGCGCTGGCGCGTATTGTTGTTAATCGCATCGTACAGCGCGCTCATTGATTCACGCAGGATGCGCTGCGGATCGCTCACCGGAATTTTAAATTCCGTATAGCCGACGAATAATTCCAGTTTCAACGGAATATGGCTGATAATGCTTTCCTGGATACGGTCGGCGCACTCGTCGAGTTTCGCCAGGATCTGTTCTTTCCGCTCCGCTTTGATCAGCAATGCATAGCGGCCTAATGCCGTACAATAAACATTTTCCCGGAAATTGAAGGACAAACGCAAAAACATGCCGATGTCTTTCAACATGGCTTCCACCGTCGGCATTCCCAGCGCGCGGCTCATCTGATACGCATAAGAAACATCAATGCATTCAATGAGAAATAAAAAATAATTCTCATGGATGTCCGTCATGTGGTTAATGTCTTCAATCAACTGCTGACGATTTGGCAGCATCGTCACCGCATCAACCAGGCCGATCGCATTACGGTAATTAATCAATGACATGGCGATGTTTGCTAAATTTTTAAGCGTGTGCAGTTGGAACATGCTGAAAGTACGGGGTACGTAATCGATGACGCACAACGTACCGATGGCGTAACCTTCTTCGGTGAAAAGGGGAATGCCGGCATAAAAGCGAATATAGGGCGCGCCTGAAACGTAAGGACTTTTTTTAAAGCGCTCGTCCCTCATCGCATCCTGACAGATAAGAAAACAGCCGGTCTGCGCCGTGAATTGATCGAAGGAGCCTAATTTTTCCATTTCCTGCAAGGCGAAATTGGTTTTCGCCTTGACGTGCTGTTTGTGGGAACCGCTCAATGTCACCAATGACGTGGGCATTTTCAATACCTGGCAAGCCAGCGCGGTGAGCTTATTAAGAATCTCATCTTGAGAGATATCAAGATCCTGTAATGTATCTAGAGTCTGCATGCGTTTTTTTTCATCATGGCTCAAATGTCTCAACATGCTGGCTCCTCCTGTCCTGCAACCATAGCTATTGTAAAATTAAATTAAAGCTATCCTTACACAATAACATGTATGGATAATAATAGGGTAGTCGATTCCAGAGCTATAGCGGACAGGGGTCTCTTTAACGGAATAAATAAAAGAAAATTTTGCTTAATGGCAATGAAAATAAAGTTAAATCAATAATTTCCTTGCTGATAATAATTGGCATTAATATTTATTTTTTATATAAACCGTTATGCATTAATGAGTTGCGTGTTAATGGTTCGTGCGTTTTTCGACACTCGTCGGACGTCGTTATTTACGGCGATAATAATGCATAAAATAGGGGGTTATTCGGACGAATGATTTATCCCTGGTTGTGCATCAGTGAAAAAGAATTTATTTGAGTTGTAAAATATATTGCGCTACGGCGTTAATAATGTAGCTGAGCTCGCCTGTTTTTCCAACGTATCGCGAATGGCTGTAACGGAAAGCGCGTGATTATCCGCACTGGCGCGATCGCTGGGCGCGGGCGCGGAGCTTTGAATGGCGACGATAACCCATCCCGATGCGGCGTGCAGCATCAAGGGGGAACCGCTATCGCCGGGTAACGTATCGCATTGGTGCGATAACACTGCTGGTTGCGCCCAGCCGGTTATCAGACAATCCTGATGACGATAAAGAGTGTCCTGATGATCTTCCGGATAGCCGGCCTGTGTGACGCGCTGACCATAGAGACCCAATGACAGCGCTAATTCACGGCGGCTGCCAGACCATAGGGGGAGCGGCGCAATATCCGGCGGCGTGTGTTTAAGCCGAATCAAGGCATAGTCCCACGGCGCCGCCGGCGGGGGAACAATCCAGCCGTCGCCATCCGCTTCCAGCGTTCGGGCGAGTTTCTGGTTTACCCATGCCTCAATCTCCGTTGTTTCATACTGCCAGCCCTTGTCCGTGGCGAGAAAACGCAGCGCGACAGGCCGGTCTGCTTTGCCGTCAGGCGGCACCAGCATGCAATGACCGGCGGTCAACGCCAGATGCGGCGAAATTAAGGTGGCGGTACACAGATTACCGCTGGCGGTTTCTAGCTGGCCGATGGCCTGCCAGGGCCACTGCGCCGCATTGGGTACCGGATCCCGATCGTCATGATTAAAAAATAGCATTTGCTGCGCGGCATCGGCATCGGCATCGGAGTCAGCCCGACAAAAGAAGGCGATAAAAGGTAATGAACATAACAACCAGGCTGATATGCGCATGTTGAGCCTTACGTTAAAAGTCAGCGTATTACACAAATTAAGTTAAATAACTATAGATGCATTTTATGAGAAAGCGGTCAGGTCCAATGCTGTTTTTTTAACGTGGAGAGCGGCCGTAACCTAATGAACTATAGAAAGAAGAGCAGGGTGATAAATCCACAGACGAGCACCAGAGATAACGTGATTTCAAATGAGTAACGACGTGGCATCATCTGATATCCCATGAAAGACAGACCCGGCCGATATTAATACCGTGGCGGGTTTTGATATTAGCTGAAACGGTTATCGGATCGGCGCGGCGATCGGAACCTCATCATGGGATGAGGCTATTGTCCGTCACCGCGCAATGACGCCAATGATCTATCAAGCAGCCGGCGTGGTCGTTGCTGGTTTGGCCGTTTTCGCTTTCTTCGCTGCTTTTTTAGCCGCTTGCGCCTTTTGTTCGGCGGGTTTGGCCTTCTTCACATGCTTTTTCGTCGCCTGCGCCTGCTGTTCTGTCGCCTTGGCTTTTTTCACATGTTTTTTATGCGCGGCTTTAGCCGGCGCGGAGGTGGTCGACGTCGCCGTAGCTTGAGCGGGAACGCTGGATTCGGTGCCGGCGGCAAAGGCGACAGAGGACAGACCCAGAGCAGCACCCGCGATCATAACCAATACTTTATTCATTATCATTTCCTCATTACTCGTTCAGGTTTCGTGACCCGAATCCGGGTCGGTGAAGAGAGAATAGAGAGAAATTAAATTCGCTTCCGTAAGTGATTGGTTTCGGCTTGTAACCGAATGTACAACCGCCGGTTGAGCGGAGAGGCGCGGATTATGCATACCAGAAGGGTTCCGACCGCCGGGCGTGCGCGGCGGTCGGTATCCGGCTGAGATTATTGCACTTCGACCAGGCGAAGCAGGATGGCGGATTCAGGATCGAGGATGGGCAAGGCGATACCGGCTTTTCCCAGCCAGTCGCCGCTCAAGGTCATCGGCTGCTTCAGCCAGGCCGGATATGTTTTCATGGTGTTATTCCGGTCCTTGTGCATACTCTCGGGCATATCCAACACCTCAAGACGGTATTGCGCCTGCGATTTCAGTCCGGGGATTTGCAAACTGCCGCACAAGGCATATTCCGGCAGGGCGAGCTGGCTGATCAGTACGACCGCCTGTCGCTGATCCTGCGCGACGACCGCATTGATCAGGGTGCTTTTATCGGCATGATCGATACGCAGTTGAACGCCGCTATGCAACAGGGAACGTAACTGCTTATGCAAGGCGATATAGCGGGCGAAAGCCTGCTGTTCCGACTGCGGTTCAGTGACCGGGTCAAGTTCAACGCCCATATGCCCGAACAATGCGGTCAAACCGCGGAAATTGATGCTGTGTCGCCGGGACGTGGTGTGACAGGGGCTGCCGCCGATATGCGCGCCCATCACTTCGAGCGGGAAAAAGTAACTCATTCCGCGCTGGATTTGCAGCCGATCGAGCGCATCATTACTGTCCGACGGCCAGAAGCGATGGCAACGCTGCAATATTTCATAATCGACCCGACCGCCGCCGGACGCGCAGGATTCAAACTCCACGTCCGGGAAGCGGCTATTGAGTTGATCAAATAACCGGTACAACTGTTCGGTTTGCCGTACCTGCGAAGGATGGCCTAAATGTCCGGGCTGCACCACTTCACGGTTGAAGTCCCACTTGACGTAATCTATGCGGTGTTCGCTCAATAGCCAGTCCAGACGAGCCAGCAGATAGTCGTAAACCTGTGGATTGGACAGATCGAGCAACATTTGGTTGCGCCCGACCAACATCGGATAACCCTCCAGCTTCAATACCCAGTCCGGGTGAGCGCGGAACAGATCGGAGTCTTCATTGATCATTTCCGGCTCCACCCAGATGCCGAATTCCATGCCGTGCGCTCTGACCGCATCAATCACCGGTTGCAGCCCGTGAGGATATTTTTCCGCGTCGATGTACCAGTCGCCCAGCGAGCTGAGATCGTTATTGCGGCCTTTAAACCAACCGTCATCGATGATGAAGCGTTCAATACCGATTTTGGCGGCGTTCTCCACCATGCGAATGATGTAATCCGGGTCGTGCTTAAAGTAGATCCCTTCCCAGGTATTCAAATGAACGGGGCGGGGCTTATTCGCCAGCGACGGCACAATCCGGCGGCGAACATATTGGTGAAAATGCCGGCTCATGCCGTTCAGGCCATCGGCGGAATAGGCGGCATATACCCAGGGCGTGCTGACGCTTTGATCGGTTTCCAGCGTAATTTCACCGGAAAAATAGAGCGCCTCCGCCTGTACCTGACGACGGCCGTCGCTTTTGCTGTCGGCGCGCAAACGATGGTTGCCGCTCCAGGCCAGATGCAGCCCCCAGACTTCGCCTTGCTGTTCGCTGAACCCGCTTTTGCCCACGACAAGCCCCGGAAAGTATTCGTGCGAGGTTCTGCCGCGGCGGTTTTCCTGAATATAACCGCCGTGCTCCAGCTTAAGCGAATGGCGCTGGAACTCTTTAATCCAGCGGCCGTTAAACGCCATGATTTCATTGGCGCGCGCCGGCAACGGCAGCGTAACGGCCAGACGGTCGACGCGATACGGCCCGGGACGAATATTGGTCAACGTATTGCGGGTTTTCAACACGCCGCTATCCGCACAAAGCTGTAATTCGCTGACCAGCCGCAAACCGGCGATCGCATCCTCGCTGATAATCGTCAGCCCGTTATCGGTAATCGAATGGCTCAGCGTGGTGAAAACCGGCGACCAGTCTTTACCGTTACGGTTGCCTTCCATCCCCGGCGAGCTGAATAGCCCGCGCCCGGTTTCAGGACAAATCGTCAATGGCGCGTCGTTATCCAAACGGCTGTTAGGCACCGGACGGGTTAAGGCTTCTATCATCTCCGGTCGATAATTTTCCAGATGTTTGCCCCAATAGATAATTTCCACATACGGATGGCAGCGTAAAATAACATCTGAATCATGACTGGATAACCTGACAATATTATTCATAACAGCTCCAAAGAAAATTAACGCATTTGTCAGCGGCGGACGCTGGTTTTTTCGTCATAGAGATGGATGTGTTAAAAACGGGATTTATCCGCCGTCTGAACCATCTGCTTATCACTTTTGCAATAAGAACGAATAGTTTCAACGACGCCATGCCCGGAAAGCGTAAAGGCTGAAATCACGGTAAACGCCAACACAATGCAGCCCAGAACCAGATAGGTATCCTGGAAGCCCATATGGTCGTACATACGACCGGCAAAAACGGACATGAAAATCATTGATAACTGCTTGCTGAAGCAGAAACCGATTAAATAAACCGTCGCGGAAAAGCGGACTTCAAATACCTGGGTAATATATTTAAAAGAGCCGACCAACAGGAACGGCACTTCAAACATATGCAATATTTTCAGAATGACGACTTCGACGGCGGAGGTGGCGAACGCCGAGCCGATAATGCGTATCGACATAATGGCGCCGGCGAGCAATAGCGCGTTTTTACTGCCGATGCGAGAAATGATGACCGGCGCGAAAAACATGACGGTCGCATTCAGTAATTCACCGCCGGTCGTGACAAAACCGAATATTTCAGTACCTTGCTGCTTGGTGGCGAAGAAGGAGGTGAAAAAGTTGGCGAACTGCTGATCGAACACATCGTAAATGCAGGGTACGCCCACGATATAGAGAATGAAGAACCATAATGCCGGTTTTTTCAGCAGCTCAACGGCATTTTTCAAATTGAATGCGGGTTTATTGGCGCCCAGTTGATCGACGACATAGGCCGTCGACTGCTCATCGGGGCGGGATAAAAACAGCAATACGGCCAGCACCAGCGCACAGCCGGAAGCCATCCAGAAGATCAGTTCATTATTGACGGTATAGAGCATCCCCACAACGGTGGCGCACAATGCCCAGCCGATGCAGCCGAACATGCGGGTACGGCCGTATTCAAAATGACTGTGCCGGCTGACCTTTTCGATATAGGCCTCGATCGCGTGAGAACCGCCGGTGAACACAAATCCCAGGTAGCAGCCGCCAATCAACGCGCCAATAAAAATATTGTATTTTAACAACGGGCTGAAAACATAAATAAAGAAAGGCGCGAACAGGATCAGCAACCCGACGATGATCCACATCAGGTTTTTTCTCAGGCCGAGCTTGTCCGACAATGGCCCCATAATGGGTTGGAAAGCCAGAGCGAATAAGGAAATACTGCCGAAGACAATCCCGGTGTCGGTCTTGCTTAAATTATTAATATCATGCAGCCATATGGGAAAAAACGGATAGTAGGAGGCCATGATAAAAAAATAGAAGAAGAAAAAGAGCCCGAACAACCAGAAATTGCGGTTCCCCCGATAGGATTTTTCTTCGCTTACTTCGTTCATAAACACCTCATGATGTAGCTGGTCGCGCAAGGGTAAGAAGGCCGGCGCTTTCATCGTGGCGAAATGTGCGCGGCATTGGTCATTCTAAGTACGATTTCGCCGTTTATGCGCATGTCGCCGTTGGCAACGTTCGGCATTAAACATACATCCGAAACGTTTAGATTTTGAATCTAAACGTTTCGGATCTGTGATGAGCTTAAAAAATTTGGCTGTTTTGTTATTTTGGGCGACCGGGGTCAGTGCGGAAAATGCTAGAATTGGCCGCAGTCGGGCTTCTGGCGGCAAGAGAAAGGGCGGCGCCGGTCGCAGACGCGGTAACCTATTGAGCTTATTTATATTGAATGGTATATCAAGAGCGTTTTCCTTCCCTTAAACATCGGATGCCGGGTTGAATATGTCATTAAAAAAGATCGCCAGCGAACTGGGAATTTCCTCTACCACGGTCAGCCGCGCACTGAATGGTTATGATGACGTCGCGCCCGCGACGCGGGAACGGATCGTGGAAGCCGCCAAACGTTTAGGCTATCAGCCCAACCTGACGGCCCGGCGGCTGAAAATGGGGAAAACCGATGCGGTGGCGCTGGCGTATCCGTCCCGCCCGCGGGTGCTGAACAATTCGACCTTTCTGGAAATGATTGGCTGGATCAGCATCGAACTGGCGAAATTCGGTATCGATTTGCTGCTTATTCCTGACGAACCCAACGAAACGCACCAGTCATTGACTCGTCTGGTGCAAACCCGACGGGTAGACGCGCTGTTGGTTGCCCACACCAGGCCTGACGATCACCGGCTGAAGTATCTCCAGGCGCAAAATTTTCCTTTTCTGGCGCTCGGGCGCAGCAATTTATCCCAACCTTATGCCTGGTTTGATTTCGACAACTACGCCGGTTCCGTCATGGCCGTAGAGCGGCTGGTTGAATTGGGACACCAACGCATCGCCTTTTTAAGCACCAACGCCCAGCTCGCCTATGTGGAGCAACGCCTGCAAGGCTATTCGGATACGCTGGCCCGTTGTTTATTGCCGCAACCGGAGAATTACATCCAGAAGGCCGAGCCTAATCGGCCCGGCGGTTACTACGCCACTCAGCGGCTGTTGGCGCTGGATGAGCCGCCGACGGCCATCATCACCGACTGCAATATGCTGGGTGAAGGCGCGGCCAGCGCGCTACAGCAAGTCGGCCGGTTGGGCAAGCAGGGCGTATCCCTGATCGTTTATGACGGTCTGCCGGATGATAACCTGATCGACGTCGCGATAACGCCGATTATTCAAAACACCCGTACCAACGTGGGTAAACAGATCGCCGCCATGATCCGGCGCCTGCTGGACGGCGCCGATCCGCAGCAGGTTCAGGTTCTATGGCAGCCGGAACTGGGGCGGGGCGATACCGATTGTCCGCCTGTCTGAGCCGTCAGCTATGCGCCGCAGTCTGCGGCGCGGCGGCATGTTTGATCGGCCAGGAAAAGCAAAATCCGGCGCCGCCCAGCGAGCTATTATCCACGCTGATGGTGCCTTCGTGCGCCCGGACGATGGCGTGAACAATAGCCAGACCGAGTCCGCAACCGCCGCTGCTGTTTTCAATTCCCGCTTCCAGCCGGACGAAAGGCTCAAAGATTTGTTCCCGCCGCGCCGGGTCGATGCCCGGCCCGTCGTCCTCAACGTAAAGACTGGCGGTATGGTGGCCGTCCGACAGCAGACTGATGTGCAGGCGGGTGCGGCAGAAACGTAATCCGTTGTTGACGAGGTTATTCAACACGCGCTCCATCAAACGCAGGTCGAGATAGCCGAAATTCGTCCGATTGGGGATAGCCAGCGTGATGCGTTTATCGGGATGGATAAGCCGGAAGTCATCGACTTTGGTTTGTAACCAGCCGGGGAGGTCGATTTCGCTGAGGTGCAGCGTCACCTGCGGCCGGTCTAATCGGGCATAGGTCAGCAGTTCGTCGATCAGCGCTTCAAGCTGGCCGATATCCCGATTTAATGCCTGCTGTTCTTCTTCGGTTAAATTTTCACTGATGGCGAGCCGATAGCGTAAACGCACCAGCGGCGTACGTAATTCGTGAGCGATGTTATCGATAAGCTGCTTTTTACTGGCGATCAGTTGATTCAGGTTATCCGCCATCAGATTAAATGCGATACCGAGACGAAACAGGCTGGAGGTATCGTCAAAATGGATACGCTCTTCAAGATGCCCATCGCCGAAGCGCTGCGCCGCATTTTCCAGTTGCAGCATCGCCTTCCAGTGAGGCCGCATCCACAAGAACACCGGCAGCGCCAGCGACAAACCAATCAGCATGACCAGCAACAGATCCAGCAGGCGCATTTCATGCAGAAAAAACAGATAGGGGATCGGCCCGACCGCCAGCACATAATGGCTGCGGGGAATGCGTTGAATAAACGTATATTCATTGTCGAGCGCGACGATCTCGCCCTGATTCAGCCGCTGTTGCGCGCCGGGACTCAACGCATATTTATTCAATGGTTCGATTTGCAATTGAAACGACAGGTTTAAATCCAACTGGCTGATGGTCTTGTGCCAATCGCGCGGCGGGATGGTGCGCAGTTCATTGCGGATCAGATAGAGCGAGCTTTTCATCAGATCGTCCATGGACTGTCTTCCGGCGCGTTCAGCGGTGACTTTGTAGACCAGCCCGACCAGCAGCGTCATGACCACAAAACAGGCGAACAACAGCAAAAAAAACTGGATAAACAGTTTTTTCATGACGCCACGCTTTCCCAGGTATGGGGCGCGAACAGATAGCCCTTGTTGCGCACGGTCTTGATACGGAACGGCTCCGTCGGATTGTCGTAGAGCTTTTTACGCAGGCGGGAAACCGCGACATCGATGCTGCGATCCATGCCATCGTAGCTGACGCCGCGAAGATTTCTCAGCAGCGCATCGCGATCCATGATATTTCCGGCATGGGTCGCCAGTTGCCAGAGTAGGTCGAAATCAGCGGTTGATAACGCGATGTTTTCCTCCCCCAGCGTCACTTCACGGTTAACGGGGTCGATGCATAGCAGACCAAAGTGCAAAGGTTTGTGAACCTGCAACGGCGCGGCGACTGGCTCTATCCCCGCCTGCGGCGCATTGCCGTACTGGCGGAAATGCAGACGCAGGCGAGCGAGCAGAACCGCGGGCGGGGTGGTTTTCAGAATATAATCATCGGCGCCCATTTCCAGCGCCAGAATATGATTCATATCGCTATCCAGCGAGGTCAGCAGGACGATCGGGCCGCGGTATTGCGGACGCAATTCACGGCAGATCGTCATGCCGTCCTTGCCCGGCAGCATGATATCCAGCAGCACCAGGTCGGGCCGCTGCTGTTCGATAAACGCCAGCGCCCGATCGCCGCGCGCTTCGACCCTGACCTCAATATCATGCTTGCCGAGATAAGCGGCGATCAGCTTACCGACTTCTGCATCGTCTTCTATAAAAACAATTTTATACATGGCGCCCGTGTTCCCCAAAACCGCTGCGGCTAGCATAGATCGATGACCTGGCAAGCTCCAGCCATGAAGCGTAAACGGGTGTTAACTGCCTGGCGATTAATGCATCAACGCAGCGCGCGGCCGCCATCCAATCCCAGGGTCTGGCCGGTGATATAACGGCTGGACATCAGGTAATCCACCAGTCGGACCACTTCCTCTTCGCCCGGCGCGATTTTCATCAGCGATTTATCCAGCGCCTGCCGTCGATATTGCTCATTATCATGCTCATGAAACATGATCAGCGCGGGCGCGATCGCATTAACTTTCACTTCCGGCGCCAGCTTGCGGGCAAAAGAACGGGTCATATTGTCCAGCGCCGCTTTACTCGCGGCATACGCGATATGCTTATCGCTGCCTTTTGCCGCCACATAGTCGGTGAGATGAATGATATCGGCGCCGGCGACACCCTGACCGCGCAGGCAGGACTCCAGTAACTGGTTGAGCAGGTAGGGCGTGTAAACGTGGATTTGCAACATTTCCGCCAGCGTCTTTTCCGGTGGTATCGCCGAACTTTCCGCCTGCCAACTACTGGCGTTGTGGATAATCCCCCGCAGTTGCGGCGCCAGCGCTTTCACCTGTTCGGCAAAGGCGTAAATTTGCTCTGTTGTGGAAAAATCGGCCGGCAAACAGACGGCGCCCAGTTGCGTTAATTCCTCAAGCTCGGGATACGGCGTACGCCAGCTGACGATCACCGGAATGTTTTTCGCCAGAAATGAACGCGTCAGCGCCAGTCCGATGCGCCTGATGCCGCCGGTAATCAATACGGGAGCGGAAGAAAAAGTTGCCACAATCAATACTCCAAACTGACTGGTAAAATCGCACTAAACCATGCCACTATACTGGAATAAACGGTTTCGCATGCTAAGGTTTTATCGCAAAACCGTGCGCGGCAAAGAGGAGATAGGGGATGGCGAAGTATCACCCCGACGAGCCGGCATATTTCAACGAAAGAATATGCATCGACTATACAGATTATCTGGCAGCATTGTGTAAGAAGCACTGGCGTTTTATTGACGCCATCTACGGCGTTTGGCCGTTTTTCGGCATGGTGACCAAGACACCGTTATCCCGGCAAAAAGTATCCTTCAAAGATCGTCTTAAAATGCTTGCCATGCAAGTTCTCTCCACGCAGGTCAGCGATGAGATAAATATCGCCAGACTGATCGAGCTGGCGCGGCAGCAAGGCCTACAGACATTTGATATTCAACTGCCTTATCCGTTGACGAATGAGCAATTGGGCGTCATTGATGAGGAGTGTCATGATTCGCTGGCATTGACCCAGCAGGATGAGTGTTTGTCCGTGCGGATTGTGACGGAGCCTAACGCGCTGGTGAAATAAACCGGCACGCCTGTCAGAGGCGTGCCTTTTATGCTGCTAACCTCGCCGGTAGCGTCTCACTTACCTATTTCGGCGCGTTCAACGCCTTCGTTTCCCCAACGGCGTCCAACGCCTGAGCCAGAGAGCCGTAAAAACTGAGGCGGCCGTCAATCGGATGAACATTGGCGCGCGCCAGCGTTTTCAGTGGTTGAAATGGAATATCGGTGATAATCAGATGTTTTCCTTCCGGCAACGCGTCGCTGAAACGCAGCAGGGCATTTAACCCACCGGCATCCAGCACCGGGACGGCATCCCACTGGAGGATGATCGTTTGGTAATCCTGACAACGATTCATTAAGTCGCTGAAGATACGCTCGGCCGCGGCAAAGAACAGCGGGCCGTTGACGCGCAGCACCAGTTGATCGGGTGACTGGGTACCCGGCAGTTCGCTCAGCCTGGTCATTTGCGCAATGCGGCGCATAAACAGCAGCGACGCCAGTACAATCCCGATGGTGATGGCGACGACCATATCAAACAGCACGGTCAGCGACATGCAGAGCATCATCACGATAATATCGTCTTTCGGCGCATGGCGCAGCAGATCGACCACCTTGTGCGCTTCGCTCATATTCCAGGCGACCATCAGCAACAATGACGCCATGGCCGCCAGCGGCAGGTAGGACAGCCAGGGGGCCAGAACCAGCAGCGCCAGCAATACCAGCAGGGAGTGGACGATGGCCGAAACCGGCGATGTCGCGCCCGCGCGCACGTTCGCCGCGGAACGCGCGATAGCGGCGGTGGCCGTAATCCCGCCAAAGAACGGGGCGATGATATTACCGAAACCCTGACCAATCAGTTCGGCATTGGAGTTGTGTTTCTTACCCGTCATGCCATCCAGCACCACGGCGCACAACAGGGACTCAATCGCCCCCAGCACCGCCATCGAAAAGGCCACCGGCAGCAGGGCGGAAATGCTTTGCCAGCTCAGTTCCATCGCCTGACCGCCCGGCGCGGTCACATTCCAGGGCAGCACCAATTGCGGCAGAATCGGCGGGATCCCTTGCCCCTGCGTGCCGTCGGCCAGCAGGTAGCTGAAACGGGAACCAATGGTGGCGACATGAACGCCGAATAACGACAGGATGCCCATGACGGCGACGCCCGCCAATAATGCGGGCAAATGCCCCGGCAAACGAATCCCCAATTTGGGCCAGCCAATCAGCACCGCCAGCGTGACGATGCCGATCAGCGTATCGCCGATGTGCAATGTGGGCATTGACTGCGCCAACGCAACCACTTTGCCGACATAGTGCTCGGGCACCACTTCCATATGCAGACCGAAAAAATCTTTAATCTGCATCGTCCCGATGGTAATGGCGATCCCGGAAGTAAAGCCCAGCGTCACCGACAGGGGAATGTATTCGATCAAGCGCCCGAAGCGGCATATTCCCATCAGCAACAGGAAGACCCCGGAGAGCAGGCTGGCGATCAGCAATCCGGAAAGCCCGTATTGTTGGGAAACCGGATAGAGGATCACGACAAAAGCGGCCGTCGGCCCGGAGACGCTATAGCGGGAACCACCGCTGATCGCAATGATAATCCCGGCGATTGCCGCGGTATACAAGCCGTATTGAGGAGGGACGCCGCTGGCTATCGCCAGCGCCATGGCTAAAGGAATAGCGATGATACCAACCGTAATGCCGGCAATAATATCTTGGGTGAAGCGTTGTAATGTATATTTTTCGCGCCAGCACGCGTCAATAAGCGCGCTGAACGGTTTGATGCCGTTAATTCCATGCGTTTTCATCTAAGGAAGAACCACGTAAAAAAAGAAAAACAAAATGGCGGGCCGGCTGGGTCCGTCGTAGATAGATAAGCACTATATACGATACGCCTGATGTTCCTGGAAAATCCAGATATACATCAAGAGATGCTTGTTATGATGGCCGGCAATGCAAAAATGCAATGCCGGCAAAAAAGAAGGGGTTAAAGCATGATGGTCATCAGGTAGGCGGCGAATAACGCCAGATGCGCGCTGCCGCTCAAGACGTTGGTTCTGCCGGTTGAAAACGTAATATGGCACAGCACCAATACCGCCAGCATTACGACGATATGCGGTAAATCCAGTCCGAAATTCAACGTGCGGCCGGTCAGCATGGCGATAACGGTGACGGTAGGCACCGTCAATGAAATGGTCGCCAACACAGAACCGAAGAACAGATTCATGGCGCGCTGTACCTGATTTTTCAGCACGGCGCGGATAGCGCCCAGTCCTTCAGGCGACAGGATCAACAGAGCGACCAGGAAACCGGTGAACTGGGCCGGCGCATTCATCTCCGTCAGCAGGGCTTCCAGCGGTTGAGAATCCATTTTGGTTACGCTGATAACGGCGATCAGGTGAATCAATAACCACGCCGTATGCCATAACGAACTGTGTCCGGACGGCTTACCATGATGCGGATCGTCGGCGTCGCCTTCATCTTCATGTTCGTAAACAAACAGACTTTGGTGGGTCCGGGTTTGAATCAGCAGAAACACGCCGTACATCGCGGCGGAAATCAGCGCCACAATCAGCGATTGAGCGACGCTGAAGTTCCCCTCGGGCAAGGCGCTGGGGAAAACCAGCACAATCACCGCCAACGGGAAAATGGCCATCAGATACTGTTTGATGCCGCTCAGGTTAACGTACTGCGTTGCAAATTTGCGTCCGCCCAGCAGCAGCGCGAAACCAACCAGACCGCCGGTGACAATTACAATAATCGAGTAGAGCGTATCCCGCATGAGATCGGGACCGGCATCGCCGGTCGCCATTAAGGCCGAAATCAGGCTAACCTCAAGAATGACCACCGACAGGCTGAGGATCAATGACCCATAGGGTTCACCCAGGCGGTGGGCGAGCACATCGGCATGACGAACAACGCTAAAGGCGCTGAACAGAATACCGGCCAGAGCCAGCATGTTGATACCCAGAATAGAGAGGAAATCTTGCGTGTCCCCCCACAGGAACAAAACGATCAATGCGACGATCGGCAGAATAAGTGAATATTCCTGATGGCGGGTTTTGACAACCTCAGAGTGAGACTTCATTACGGGGGTTCTCCTTATCCAGCGGAATTATGCGCTATGGCGAAAACAAAATGTCATCAAAAATTTATTTTTAGCTATCAGGTTACAGAAAAGTAGTCATATCGTAAAAAGAAGGTATAGATTAACAGATTCTGCGGCTTCTCGCGGTTTTTTTACGGATTTTTACGCTTGGGGCCGGTAATTAAAGCGAACGGTCGGGATATTGTTATCTTCTTTCTATCGCAATAATATTAAATATGTTTTTTGTGGTTAATTTTTATGATTAATCCTGCCAGCAGGGAATTTATCGCAAGGTTTCTTTTGATTTGGCCCATTTCATTAAAAACCATCACTCTAACGGCTATTAGGATTATGTTTTTCATCTCAACCGGCATGATGACGGCGCTGAACGGCGATTCGCTGTTGCCCCGCGTTCCGACAAAGCCCGACATTCGGACCGACATCCGAAAATAGTCAAATCAGTTTCCGCCGTTACCAGTGTAGATTAATTCGGAGAACTCTGACTGAAACGACAGTTTTCTCTGGGTTCTGCCGTATTGTTCAGCTTTCTCCTCTATTTCCGGCGTGTTAGAGGCATTTTGATCTCTGTTGGGTTGCGAACGCCGGGCATGAATTATCATAACGGCCCCCAGCCGTGCGCTTTTTCATTTTTTGCGGACGAGATCAAACTTGATTGCTGCACAGGAAATGAATAATCTCGTGTCATTACTGCCTAAAAAGCAGTCAAGCAACAGTGTTGGGTTTTAAGGATGGAACGATAACATGCCTGATGGGCGGTAAATAGAATGATCTGGGAGTGGTAAGTCGTGTTAACACGTGATTTTTTGCAAAAAGCAGATTGTAGAACAGCGTTTGGATGTATTGAGGATACGTTATTACTCACGCCGCAACAGCGCGCGGAATCGCTGGAAAAGACGTTGGCCTGTCGTCCCGACAATGGCCCGATCTGGGTATTCGGCTATGGTTCTCTGATGTGGAACCCGGTTTTTGATGCGGAAGAAGCCTGTCTGGCGACGCTGCATGACTGGCATCGGGCTTTTTGTCTGCGCCTGACGGTCGGGCGGGGGACGACGAATCGCCCAGGCCGCATGTTGGCATTGGTGCCGGGCGGAAAAACCACCGGGCTGGCTTTTCGTTTATCTGAGTCTTCGTTGCGTGAAGATTTGGAGCTGTTATGGAAGCGGGAAATGCTGACGGGGTGCTATCGTCCCGGCTGGTTTGAGCTACAGCAACAAAATGGTGACACTGTCACTGCACTGGTTTTCGTGTCCGCCCTGGATCATCCGCTCATGGAAGACGACATCTGCATTAAACAGGTGGCTCCGCTTATTGCCCAGGCCAGCGGACCGCTGGGTACCAACGCGCAGTATCTGTTTGCTCTGGAGCGAGAATTGAAAACCTACGGCATGGAAGATGACGGGCTATGCGAACTGGCCCGGCAGGTTCGTTTGCTGCAACAAGCGGCGGAGAACGACGAGGCAAAGCCGCGTTAACACGGGTTTTCAATCTTTACGTTGAGGTTGGGATAGCTGCGCACTAAAAGAGTCTCAGACTGATGGCAAAGCCGATAATACGCCATTGTCATCCACCTCTACGTCCCGTCATGCGCCGGTGACGATGGTCAACTGATGGCTATCCTCTGATGTTCCCGGATGGCCATTCTGATGCGGGCGTTACCGACGAGCACGGTGTGACGCAATGGCATTTTGCTGAATCCGACGAATAATGTTACATATATTAATGGATTAATTATGGCTGTTTACCATCTCAGTACGCGAATTAACTCTAATGTCCCGGCAAGTTCCCTGCTGTATGATCTGTATATTTATCGCATGGACTCCGACAGAAATAAATATCCCCTGGTGGATGTGAAGCAACAGCCGTTTCAGGCTAATTACGAAACACAGAGTCATATGACCGGAAATATCAATGAGTCGCTCTCGACCATTTATATTATGGAAGTCAATATTTACCGGAAAACCATGTTACATACGCACTGTGTTACCCCTATTCCGTTTACTAAAATGTACACACTGGAAGAATTTTCATCAGGCAAAGCCTGGTCTCCGGTTAAGCGTGAGAACCCTTGTTATTTTGTGTCAAATGGCACAATGAAGCCTGAGAGCCAGGGTGGTGAAACAAAGAAAATTAAAATTACCATCCCGGAGCGTCCATTTATTGCGAAAGAGTATCCAATAGGGTCACCACAAGATCCGTTTGAAAAGAATAAAATTGAGTCTGATATTAATAACCGATTTTATCATCAGTCTTATCCATTTCAGGCGAGTGCCAGTGTGTGCGGTCCAGCTGCATTTTTTTACTGTCTGCAAATGGATCGCCCTGATGTGTATGCACAAGCTGCGAGGGAGTTGTGGCGATACGGGAAAACTAAAATCGGTAAACTTGAGATAGCCCCCGGTGAGGGATGTCGCAATCCTGAGGGTAATTTTTATGATAACATATCAGGTCTTGATTGGATGACTCTGGCAGGACTCAGGGATTCAGAGAACGCGATATTTAGTTTTGATACCCTTGATTCTCCTGTTGCCGGTGTCACTTTGTGGCAAGCGTTGACGGAATGGTTTGAGAAAGCTGGTTATGAAAAGGTATTCAGTAATGTCGGAATCACTCAGGCAGGCACTCAGGGTATTAGAGATTTAAATAAATGCGTAGAGCAAGGCTATAAAGTCGTTACGTTAATAAATGATGGGCTTCTTGAAGGTAGTACAAACTATACAACGTTACCTACACACTGGATTGTATGGGATGGTTCTGTAACGCAAGATAGTAATGGTCATGTTCATTTGAAACTATTTTCCTGGGGAAAATCAATCAATTGGGTTAAAAAAGGGGAAAGCTTACAGTTTTTTATTAATAGGTTCTTTGGGGGGATGGTTTTTAAACCATTAAAATAGCCATGAAGATAGTTGTTGTGGTTTTCATCTTATTTATATTATCAGCGTGTGTTTTACATGCTGATGTTACTCCTGATGGTAATGTTCTCAATGATGCGATAGTCGGAACGCCTTATGTCAGTGAAATAAATATAAATGGTGGGGCTGTATTTTCTCTGGATTCTAACAGAAAAGAAAAGTTTGTAGGTGAAATAATCCCATCCGATACAGGATTAACTTTGAAGTATTGCAATGACTCTCCTGCTCACAATTGCGTCAGGGTTCAGGGTGTACCTGTTAAATCCGGCGTTGTTAACGTACGAGTATCTGGCGGGTTGTTTGGTACTAATGTAGCGATAGGCGGTAGGTTTGATAAAACCTATAAAATTTTGATCAAGCAACCAAGTAGATCTTTTTGAGATCGTTTGTATGTAAACTCAAGATACGAGCCAAATATCCGTAAAAGAATACCGGTCACCTTAAGTAATCAGTATTATCCTGTAGCGGTACTCACTGGATTATATGAGAAGATCCAGTCATGCAAGATTCTAATGGAAGCCCATCATAAAAAAGCCAGCGAACCATCGTTATCCACGCGGTTCGCTGACGGTATTTCATTCTTGACGCGGCGAATTACCAGCCTACGCCCACGCCCATGGTGTACAGCGTATCGTTGACATTACCCTGTTTGCTTTCGGTTCGGGTGCGCGTCACCTTCATATTCATCGAAGACCAGTCGGTCAGCTTGAAACGCAGGCCGGCATCGGCTTGCAAATAAAGCGGCGCGGTAGCGTCGAAGGAGCGACCCAGTTCACCGCTGGTGAAGGCTTCTACCGATTTACTAAACAGGAAACGGTTGTAAGCCCATTTAATACCGCCTGAGTAGAAGTCGTCTTTATCGTTATCCTGATAAATATAGGCCTGAGTACCGACCAGCGTCGTCAGCGAGAAGGCGCCTAGGTCGTTATCCCAGAACTGATAACCAGGACCCAGCGCGAATGAACGGTTGATCTTGATATTCTCAATCCAGTCACGCTTGTATTGGTAACGTCCCTGCCAGTACCAGTGTTCGTCGATGAATTTATCCAACGCATATTCGCCGCCGGCATTCTTGGTGCTTTCGACCTTGTTTTCTTTTGCCAGGTGGTAGCTGGCGTCAATATTGTGGCGCCAGGTTCCGTGACGGGCTTGCGTGCTGAGCGTGGCGTCATAGTTATCCGTTGTCGTCGAACTTTTCTTGTGCGACATCCCGGCATCAATATTGCCTTTCCAGGATAAGTCCGTTACCAGCGGCTTCTGGGCAACGATGGATTTGATCTCAGAAAGCTGCAATGTTTGCGGCCCGGCAGCGTCGTTGGCAAGCGAGGGCATGGCGATAATCGCGCGATTTTCCCCAGCCTTAACCACCGGATACAGCGAGCCTTCCTTATAGCGTTCGCCCTGAATCACCAGACCGTGATCGGTTTCGAAGGTTTTTACCTTATCCCATGAAACAGAGATTGAACCGGCATAATCGGTGGTAATGAACAATTTACCGCCGTCGAGCAGTGTGATCTTACCGCTGATCTGGTCGCCATTGGTCAGCCAAATGGTGTCGGCATGGCTTTGGGTAATACCTGCGGAAGCAAGCGTGATAACCAGACTCAGGGAAGATATTGCGTGTTTGGATAGTGTCATTTTGCCAGATAAACAGTAGTGACAAGTGTTGGAAAGCCGTCATTTAAGACGTACCGCCGATGATTCATTAACCGGTTCAAACCGGAATGGGGAACATTAACAGGAATTGAAAGGATGCTCTAGCCCAAAACGGGGGTTGATTAGAATGTAAATAGTTATAAAAGATGCGATTGATTATTAACAGCTATAACGCGAGGTCTATCACATTTCACGTTATAGCTGCTACAAGACTCAGGTTGCGCTCTGTGAGCAGGATGACACATTGCGATTCAGGTAACGCTCAGTCAGACATTGTCGAACACGAAGAACAATCTGTTCCTGGAACAGTACGCACAGCGCTACGGTGGACAGCAGGAAAATAATATAGCCCGTCATCGATAGCTGAACCTGCCCGGCGGCGGCGACACAGCGATCCCACTCGCTGAAACACGCCAACGGATTGCCGCGCACCAACTGTTCAACCGTACGGAATAAGTTAAACAGCGGCACATGCAGTGCGAAAATGGATAACGACGCGGCGCCCAAGCGTGGCGACCAGTGGCGCAACCATTTGCTGTCGGGTTCCCGCGCCAACGCGCAGAGGCAGACCAGCATGACCTGCGCAGGCAACAGCAACCCGTTATGCAGCAGAAAGTACCAGTAGGCTTCGCCATGGGTGTACAACCAGGTGCCGATAACAAAGTTGACCACGATAAACAGGACCAGGCCGTAATACCGTCCTCTGGTCAGCGGTTTTGTGCTTTTTTGACGATAATTGCGAAAGATGGCATAGCCCAGAATACCAGCCAGAAACTCAGGCAGACGGAAGATCGGTCCGCGCTGTAACAAGCCGGTATAAGGCATCCCATATTGCTGTTGCCAGATCACCCAAATCGGCGGCAGCAGATAGAGCAGGAACACGATCCCCATCCACACCCAGGGATGAAGGCTTCTTAGCAGCCGGGGCGCCAGCAGGGGAAACGTCAGATAGAAAAAGAAAAGCGTAGAAAGCGACCACAGCGGGGCATTGAAGGTCAGGAAGTAGGGGTTCCACGCTTGTAGCATCAATAACTGCAACAGACTGTTAAATGCCAGTTGGGTGTTTGTCATGTAGTGGCGCAAGGTTTGCGGATCGACATTCGGATCATTGGTGTCGTAAATCACGAAACGGGCGCTGGCCACTTGCCCTTCCGGCGGAATAGCGAGCCATTGCATCAGGGTCACAACGGCGATGGACGCCAGCAACGCGATAATATGAATCGGATAGAGATTAAAGAAACGTTTTGCCCAGAACCGGCGGGCGGGTTCACGTAAGCGGCCGTCCCTGATATAGACATGCGCCAATAAAAAACCAGACAGTACAAAGAATGTGCTGGTGGCAAAAAATCCCATGCTGGTGAGCTCATCCAGAAACGGCACGCGCGCGCGTTGAGGATAAGTATGGATCGTATGATAAATCATCACATAGCAGCCGAGCAGAAATCGCAGCCATTCCAGCCCGATAAATCGTTCTTTACTGACTTCCTTCATGTTGTTCCTCAGTCAATCCTGTTGAAACAGCGACAAAGTGCTGTAATAAACAGTTTAGCCGAGGGGCATATCGCCTTACTTAGGATTACTTCTATAATCAACGGCAAATAACCACTTCGTTTAGGAAAGGTTTACAATTGGATAACAGCTATCGCGGGAACATCCATAGTCGATAATATAATCAACCGGTTAGTTAAACGCCTTCTCGTCTCCCCGAATGATAATTCTTGTCTATACTTACAACCGCGTGTCCTGCACCAATAATTTTGTAGATAAACTCATCGGTGCTGTTTGCTGTTGTCCGACGGAGGGCGGGGAGTAGAGCCCTCCATAATAAAAGCGAGGTTAATATGGGAATTTTGTCCTGGGTTATTTTTGGGTTGATTGCAGGTATTTTGGCTAAGTGGATCATGCCTGGTAAAGACGGAGGTGGTTTTATCCTGACGGTGGTGCTGGGGATTATCGGTGCCGTGGTCGGGGGCTATATCAGCACGTTCTTCGGTTTTGGTCGCGTCGACGGTTTCAATTTCGGCAGCTTTATCGTCGCGGTGATTGGCGCGATTGTCGTACTGTGGATATACCGTAAAATCCGCGGCTAAGTCAGTTCGTTCCGTGAGAAAACGCACGCCACTTCGGCGTGCGTTTTTTGTCGGTCTTGTATCAGTGGGTTTTTACCACATCCAGCGCGCGCAGATGTTCCGGGTGCCAGGATAACGTCACTTCGCTACCGGCTTTCCAATGCGGTTGAATTTCACTGGCGGGCAGTTTCACCATAAACTGCGGCTGACCGGCGACTTCGGTCATCATGCGTACATGATCGCCCAGATAAATAAACTGTTGGATGCGCGCCTTTACCTGTTGGGCGCCGGCGCCGGGGTTGTCCGCATTAATCCGAATGCGTTCCGGTCGAATACATAGCGTGATTTTTTTACCGGGCGAGCTAGGGCGAACCTTCAGCGCCTGAAGCTGGGTACCGTCATCCAGCGTGGCGCGATAGAAATTACCGTCCGAACCGGACTGAGTGGCGATCAGCGTATTGTTTTCACCAATAAACTGCGCCACAAAAGCATTTTCCGGTTTTTCATAAATATCGCTCGGGCTGTCCATCTGCTGAATCACGCCATCGTTGAAGACGGCCACGCGGTTGGACATGGTCATCGCTTCGCTCTGATCGTGGGTCACATAGACCACGGTTAGCGCCAACGACTCATGCAATTCTTTGATTTCCAACTGCATATGTTCACGTAACTGTTTGTCCAATGCGCCCAGCGGTTCATCCATCAGCACCAGTTTAGGTTCGAAAACCAGCGCGCGCGCCAGCGCCACGCGTTGCTGCTGGCCGCCGGACATTTGCGCAGGGTAGCGATCGGCCAGACTGGTCAGCTTGACGCGATCCAGAACGCGGTCGACTTTCTCTTTGATGTCAACCTTGCTCAAACGGCGGATAGACAAGGGAAACGCCAGGTTTTCGGCCACGGTCATATGTGGAAATAGCGCGTAGTTCTGAAAGACCATCCCGATGCCGCGTTGGTGCGGCGGCAGATTATGCAAGGGCGTATCGCGCAGGAAAATCTCTCCTTGCGTCGGCGTTTCGAACCCGGCAAGCATCATCAGACTGGTGGTTTTCCCCGATCCGGAAGGGCCGAGCAGGGTAAGAAATTCGCCTTCTTGAATATCCAGGTTCAGGTTTTTTACTACCAGGCGATCACCGTCGTAGGTTTTCTGAATGTTCTTGAAACTGACATAGGTTCTCATTATTCCATTTCTCGCGGTAACGTGTCTTAACCTGACTTATGCATAAATCATGCCTGTTTGGTTAAATCGAGCGTGGCGAATGAGTTAAAACCGATAGGGCAAAAAAAGGCCGCCTGCTTTGCCCCATTATGGTGATGCAAGCCAACAGCAAAGCACTATGATGGTGCGTGGAAATAAACCGCTTAACGGGGCGGATTTGTGGATATTTGTGCATGAATGCAGTCGACAATCACCGCGAATGACTCGGCCATTTTACGCTCTTCCACACAGGCATATCCCAGCAGCAGCCCCCGATCTCGGGTTTGGCGCAAATAGTAGCTGGAAAGCGGTCTGACCATGACGCCGCGTCGCAGAATCTGCGCGCTCAGCAGCACATCATCGATGCCGGCGGGCAGTCTGAGCAGCATATGCAGTCCGGCGTTGCTGTTATCGCCGATATAGTCCGCGCCGAGATGTCGTTCGATAAGCTCGGTCAATATGGCCCGACGTCGGGCGTAGAGTAACCGCATGCGGCGGATATGGGCGGCATAGTGTCCCTCGCGGATAAACTGACCGAGCGTCGCCTGCGTCAGCCAGTGGCCGCCGCGGTAAAGCTCCGAGTGCGCGACTTTCAATTCTCTGGCCAGCTGCGGCGGCAGCACCATATAACTGACGCGCAGCCCCGGATATAGCGTTTTGCTGAAGGTGCCGATGTAGATCACCGGGGATTGGGTTTGCAGTCCTTGCAGCGCGGGGATGGGATTGCCGGAGAAGCGAAACTCGCTGTCGTAGTCATCTTCCACCACCCAGCAGCCATGTTCCTGCGCCAGCGTCAGCAGACGCTGCCGCCGCGCCAGGCTCATCACCGCGCCCAACGGGTATTGATGCGACGGCGTCACGCAGATCAGGCGCGGGATCGACTGGGATGAAACGGTATCCGGCGGCGCCATTCCCAGCTCATCCACCTCAATTGGCGCGACGCGCAGCCCGTTAATCGTCAGCAGATTACGCGTCCCCCAATAACAGGGATCTTCAATCCAGGCCAGATCGCCGGGATTACAAAGCATCTTCGCCAGCAAATCCATCGCCTGGTGCGTCCCTTCGGTAATCAGAATCTGTTCGGGGGTACATTCGACGGAACGCGCGACGCGCAGGTAATCCACTAGGGCCAATTGAAGCTCGGGACAGCCGCCGACGGGCGAATATGACAGTTGTTCAGGCTGCACCCGGCGGGTCAAACGGGTTTGTATCCGGCGCCACAGGTCATGGGGAAAACTGGCGATATCGGGAATACCCGGCATGAAGGCTCCCCATTGGCGGGCGGAAGCGCCGGCATACCCCAACAGATGCGTTCCGCGGCGCGACAGCTCCTGCATGGGCTGACGCGGAAAAATTTCGCTGTCATCGCGCACGGGCGCCATATTGCCGTCAGGCAATTGCTGCGTGACAAAGGTACCGCTTCCGGTTCGCGCCTCCACATACCCCTCGGCCAACAGTTGTTCATAGGCCGCCAGCACGGTATTGCGGGATAGCGACAGCTCATGCGCCAGATCGCGTGAAGAGGGCAACCGGCTGCCGGCGGTAATGGCGCCATCGAGAATGGCCAGTCGGATACTGTCATAAAGGCGCTTATTCAGCGTGCCTTCCTGCTGATTACTCAAACGCTGAAGTAATAAATCGGTTAAGAGCGAACGCAAAAGTGGATCCCTTAAATATTAAAAACTGGCTCTGGATTATAGAACCATCTAGCGCATAAATAGCAACAGAAAGATGTGAGGCGACCAATCACATCACGGTCATAGCGCCGTCATCGGTGAGTTGGGTGAGTTCTTTGAATCGGAGCAGAAAATGAGTAATAGCGAATTAAATCAACGACGTCTGGCTGCCACTCCGCGTGGCGTGGGAGTAATGTGCGATTTTTATGCCGCGCGTGCGGAAAATGCCACGTTATGGGACGTCGAGGGACGCGAGTTCATCGATTTCGCCGCAGGGATCGCTGTGCTGAATACCGGTCATCGCCACCCGAAAATCCTGGCGGCGGTGCGTGAGCAATTGGATCGCTTTACTCATACCGCCTATCAGATTGTGCCTTACGGCAGCTATGTCGAACTGGCTGAGCGCATCAACGCGCTGGCGCCGATCAAAGGAGCGGCGAAAACCACGTTCTTCACCACCGGAGCGGAAGCGGTGGAAAATGCGGTAAAAATCGCCCGCGCCTATACCAAACGTCCCGGCGTCATCGCCTTCGGCGCCGCATTCCATGGCCGTACGCTGCTGACCCTGACGTTAACCGGCAAAGTCGCGCCGTACTCTACCGGCTTCGGCCCGTTCCCCGGTTCTATTTTTCACGCCTTGTACCCGAATGCGCAGACGGGCATTACCGTTGAACAGTCGCTGGAAAGCATCGACCGCCTGCTGCATACCGATATCGCCGCCGATCAAGTGGCGGCAATTCTGCTGGAGCCGGTTCAGGGCGAAGGCGGATTCAACGTCGCGCCGCCTGAATTCATCAGCGCGTTACGCAAACTATGTGACGAGCACGGTATTCTGCTGATCGCCGATGAAGTACAAACCGGTTTTGCCCGTACCGGCAAGCTGTTTGCGATGGACTATTACGCAGAGCAGGCTGACCTGATTACGATGGCGAAAAGCCTCGGCGGCGGCTTCCCGATTTCCGGCGTAGTAGGCCGCGCCGACGTGATGGATGCGCCCAGTCCCGGCGGATTAGGCGGCACCTATGCCGGTAATCCGCTGGCGGTGGCCTCCGCGCTGGCGGTACTGGACGTCATCGAAGAAGAGAAGCTGTGTCAGCGCTCGCAACATCTGGGCGCGGCGCTGGTGGAAACGCTGGAAAAGGCAAAACAGCAGTGTCCGGCATTGGTGGCGATTCGTGCTCAGGGTTCAATGGTGGCGGCCGAGTTCAACGATCCGCAGACCGGCAAACCTTCTGCTGAAATTACGCGCAAGTTCCAGAAAGAAGCGCTGGATCAGGGGCTGCTGCTGCTGACCTGCGGCGTACACGGCAACGTCATTCGTTTCCTGCATCCGCTGACCATTCCTGACGATCAGTTTAGTAAAGCACTAAGCATTCTGACTCGGGTGCTTACTCAGTAAGAGGAATATATGCAACTGAATCAAAAAACATTATTTCGCCAACACTGTTTAATCGACGGTGAATGGCATGACAGCCAGAGCGGCGAACATCTTGAAGTGGTCAACCCGGCCAACGGCGAGGTGTTGGGCGTCATCCCGCTAGTGACCGCGTCACAAACTACCCAGGCGATCGCCGCCGCACAACGGGCGCAGGCCGAGTGGCGCAAGCGTACCGGGAAAGAACGCGCGGCCGTGCTGCTGGCCTGGTCGCGCCTGATTACAGAAAATCAGGAAGATCTGGCGGCGCTGTTGACCGCGGAACAGGGCAAGCCGCTGGCGGAAGCGCGCGGTGAAATCGGTTATGCCGCATCGTTTATCGACTGGTTTGCCGAAGAAGCCAAACGCGTTGAAGGCAGCGTACTGCAATCCCCGCAGGGTCAGCAGAGACTGCTGGTGATTAAACAGCCGATCGGCGTTTGCGCGGCCATTACGCCGTGGAACTTCCCGGCGGCGATGATCACCCGCAAAGTGGCTCCCGCGCTGGCGGCGGGCTGCGCGATGATTGTCAAACCGGCCGAACAAACGCCGTTTACCGCACTGGCGCTGGGGGAACTGGCGCAACAGGCGGGGATCCCGCGCGGCGTGCTCCAGGTGATCACCGGGGATGCGCAGTCGGTAGGCAAAACGCTGTGCGACAGCCCGGTGGTGCGAAAACTGAGCTTTACCGGCTCAACGGAAGTCGGCCGTATTCTGATGGCGCAAAGCGCGCCGACGGTGAAAAAGCTGTCGCTGGAACTGGGCGGCAATGCGCCGTTTATCGTGTTCGACGATGCCGATGCGGATCTGGCGGTGAAGGGCATTCTGGCTTCGAAATTCCGCAACAGCGGACAAACCTGCGTCTGCGCCAACCGCATTTATGTACAAAAAGGCATTTACCCGACGCTGGTTGAAAAGCTGGTTGCCGAGGTCGAAAAACTCA
Organism: Brenneria sp. g21c3; assembly: GCF_040240345.1. Taxonomy (NCBI): domain Bacteria; kingdom Pseudomonadati; phylum Pseudomonadota; class Gammaproteobacteria; order Enterobacterales; family Pectobacteriaceae; genus Brenneria; species Brenneria sp. g21c3. Next base: position 394,289 of record NZ_JBEIAB010000003.1, on the reverse strand, counting down.
AGGTGGGCGACGGCACCCAGCCCGGCGTGACGCAAGGCCCGTTGATTGACGACGATGCCATCGACAAGGTACAGCAGCATATCGCCGATGCGCTGGCGAAAGGCGCAACCTTGCTGCTCGGCGGTAAGCCGCATGAGCTGGGCGGAACCTTCTTCACCCCGACGATTATCGGCGATGTCACGCGCGATATGCGTTTTGCCCGCGAAGAAACATTCGGCCCGGTGGCGCCGCTGTTTCAGTTTACCGATGAAGCCGAGGTGGTCGCTCTGGCCAACGATACGGAATTCGGGCTGGCGGCATATGTCTATACGCGCGACGCCGTGCGCCAATGGACCGTACCCGAAGCGCTGGATTACGGCATGGTCGGTATTAACACCGGGTTGATTTCAAATGAAGTCGCCCCCTTCGGCGGTGTGAAACAGTCGGGACTGGGACGCGAAGGATCGCGTTTCGGTATCGAGGAGTATCTGGAAATGAAATATCTTTGCGTCGACCTTTCCAGCTAGTCCGGGTAACGGCATGAGGGGGGATAACAGCTACGATGAGGATTTTATTGTATTTGTTTAGCAAACCCCTCATGCACTTTAACGGTGCGGACCGATAAAGGTAACGCACTGTTAAAGGGAGATACTGGCAACAGAAAAATTGTCCAAACGTCGGGTTGCTTATTCCCACGCGTTGTTCAGCCATCCTCGCCAGCCATTACGCCAAACCTTCATAAACACCCAATGTGGCACAGTTTATGCTTAATCGTTATGTATGCTGCATCAAGGATTTGGTGCTTGCTTGCCTGCTTTACGTTGACTAACACACATCAGGAGCCGAACTATGTTGAAGAAAATTGCCGTATCCGCGTTTCTCGTCGCAATGGCCTGTCAGGCGCAGGCGGAATCCATCACTGTGATCTCCTTTGGCGGCACCAATAAGGACGCACAGGACAAAGCATTTTACAAACCGTTCGCCGCCGCCGGTCTGGGGACGGTTCAGGCCGGCGAATACAACGGCGAAATGGCGCGTATTCGCGCCATGGTGGAAACCGGCCAGATTGGTTGGGACGTGGTAGAAGTGGAAGGCCCGGAATTGCTGCGCGGCTGCAACGAAGGTCTGTTTGAACCGCTGGACTGGAAAAAACTGGGCGATGAGTCGCAGTTCGTCAAAGGTTCGGTATCAGAATGCGGCGCGGGGATCTTCCTCTGGTCAACGGTATTAACCTATAACGCGCAAAAACTGCAACAGGCGCCGAAAAACTGGGCGGATTTCTGGGATGTGAAAAACTATCCGGGAAAACGCGCGCTGCGTAAAAGCGCTAAATTCACGCTGGAAATCGCTCTGCTGGCCGACGGCGTAAAACGTGAAGACCTGTATAAAGAACTGGCGACGCCGGCCGGCGTTGACCGTGCGTTCAAAAAACTGGATCAGATTAAATCCAATATCCAATGGTGGGAATCCGGTGCGCAGCCGCTGCAATGGCTGGTTTCCGGCGACGTGGTGATGAGCTCGGCCTACAACGGTCGGGTTGCCTCCGCGCAAAAAGAAGGGCATGACTTCCGCATCGTCTGGGCCGACAGCATTTACGATCTGGATAGCTGGGCGATTGTGAAAGGTACTAAAAACAAGGCGCTGGCTGAAAAATTCATCGCCTTCGCCAACCAGCCTGAAAACCAGAAAATCTTCGCCGAAAACATTCCTTATGGTCCGACCAACATCAAAACCACCAGTCTGATCGCGCCGGAAATCGTCAGCAACCTGCCCACCGCGCCAGAGAACCTGGCTAAGGCGCTGCAAGTTGATACCGAGTTTTGGATCGATCACGGTGAAGAACTGGAACAGCGCTTTAACTCATGGGCTGCTCAGTAATTAAGTAATAGTTCTACCCGTAAAAAGCATAAATGGAGATACAGGCTATGACCCAGAGCGAAATGGCGGCGACCATGCCGCCAGCCGACGAAAAAGAAGGGAACGCCAAACTGAAACAGCAATTACATCAGGCGCAGGCGGTATATAAAAAACGATCCCTGCTGCTGATTGCGCCTTTGTTTCTGTTCATTATGGTCAGTTTTCTCTTCCCGATTATTTCGATTCTGGGGAAAAGCGTCGCTAATCCGGAACTGAGGGAAAATATGCCAGCCACCATCGCCGCAATGCGGCAATGGTCTGGCAACGAAGTACCGGATGAACGCGTATTTCAGGCCGTGATTGACGACTTACGCGCCGCGCGCAGCGGCGGTAAGCTTTCGCAGATTACCAAACGTTTGGGGTATGAAGGCGCCGAGTACCGCACGCTGATTACCCGCACAATACGCAGTCTGCCTGCCGAGGGCAGCGGCGACGTGCGCGGCAAACTGATCGGCGATCAGCCGCTGTGGGGCGAATTATCGACCTGGCAGACGCTGGATCGCGCATCCCGACCCTTTACCAGTTATTACCTGCTTGCGGTTTTTGATCACAAGGTGGATGCCAAAACCCAGGAGATCGTGCGCCAGTCGCCCGATCAATCTCTGTATGTCGATGTGTTATTGCGTACATTGCTCATGGCCGGCGTCGTCACGCTGCTGTGCGTCGGTCTGGGCTATCCGCTGGCGTATTGGCTGGCGAAACAGCCGTCCAACCGGGCCAACCTGTTGCTGATTCTGGTGCTGTTGCCTTTCTGGACGTCATTGATTGTGCGCACCGCCAGCTGGATTGTGTTGTTGCAGTCCGGCGGGTTGATTAACCGCGCGCTGATGAATATCGGCCTCATCGATCAACCGCTGGTGCTGGTATTCAACCGCATCGGGGTTTATATCTCGATGACGCATATCCTGTTGCCGTTTTTTATCCTGCCGCTGTATGCCGTGATGAAGGGGATTTCGCCAAACTACGTTCGCGCGGCCGTTTCACTGGGCGCGCATCCGTTTATCGCCTTCTGGCGCGTCTATGTGCCGCAAACCTATGCCGGGGTAACGGCGGGAGCGCTGTTGGTATTCATGATGGCGATTGGCTACTACATCACGCCGGCGCTGTTGGGCGGGCCAAGCGATCAAATGCTGAGTTACTTTGTCGCCTTCTTTACCAATACCACCATGAATTGGGGAATGGCCGCCGCATTGGGAACGCAGTTGCTGATCATCGTCACGCTGCTGTATGTGGTTTATATCCGCGTGACAAAAACCAATGCCGAAGTTGCGGCGCGTTAATATCCGCGCCGCGTAATAACGCTTTTTGATGCGATTGATATATCTGATGGCGTTCAAGGGCGGTAAGCCTTGCCGTTTCGCTGCCGCGACTTGATTGATAACGGGTATAGATAAAGGGAAAACGAATATGAGACAGCAGGGTGAGACAGTTATCCGCTTGTGGAATACGTTCTTTAATTTTTACGGCGCGGCCATGCTCCTGTTTCTGATTGTGCCGGTGCTGGTCATTGTGCCGCTTTCATTTAACGCCGGGTCATTCCTGAGCTATCCGTTGAGCGGCTTTTCACTGCGCTGGTACTATGAATTCTTCAACTCAAGCGAATGGCTGGGCGCATTAGGCAACAGTTTGCTGATAGCGCCGCTGTCGACGCTGCTGGCGACCGTTCTTGGGGTATTGGCGTCGGTCGGGCTGGTGCGCGGCGAGTTCAGGGGGAAATCCCTGGTGATGGCGGTGCTGATATCGCCAATGATCGCGCCGGTGGTTATCGTCGCCGTCGGCATGTTTTTCTTTTTCGCCAAACTCTCTTTGCTGAACAGTTATATCGGCCTGGTGCTGGCGCATGCCATGCTGGGCGTGCCGTTCGTCGTCATCACCGTGACCGCCGTGCTGAAAAACTATGATCAAAACCTGACGCGAGCGGCGGCCAGCCTGGGCGCGCCGCCGTTACTGGCTTTCCGTAAGGTGACCTTTCCGCTGATTGCGCCAGGCGTGTTTTCCGGCGCGCTATTTGCGTTCGCCACCTCGTTTGATGAGGTGATCGTCACGCTGTTCCTCGCCAGCCCGCGCCAGCGTACGCTGCCGTTGCAGATGTTTGCCGGTATCCGGGAAAACCTTGACCCGACGATCGCCGCTGCGGCCTCCATGATGGTCGGCGCGGCGTTGATCTTGCTGATTGTGATGGAAATCTTACGTCGCAGATCGGAACGACTGCGCGGCGGCCACTAAATCCGACCCGTATCAGGGCGCGCGGATCCGCGTTAATGGCGGTCGGCATGCCGACACGGAGTCGAATGGAGTCTTTATCTATGAGCCGGCAAAAAACAGCGATTGCTGATGATTTGATGACGCAGCCGGTACCGCAGATGTCTTGCCGGCAGGCGGCGGAGATTGTCTGGCGGTTGTACGGCCTGCGCGGCCATATCGAACTGTTGCAGGGCGAGCGCGATCTGAACTTCCGCCTGACGGTAACGCCCGAACGTCGCTACATGCTGAAGGTCATTAATGCGGCGGAACCTGCCGGGGTCAGCCACTTCCAGACAAACATCTTGTTGCATATCGCCCAATATGCGCCGGATCTGCGGGTTCCGCGCATCGTCATTACGCAGCACCAACTGGCCGAACCGCAGGTTGAAGCCAATGGCGTTTCTCTGCGGGTGCGGTTGGTCAGCTATCTGGATGGCATTCCGCAACATGCGGCGTCGCCGTCGGTTGAACTGATGCGCGAGTTGGGGAAAAATCTGGCGCGACTGGATCTGGCGTTACAGGGGTTTTCGCATCCCGCCGCGCATCGTCCGCTGCTGTGGGATATCAGCCGGGCAGAGCAGGTACGGCCTTATCTGGCCTTTGTCGACGATCGGCGGCAGCATCAACACATCACGCGTATTTTTGATCGTTACGACGAGTTTGTGGCGCCGCGGTTAAAAATGCTGCGTCAGCAAACCATTCATAACGATCTCAATCCGCACAACGTATTGGTGACCCGGAATAATCCGCAACAGGTGGCGGGAATCATTGATTTTGGCGATGCTCTGCATGCGCCGCTGATTGCCGAACTGGCTACCGCGCTGGCTTACCAGATCGGCGACGGCGACGATCCGTTGGAATACGTGCTGCCGTTTCTCGCCGCCTATCATCAGCAGTTGCCGCTGTCGGCGGAAGAAATCGCCTTGCTGCCCGATCTGATCGCGACGCGTATGGCATTGGGTATCGCCATCCCGCAGTGGCGTTCGTCGTTATACCCTGAAAACCGCGCTTATCTGCTGCGCAACCAGTCGAGATGCTGGGGCGGTCTGAGCCGGCTGGCTAATTATTCCTATGAACAATGTTATGCCCGTTTGCAGCAGGCGGCATCATGATCTGACCTGGCGGCAAAATCCTCGTCGCTTGCCGTCAACGCCGATACGTAATCCGGCTGCCCGACCCTCATCGCGGCCATTGCCGCGAGCGCAAAAATCACCTCATCATTTCTAAAAAATAGAAAGCTAACTTGCTTTTTTTATCATTGACGCAAAGCTCGTTTCTCTCTACCTTTTAGAGAGCGATTATTTTATTATTAATTGATTTATAAACATATTTAGTCTTTTGTTGCCACAACGGCATCTTAAGGCAACGCAATGCGCAATGTTTTTAACTCCATTAGCTGTGTTATGAATAGGGATCTTGCCACATTCAAGGCGTTATCAGGACTATGTCATGAGAATCGATAAAATTGTTTTGCGCAAGATGAAAATGGCGTTGAAGACGCCATTTACCACCAGCTTTGCCACACAAACCGAAAAACATTTCTCCATTGCTGAAATTCACGCCGCAGGGCAGGTCGGTTACGGCGATTGTTCCGCCATTGCCTTACCGTTTTATAATGAAGAAACCAATATCACCGCCTGGCATATTATGCGGGATTTTCTTATTCCGATGCTTAAACAGGCCGGCGATATTCAGCATCCTTCACAGGTAAGAGAAATTTTTTCCCCGGTAAAGCGAAATAACTGCGCCAAGGCGGCGATTGAAGGCGGAATATGGGATCTCTACGCCAGGATTAAGGGTATTCCGCTGCACCAGGCCATCGGCGGCACAAGAAATAAAATAGAAACCGGCGTCAGCATCGGTATTCAGGAAACGCCCGATAAACTGGTGAATGTCGTCGACGATTTTCTACGCGAAGGCTATAAGCGGATAAAGATAAAAATAAAGCCCGGTCAGGATTATGACTATATTCTGGCGCTGCGGCAGGCTTTTGGCGATATTACGCTGATGGCGGACGCCAATTCGGCTTATACGCTGAATGATATCGACTTATTTAAACGTCTGGATAAATTCAATCTTATTATGATTGAACAACCGCTGGCGCATGACGATATCGTCGATCATCGCAAACTTCAGGCAGCCATCACGACGCCAATTTGTCTGGATGAAAGTATCGCGTCGGTTGAAGATGCGCGCAAAGCGATTGAGCTGGGCAGCGCGAAAATTATCAATATCAAGATCGCCCGCGTCGGCGGCATTACCGAAACCATTCTGATTCATGATTATTGTCAGGCGCACGGTATTCCGGTGTGGTGCGGCGGTATGCTGGATACGGCGGTGGGCAAAGCGCACAATATCGCCGTGGCCACCTTACCCAATTTTATCTACGCGCACGATATTCCGCCATCCTCCCGCTATTGGCACCAGGACTTTATGCTGCCGTTGGTGGAAATAGACCCGGACAGCTGCGTGGCGGTGCCGGATAAACCGGGGATCGGATTCGAGATTAATCCGCCGCTGTATGAAAAATACAGTTACGGACAGGAAACCTTTTTATTTTGATGACGGCGAATTATCCCGACACCAGGGGAAAATAACGCTTAAAATGGACGGATGCGCAATGGCGTTTTTTCTTGCCGGCAATTAATTCAGGCAGAGCGCCGCTTAGCGCGGAAATTCAATATAACGATAAAACACGACTCAAACAGGACGAAGGGTAACCCATCATGATATTAAGAAAAGTTATTCCATTGCTGCTGGCGCTGGGCATATCCCAAACGCTGGCGGCTGAACAACCGAAAGAGATTACCATTGGCGTTTCGCCCGGCCCTTATGGCGATATGGTTACCAAGGCGATTAAACCGCAACTGACGGAAAAAGGGTATGAGGTCAAGGTGCGCGAGTTCAGCGACTATATTCAGCCTAACCTGGCGTTGGCGAATAAAAGCATTGACGCCAACCTGTTTCAAAACCGTCGTTATCTGGACCGTTTCAGCGCGGATAAGGGGCTGAAACTGGCGGAAGTGATTACCGTACCGACCGCCAGCATGGGTTTTTACTCCAATAAAGTCCGCTCGCTGAACGAACTGAAAGCCGGGGATGTGGTGACGCTGCCTAACGATCCCTCCAATCTGGCCCGTTCGCTGGATTTTCTGCAAAAATATGGTCTGATTAAAATCAACCCGGCCATTACCCCGACCAAGGCGTCACTGCGGGATATCATCGACAATCCTAAAGGATTGGTCTTCAAACCGCTGGAAGCCGCGCAACTGCCACGCGCGCTGGGGGGCGTTACCGGTTCATTGATCAACGCTAACTTCGCCATTTCCGCCGGCCTGAATCTGTCGGATGCCATCCAGCTGGATGTCTTGCCCGAAGACCTGAAAAATATGATTGTGGTGCGCGCGGAAGACGCCGATAAGCCTTTCGCCCATGATCTGAAAGCCGCCGTGCAATCGCCGCAGTTCGCCGCGTTCTTTGACGATAAAGACTCCATGTTTCATGCCTTTCAGAAACCTGAATGGATGAAAGCCGCGCAGGCGAAATAAGCCGTTAGCCCAGGCGAGGCCGGATGGCCTCGTCACGCCGCACCCTTTATTTTCCCGCCGTTGCCCAGCCTGGTTCCCCCAACTCCCACAACAGCCCGGTCATGATGGCCAACCCTTCGCGCGCCACCGATTTCAGCAGATGTTCATTCACCGCATGTTGTCCGCAAGCCGGATAAGAATGCGGGATCCATAAGGTGGGCAGGCCGAGGATATCGGCAAAAACGTCATTGGGCAGCGAGCCGCCCAGATTAGGCAGCAGCGCCGGCGGCTTGCCGCTGATCTGCCGCATCACCGCCAATGTGCGGTTTACCAGCGGATCGTCCGGATCGAAGCGGGTGGCCGGCGAAGCGCTGAGCATCTCAATGTCCACATTGGCGCAGCCATGCTTATCCAGATGCGCCCGCAGATGCTCGGTCAGCCGCCGCCAGTCGGTGCCTACCACAAAACGTAGCTGGCATAGGGCCGTCGCGTCGGCCGGGATCGCATTAACCGGTTTATCAGGATTGCCGGCGATAAACGAGAGCACTTCCAGCGTATTCCAGCCAAACAGGCGCTCGGCGGGGGTGAGTCCTTCGGCGCCCCAATCGCGATCAATCTCAGGGTCGCCCGCGCTGCCGCCCGGCGCGACCGAGCTGAGAATGCGTCGCATCGATGGCGTCAGCGGCGGCGGCAACAGCGTTTCGATGCGCATTCGCCCCCGGCCGTCCACCAGACTGCTGATGGCGTTCGCCAGTTGGGTGGCGGGATTGCTTAACAGCCCGCCCCAGTTGCCGGAGTGATAAGCCTGATTACGCGCACGAATGCTGAGTCTGAAATTGATGCAGCCGCGCGAGCCGAGAAATAAGGTCGGGCGGTCGGCATTAAGCCGGGGGCCGTCGGAGGCGATAAAGATATCCGCGGCGAGCTGCGGTTTATAACGCCGACAGATAGCGGCCAGGCCCGGCGAACCAATCTCTTCGCCCATTTCAAACAACAGCTTGCAGTTGAATCCCAACTGGTTGCCGCGCGCCTGATAAACCTGCTCAAGCGCCATCAGGTTAATGGTGTGCTGACCTTTATTGTCGGCGCTGCCGCGGCCGTACCAGCGGTCGCCTTCTTCCGTCAACGTCCAGGGGTGCAGCCCCTGACGCCAGTTTTCGCCATCGCCGAACACCACGTCGCCGTGACCGTATGACAACAGCGTGGGCAGATCGGGGTGTTCTATGCGTTCGGCCATCAGGAACGGAATCGGCGGATCGAGCGGGTGTTCGACCAGGGTGACGGTAAACCCCATCGCCTCAAGGGACGGGCGGATCTCATCGTCCAGATAAGCGCGCAGTATGGCGCGACTGTGCGGATCCTGACTTTCACTGGCGCAGGCGACGCGGCGGGCCAGAATATGTTTAAACTCGCCGCGATCGAAACGATCGCAGGCTTGTTGGATAATGTCAGCGCGGGTCATGGCTTCCTTGACGGATAACAGCGGAACTGGCGGGTAATAAAGGGATAAGCTAGTTAAAGGAAAAAAGACCTTTGCAACAATAATAAAATTTGCAACCAAGCTTTGCTTTTAATATAAACCTCATACCTTTTCCGGCAGAGAGCGACTTATCACGATGCTGCACAGTTCTGAAATCCGTTATTTTCTGGTGGTGGCGACGACCGGTTCGCTCAGCGCGGCCAGCGAACACCTATTTGTAGCGGTATCGGCAATCAGCCGGCAAATCCAGCGGCTGGAAGAGCGGCTCGGCGTGCCGCTGTTCGAGCGCCATGCCCGCGGCATGGTGCTGAATGACGCCGGCCGAATTCTGGAAAACCATGTGCGTAAAAGCATGATGGATATGGATTTGGCGGTGGCGGAAATTCAGGGGCTGAAAGGCAGCCGCCGCACGCTGCTGAGGATTGGCTGTACCGAAGGCATGGCGTTTGACTCGTTGCCGACGTTGTTTTCCCGCTTTCGCCGACACGACGCCGATATGACCTTTCATCTCAGCGTAGGGTCGGCAATGCAGGTATCCCAGATGATCCGCAACGGCGAGGTGGACATCGCCCTGCAATTCTCGCTGGCGCCGGAGCAGGGGGTTAACGTCGAGCTATCGCTGCCGGCCCCGCTGATGCTGCTGATGTCGGCGCAACACCCGCTGGCGGAGAAAGCGGTTCAACTGGCGGATTTGGAGGGCTTTCCGCTGGCGCTGCCGGATTCGTCTACCACGCTGCGGCAGTTGTTCGATCTTTCGTGTCGCATGAGCGGAACCTTTCTGGAGCCTGCGCTGTGTTGTAATAATTTCACCACCCTCTATCACTATGCGCTGCAAACGCCGCTGGCCGTCACCGCCTGTAGTTTCTACTCGGTGATGTATAAATATTTACAGGATCCCATCCGGCTGAAATTGTTAAATATCAAACAGCTCGATCAGCGCTCGTTACAGATACAAACCCTGGCGGGAAAGCACCATCCTGCGCCGATGCAGACGTTTCTGGATTTTATGATAAGCGAAATGCAGCAGGGCGAAGCCCATTACCTGAATACGCCGGAGCGCTAGTCAGTCAGGAGAATGCAGGGTAGATTTCTCTTATCGCGGACAGATTTGTCCGCAATGGGAGAAAGAATGGATAGCCTGAGTAGTTTAACCGTGTTTGTACAGGTGGCCGAAGCGCGTAGCTTCGTGCTCGCCGGTCGTTCGTTAGGCATTTCGGCGTCGGCGGTGGGAAAGAGTGTCGCGCGTTTAGAGGCCCGGCTGGGCGTACGCCTATTTCACCGCAGTACCCGCAGCATGACCCTGACCGCCGAAGGATCGCTTTTCCTTGAGCGTAGCCGGCGCATTCTGTCAGAAATTGAGATTGCGGAGCAGGAGCTGTCGCAGGTCGCGGCGGTTCCCAGCGGAAAATTGCGCGTCAGCCTGCCCGTGGTGAGTTCGCTGCTATTGCCGGTGTTGGGCGACTTCATGCGGCAATATCCTGAAATTGAACTGGATCTGGACTTCAGCGATCGTCAGGTCGATGTGGTCGAAGAGGGATTTGAAGCGGTGGTGCGCACCGGCAACTTAACCGATTCCCGCCTGCTGTCTCGTAAGCTGGGTGATTTTAAGATGCTGCTGGCCGCTTCGCCGGATTACCTCGCTCGGGTCGGCATGCCGCAGCTACCCGCCGATCTGGCGCGACATACCTGCCTGCATTACCGTTTTCCCAACAGCGGCAAGCTGGAAACCTGGCCGCTGGCCGATGAAAACGAACTGCAAATCCCCATCTCGATGGTGTGCAATAATATTGAAACCCGCGTGTGTTTCGCGTTGCAGGGACTGGGCATCGCCTGTCTGCCCGACTTTTCCGTACAGAAAGCGCTGGCTGACGGCCAACTGCGCACCGTGCTGGACGACCATGTCGAACGCTCGGTCAGTCTGCATGTCGTCTGGCCCTCCGGCCGCTACATGACGCCCAAACTGCGCGTCTTTATCGATTTTCTCTGCGCAAACGTCTTTATTCCACGCCAATCAGTCTGCGCAGGCGCCGACTAAACGCCTCCCGTCGCCGTTCCCCTCTCACCGCCAACCGGCCGTTCGCGCGCGCCGGTTGGCGGAACCAGCGCGCTCCACGATGGCGCAACGTTGCTCGTTCGTCGTGCAAATTACCGTGCAATCGGCTGAGAAAATAAAAATAACATAATTAAATCAAATTGTTAAAAACTGGCATGATTTTAGCTTACTTGAATTCAATCTTGTATACTAGATGGGATTCAAACTATGTCACCAACGACAGGGCTTACTCTTCAGGCGTGGAGACAGTACCATCAGCAGCACGCCGAGGCGGTCGGCGAAACGCTGGAAAATCTGCTCGCGAGCCTTTCCACCACGGATCCGGCCTGGATCTATCTGATCACCCCGCAGCAATTACACGACCAGATTGCGCCGTTACTGGCTATTTACGCGGAAAATCCGGCTTCATTGCCGCTCTTCGGCGTGCCTTTCGCGGTCAAAGACAATATCGACGTGGCCGGCTGCCCGACCAGCGCCGCTTGCCCGGATTTCACCTACGTCGCGCAACAGGATGCGACCGTCGTCGCCAGACTCAAAGCGGCAGGGGCGGTGGCGATCGGCAAAACCAACCTTGATCAATTCGCCACCGGCTTAGTCGGCACCCGCTCGCCGTTTGGCGCCGTCGCCAATACCTTTAACGCGCAATACGTCAGCGGCGGTTCCAGCTCCGGCTCGGCGTCGGTGCTGGCTCGCGGCCTGGTCGGTTTTTCGCTGGGAACCGATACGGCCGGTTCCGGTCGCGTTCCCGCCGCGTTCAATAACATTGTCGGCCTGAAACCGACCAAAGGCTGGCTATCCGCCGCCGGCGTGGTGCCGGCCTGTCGTTTGAACGACACGATTTCCATTTTCGCCTTAACCGTCGAGGATGCTTTTCAGGTTGCCGACATCGCCGGAGGATACGACGCCAGCGACGCTTACTCGCGGGTTAACCCGGCGTTGGCGCCGGCCGCGTTGTCCGCCGCGCCGCGTTTCGCCGTCCCCGCCACGCCGATCTTCTTTGACGACCATCTGGCGCAGCGCGCATGGGAAAGCGCCTGCGACAGGCTGAAAAGCATGGGGGCGACGCTGCATCCCGTTGACTTCGCGCCATTCGAGCGGCTTGCCGAGCAACTTTATCAAGGCCCCTGGGTGGCGGAGCGCACCGCCTCGGTCGGCGACATGCTGCAACAGCCGCAGAAGATGGATCCGGTGGTCTACAGCATCATCGCCAGCGGCGAACGCTTCAGCGCGGTCGACGCGTTTAAGGCCGAATACCTGCGGGCGGAATTAACCCGCCGCATTCAGCAAACGCTGCAACCGTTCGACGCGCTGGTCGTGCCGACCACGCCGACCATCCATACCCTCGCCGAGATAGCCCAGGAGCCAATTCGCTACAACTCGCAGTTTGGCGTTTACACCAATTTCACCAACCTTGCGGATCTGGCGGCGCTGGCGCTGCCCGGCCCCTTCCGGGCGGACGATTTACCGGCCGGCATTACACTGATCGCGCCCGCCTGGCACGACCGCGCGCTGGCGGCGTTCGGTCAGCAGTGGCAAGCCGGCCAGACTCTCGGTCTCGGGGCGTTAGACCACGCACAACCGGCGAACCCTCAACCGTTGCCGCCGTCGCCGCACCATGTTCGCGTGGCGGTGGTCGGCGCCCATCTGAGCGGAATGCCGCTTAATCATCAGTTAACCAACCGCGACGCGGTTTGGGTCGAAGAAACGCAAACCGCGCCCTGTTACCGACTGTACGCGCTGGCTGATACGCGGCCGGCGAAGCCCGGTCTGGCGAAAGCGGCGCAGGGCGGATCGATCGCCGTCGAGCTGTGGGATATCCCGCTGGCGCGCTTCGGCGAGTTCGTCGCGGAAATACCGGCGCCGTTGGGCATAGGCACGTTAACGCTGGCCGACGGTCGTCAGGTGAAAGGGTTTATATGCGAACCGGCGGCGCTGAGCGATGCCGTGGATATTACCGGGTTCGGCGGCTGGCGCAATTGGCTGGCTCATCAGGAGACGTCTCATGTTTAACACCGTATTAATCGCCAACCGTGGCGAAATCGCCTGTCGGGCCATTCGTACCCTGAAACGCCTGGGCGTAACCAGCGTCGCGGTTTATTCCGACGCGGATAAAAACGCGCAGCATGTCAAAGATGCCGATATCGCTATCCCGCTTGGCGGCGAGAAGGCCGCCGACAGCTACCTGCGCATTGACAAAATTCTCGCGGCCGCGCAACAGACCGGCGCGCAGGCCATCTGGCCGGGATACGGTTTTCTGTCGGAAAGTCTGCCTTTTGCCGCCGCCTGCGAAGAAGCGGGGATCGTGTTCGTCGGCCCCACCGCGCAACAGATCGGCGAGTTTGGGCTGAAGCACCGGGCTCGCGAACTCGCCGCGGCGGCGGGCGTCCCCATGACGCCGGGTACCCCGTTGCTCGCATCTTTGGATGAGGCGCTGGCCGCGGCGGAAAATATCGGCTATCCGGTGATGCTGAAAAGCACCGCCGGCGGGGGCGGCATCGGACTGACCCGCTGCGCCGACGCCGAGGCGCTGCGCGCCGCCTGGGAAAGCGTTCGCCGTCTGGGTGAGCAATTTTTCAGCGATGCCGGGGTTTTTCTCGAACGTTGCATCGATCGCGCCCGCCACGTGGAGGTGCAAATCTTCGGCGATGGCAAAGGAAAGGTGGTCGCGCTGGGAGAACGGGACTGCTCGCTGCAACGCCGCAATCAGAAAGTGGTTGAGGAAACGCCGGCGCCGAATATCCCCGCCCGCACGCGGGCGGCGTTACTGGCATCCGCCGTCAAGCTGGGCGAACTGGTCAACTATCGCAGCGCCGGCACGGTGGAATATATCTACGACGCGCAGCACGACGCGTTCTTTTTTCTGGAAGTGAATACCCGTCTACAGGTTGAACACCCGGTGACGGAGTGCGTCACCGGTCTCGATCTGGTGGCCTGCATGCTGCAAGTCGCGGCCGGCGATCCGCTCGACTGGCGACGACTGGCTCAGGCGCCTCGCGGCGCGGCGATAGAAGTGCGCCTTTATGCGGAAGATCCGCTGAAAAACTTTCAACCCAGTCCGGGCGTGCTGACCGACGTCCATTTCCCCGACGACGTGCGGGTCGATGGTTGGGTCAGCACCGGTACCGAGGTCTCCGCCTACTACGATCCGATGATCGCCAAGCTGATCGTTCATGGGGAAAACCGCGAGCAAGCGTTGGCGAAAATGCAACAGGCGCTGAGCGCCACGCGACTGCACGGCATCGCCACCAATCTTGATTACCTGCGTCAGATTGTCGCCGCCGAGGCTTTCCGCAGCGGCAATATCTGGACGCGCCTGCTCGACGGTTTTACGCCCGCGACGCCGATTATCGAAGTGATTCAGCCGGGAACCTGGAGCAGCGTGCAGGATTATCCCGGACGTCTCGGCTATTGGGATATCGGGGTGCCGCCGTCAGGCCCGATGGATGATTTCGCTTTCCGTCTGGCGAATCGCATTGTGGGCAACGACGCCGGCGCCGCCGGTCTGGAGTTTACCTTGCAAGGCCCGACGCTGCGATTTCACAGCGATGCGGTGATCGCCTTGACCGGCGCGGATTGTCCGGCCGAACTGGATGGCGCCGCCGTGGCCTACTGGCGGCCGATTGCGGTCAAAGCCGGGCAAACGCTGACGCTGGGGCGAGCGCAATCCGGCTGCCGGACTTATCTGGCGGTGCGCAACGGCATCGATGTGCCGCAATATCTCGGCAGTCGTTCGACCTTTGCGCTGGGGCAGTTCGGCGGCCACGCCGGCAGAACGCTGCGCGTCGCGGATATGCTGGCCATCTCGCAGCCGGCACTGGCGGCCTGCGCCACGCCGGCGCCGGTCAGCGCGCCGCAGGCCATCGATGCGGCGTTGATACCGACATACGGTAATGAATGGCGCATCGGCGTCCTTTACGGGCCGCACGGCGCGCCGGACTTTTTCACCCCGGAAGCGATCGACGAATTTTTCGCCAGCGAATGGCAGGTTCATTACAACTCCAACCGCCTGGGCGTACGGCTGGTCGGGCCGAAACCAAGCTGGGCGCGCGCCGACGGCGGCGAAGCGGGGCTGCATCCGTCCAATGTGCATGACTGTGAATACGCGGTCGGCGCGGTGAACTTTACCGGCGATTTCCCGGTGATCCTGACGCGCGACGGGCCGAGTCTGGGCGGTTTTGTTTGCCCGGTCACCATCGCCAAAGCCGAACTGTGGAAAGTCGGGCAGGTGAAGCCGGGGGATCGCATTCGTTTCCATCCGATCGGTTTTGATGAAGCGCTGGCGCTTGAGACCGCGCAGGCCGACAGCATTAAAACCTTAACCACCGCGCCGTCGCCGGTGTTTGACGCGCCCTCGCTGCAAGCGACTGCGCAGGGCTCGGCCGCTGTGCTGGCGGCCATCAAGGCGACGGACGCCGCGCCGACCGCGGTTTACCGTCAGGCCAGCGACAACTATGTGCTGATCGAGTACGGCGACAACGTGTTGGATCTGGCGCTGCGGCTGCGCGTTCACCTGTTGATGAACGCCCTGCGCGAAGCGAACGCGCCGGGCATTGAAGAACTCTCTCCCGGCGTGCGTTCGCTGCAAATCCGCTATGACAGCCGGATCCTCAGCCAGCAACGATTAATGGCGCTGCTGCTGGAGCTGGAGCAAGGTCTGGGCGACGTAAGCCGGATGAAAGTGCCGTCGCGTATTGTGCATCTGCCGATGGCCTTTGAAGACAGCGCCACGCTGGGCGCGGTGGCGCGTTATCAAGAAACCGTGCGGGCAAACGCCCCCTGGCTGCCGAATAACGTCGACTTCATTCAACGCATCAATGGATTAGCCGACCGCGAGGCGGTGCGCGACATCATTTTCGACGCCAGCTATCTGATCCTCGGGCTGGGGGATGTGTATCTTGGCGCTCCCTGCGCGGTGCCGATCGACCCGCGCCATCGTCTGTTGAGTTCCAAATACAACCCCGCGCGCACCTTCACCGCCGAAGGCACCGTGGGGATCGGCGGCATGTACATGTGCATCTATGGCATGGACTCGCCGGGCGGCTATCAACTGGTGGGGCGCACGCTGCCTATCTGGAACAAATTTCTGAAAAACGATCGCTTCTCGGCGGGCGAGCCCTGGCTGCTGCGCTTTTTCGATCAGGTGCGTTTTTACCCGGTCAGCGAAACCGAACTGGACGCGCTGCGCGAGGATTTCCGCGAAGGCCGCGCCGACATCGTGATTGAAGAAAGCGAATTCGATTTCGCCGCGCACAACCGTTTTCTGCAACAGCACGCGACGGATATCGCCGAATTTCGTCAGCGTCAGGCGGCGGCGTTCGAAACCGAAGTGGCGCTGTGGCAACAGGCAGAGGACGCGGAAGCGCCGCCTGATGACGCGCCGTTAATGGCGGCGGAAGACGATGACGACGCGCAACAGATTAGCGCCGATATGAACGGCAACGTCTGGAAAGTGCTGGTGAAACCCGGCGATACGGTCGATATCGGCCAGCCGCTGATTATCGTCGAGGCGATGAAGATGGAATTGACGATCCACGCGACGCAATCCGGGCGGATTAAACGCATCGCCTGCCAGCCGGGACGTCCGGTGAGCCCCGGCGATCCTCTATTGTGGCTGGAACAGGAGCAAAGCCAATGAAAACCGATACGCGTAAAGGCGGCAAGGGGCGGCCCGAAGCCCTGGCGGAACGCGTCTATCAGACGCTGAAAAACGACATTTTCGACTTTCGTCTGATGCCGGGCGATCGCTTCAGCGAAAGTGAAATCGCCGAACGCATGGAAGTCAGCCGTACGCCGGTGCGCCAGGCGCTGTTCTGGCTGGAGCGTGAAGGGTATGTCGAAGTTTACTTCCGCAGCGGCTGGCAGGTCAGACCGTTCGATTTCGAATATTTCGAGGAACTGTATGATTTTCGTATCGTGCTGGAGCGCGAAGCCGTACGTCGCCTGTGCGGCATGCCGCCGGGACGCTGCGCCGAATTGCTGGCCGATCTGAAACGGTTCTGGATTGATGACCCGCGGCTGGATGACGGCCAGACCGTTTCCCGCCATGACGAAGATTTCCATATGCGCATGGTGGCGGCGGCCGGGAACCGTGAAATGCAACGGGTTCACGCCGAACTGACCGAAAAAATCCGCATTATCCGCCGTCTCGATTTCACCCGCGAGGATCGCGTTGACGCCACCTACAGCGAGCACGCCCGTATTTTGCTGGCGATATTGCAGCAACACACCGAGGAAGCTCAGCAAATTCTGACCGCCCACATCTCCGAAAGTAAGGCCGAGGTGCGGAAAATCACGCTGCATATGTTGCAGCAGGCAAGACCACTGGCTGTTTCACATCAATCTTCCAACACTTTTTAAGGGCCAAAAGATGAAAAGACGTTCATTGATCAAAGTATTCGCGCTCTCCGCCACGGTCGCCGGTATGGGGCTCGCCTGGGGCGCGCAGGCGGCGGATACCATCAAAATCGGCATCATGCATTCGCTCTCCGGTACGATGGCGATCTCTGAAACGCCGCTGAAAGACGTAGCGCTGATGACGATTGACGAGATCAACGCCAAAGGCGGCGTGCTGGGTAAAAAGCTCGAACCGGTGGTGGTCGATCCGGCCTCCAACTGGCCGCTGTTCGCGGAAAAAGCTCGGCAACTGCTCACGCAGGATAAGGTCGCCGTGGTGTTTGGCTGCTGGACCTCGGTATCGCGTAAATCCGTCCTGCCGGTCTTTGAAGAATTAAACGGCCTGCTGTTTTACCCGGTGCAGTATGAAGGCGAAGAGATGTCGCCGAACGTGTTCTATACGGGCGCGGCGCCTAACCAACAGGCGATCCCCGCGGTGGAATACCTGATGAGCGAAGACGGCGGCGCGACAAAACGCTTCTTCCTGTTGGGAACCGACTACGTCTACCCGCGCACCACCAACAAGATCCTGCGCGCCTTCCTGCATGCGAAAGGCGTTCAGGACAAAGATATCGTGGAGGTGTATACGCCGTTCGGCCACAGCGATTATCAGACCATCGTGTCCGATATCAAGAAATTCTCGACCGGTGGTAAAACCGCCGTGGTTTCGACCATCAACGGCGATTCCAACGTACCCTTCTATAAAGAGCTGGCCAATCAGGGCATCAAGGCGACCGACGTTCCCGTGGTGGCCTTCTCGGTCGGGGAAGAAGAGCTGCGCGGGATCGACGCCAAACCCCTGGTCGGGCATCTGGCGGCGTGGAACTACTTCCAGTCGGTCGATAATCCGACCAACGCCAAATTCGTCGACAGCTATCGCGCCTACGCCAAAGCCCGCAATCTGCCGAATGCCGATACCGTGGTGACCAACGACCCGATGGAAGCGACCTATGTCGGGCTGCATATGTGGGCGCAGGCGGTGGAAAAGGCCGGTTCGACCGACGTGGATAAAGTTCGCGCGGCGATGGCCGGACAAACGTTCGCCGCGCCCGACGGCTATACGCTGACCATGGATCAGACCAACCATCACCTGCACAAACCGGTGATGATCGGCGAGATAGAAGGCAACGGCCAGTTCAACGTGGTGTGGGAAACGGAACAGCCGATTCGCGCTCAGCCGTGGAGCCCTTACATCGCGGGTAACGATAAGAAGCCCGATCACCCGGTGAAATCAGCGCAATAGCGGCAATGCTGAAGGGAAATAAGGTTAAACACTCTCTTTTTACATGACGGGCATTGCGATGATCATTCGTCAATTACGTAATTTGTTTCTGTCACTGTGCTTAGCGACGCCACTGGCGGCGCTGGCCGGCCCGGCGGCCGACTTTGCGGCGGCCAGCCGCAGCCAGCAGGCGGAAATGCTACAACAATGGGCGATTGCGCCGGACGCCGCTCGCCTGCCATTGTTGCAGGCGCTGCATCGCGAATCGGTGGTGATCGACCAAAACAAACGGCCGTTCAGCGAGACGCAGGGCGAACTTGTCCCGCTGGAAGGCGATGCGCAGCCGGCGGGCGGCACCAAAAAGCTGTTTATGAACAACCGCCTGCGCGTGCTGATCGCCGGCGCGCTGGCGTCCCATCGACTGGTAAGCGATAACGCGGCGACCCGCCTGCATGCCGCGCGGATGCTGCAAAACGAAGCCGTGGCCGCGCAACTGCCGCTGTTGACGCAACGTTTAAGCGCCGAGCAGGACGGCGCCGTCTCCGCCGCGCTGAAAATCGCCATCGCCAGTTTGCAGTTGACGGACGCTAACCCGCAGGCGCGTCTTGACGCGGTGCGGCAGTTAGGCGAAACCGGCGATCCGCAAATGCAGGCGCGCTTACTGAAACTCACCCAGCCGCAGAACGAGCCGGATGCCGACGTCAGGGCGGCGGCGCTCGAAAGCGTGGGAAAAATCAAACGCAGCCTGATTCTGGGCGATCTGCTCGGGCAGGCGTTCAGCGGCTTATCGCTGGGGTCGATTTTGCTGTTGGCGGCGCTGGGGCTGGCGATCACTTACGGTCTGCTGGGCGTGATTAACATGGCGCACGGCGAAATGCTGATGCTGGGCGCCTACGCCACCTGGCTGGTGCAAGCGCTGTTTCAACGCGTTGCGCCCGAATGGCTGGCGTATTACCCGTTATTGGCGCTGCCGGCCGCTTTCTTTATCACCGCCGCCATCGGCATGGCGCTGGAACGCACCATTATCCGCCATCTTTATGGCCGTCCGCTGGAAACGCTGCTGGCGACCTGGGGAATTAGCCTGATGCTGATTCAACTGGTGCGGGTGTTGTTTGGCGCGCAAAACCTGGAGGTGGCCAATCCGACCTGGCTGTCCGGCGGCTTACAGGTGCTGCCTAACCTGGTGCTGCCTTATAACCGTATCGCGGTGATCCTGTTTGTGATCGGCGTGCTGCTGCTCACCTGGCTGCTGCTGAATAAAACCCGTCTCGGCCTTAACGTGCGGGCGGTGACGCAAAACCGGGCGATGGCCGACTGCTGCGGCGTGCCGACCGGACGCGTCGACATGCTGGCTTTCGGGCTGGGCTCGGGCATTGCCGGACTGGGCGGCGTGGCGCTGTCGCAATTGGGCAACGTCGGGCCGGAGCTGGGACAGGGTTATATCATCGACTCCTTCCTGGTGGTGGTGCTCGGCGGCGTGGGGAAACTGGCCGGAACGGTGGTCGCCGCCTTTGGACTGGGCATCATCAATAAAGTGCTGGAGCCGCAGATCGGCGCGGTACTTGGCAAGATCCTGATTTTGATCCTGATCGTATTGTTTATTCAGAAACGACCGCAAGGATTGTTTGCATTCAAAGGGCGGGTAATTGACTGATGAGACAACCCATTACGTTAACCATCGCGAAAAAAGCGCCGCGGCTGACCACCGGCATCGGTATCGCCGTACTCTCAGCGCTGTTGATACTGCCGTTTTTCTCCCTGTTGCCGCCGGATCACGCGTTGGCGCTGTCCACCTACACCCTGACGCTGGTCGGCAAGATCCTCTGCTATGCGATTGTCGCCGTCGCGCTGGATTTAGTGTGGGGATACGCCGGGCTGCTTTCCCTCGGCCACGGTCTGTTTTTCGCGCTGGGCGGCTATGCCATGGGCATGTACCTGATGCGGCAGGCCACGGGCGACGGGCTGCCGGCCTTTATGTCGTTTCTGTCATGGAGCGAGCTGCCGTGGTTCTGGATCGGCACTCAGCATTTCGCCTGGGCGCTATGCCTGATTGTGCTGGCGCCCGGACTGCTGGCGCTGGCGTTCGGCTGGTTTGCCTTTCGCTCTAAAATCAAAGGCGTTTATTTCTCCATTATGACGCAGGCGCTGACCTATGCCGGCATGCTGCTGTTTTTCCGCAATGAAACCGGTTTTGGCGGCAATAACGGATTCACCGGTTTTACCACGCTGCTCGGCTTTCCGGTGACGGCGACCGGAACGCGTATCGGGCTGTTCATCGCCACCGTACTGCTGCTGTTTCTCAGTCTGGTTATCGGCTTTGCGCTGGCGCGCAGCAAGTTCGGCCGCGTATTGACGGCGGTGCGCGATGCGGAGAACCGGCTGATGTTTTGCGGCTACGATCCCAAAGGCTTCAAACTGTTCGTGTGGACGCTGTCTGCGGTGCTGTGCGGTCTGGCGGGGGCGCTCTATGTGCCGCAGGTGGGCATTATCAACCCCAGCGAAATGTCGCCGACCAACTCGA
This sequence comes from Brenneria sp. g21c3, assembly GCF_040240345.1. Taxonomy (NCBI): domain Bacteria; kingdom Pseudomonadati; phylum Pseudomonadota; class Gammaproteobacteria; order Enterobacterales; family Pectobacteriaceae; genus Brenneria; species Brenneria sp. g21c3. The sequence continues at coordinate 372,953 of NZ_JBEIAB010000003.1, read as the reverse complement.
TCGAGGCCGCCATCTGGGTGGCGCTGGGGGGCAGGGGAACGCTGATCGGCCCGCTGCTTGGCGCCGGGATCGTCAACGGCGCCAAAAGCTGGTTTACCGTGGCCTTCCCCGAATACTGGCTATTCTTTCTCGGGCTGATTTTCATTCTTGTCACGCTGTTCCTGCCGCGCGGCGTTATTGGCTTGCTCAACCGGAGGAAACATGACTGAGCCACTGTTTACCCAGCCGCAACCGTCGGATCGCCATCGTCATCAAACCGACCCGGTGCTGCAACTGGATAAAATCAACGTCAGTTTCGATGGTTTTCGCGCCCTGACCGACCTGTCGTTGCAAATCGGCGTCGGCGAGCTGCGCTGCGTGATTGGGCCGAACGGCGCCGGCAAAACCACGCTGATGGATGTCATTACCGGCAAAACGCGGCCGGACGACGGGCGGGTGTTCTACGATCAGCAGACCGATCTCACTACGCTCTCGCCGGTGGAGATTGCCCGTGCCGGCATCGGGCGAAAATTTCAAAAACCGACGGTATTTGAGGCGTTAACGGTGTTTGAAAATCTGGAAATCGCCTTAAAAGCGGAGAAATCGGTATGGGCCTGTCTGCGCGCCACGCTCAGCGGCGAGCAGCGCGACCGTATCGATGACATGCTGACGCTGTTGCGCCTCGGCGCTGAACGACGCCGTTTGGCCGGATTGCTGTCGCACGGTCAAAAACAGTTTTTAGAAATCGGCATGCTGCTGGTACAGGAGCCGCATCTGCTGCTGCTTGACGAACCTGCCGCCGGCATGACCGATGCCGAAACGGAATATACCGCCGAGTTATTTCGCAATCTGGCGGGGAAACATTCCTTAATGGTGGTGGAGCACGATATGGGGTTTGTCGAAACCATCGCCGATCGCGTCACCGTATTGCATCAGGGGCAGGTACTGGCGGAAGGTTCACTGCGTGAAGTGCAGGCCAATGAGCAGGTTATCGACGTTTACCTGGGACGCTAAAATGTTACAGATATCTGAACTCAATCAATATTATGGCGGCAGTCATATTCTGCGCGGCTTATCGTTCGAAGCCAGAACCGGCGAGGTAACCTGCCTGCTGGGGCGCAACGGCGTCGGTAAAACCACGTTGTTAAAGTGCCTGATGGGCTTGATTCCCGCCAAATCGGGCAGCATTCGCTGGCAGGGGAATGCGATCAATCACCGCAAACCGCATCAGCGGGTACAGGCGGGCATCGCCTATGTACCGCAGGGACGGGAAATTTTTCCACGGCTGACGGTGGAAGAAAATCTGCTGCTTGGCTTGTCGCGTTTTTCCGGCGCGCAGGCCAGAAGCGTACCCGACGAGATCTATCAGCTTTTCCCGGTGCTGCAAGAGATGAAACAGCGGCGCGGCGGCGATCTGTCCGGCGGTCAGCAACAGCAGTTGGCCATCGGACGGGCGCTGGCCTGCAAACCGCAACTGTTGATTCTGGACGAACCGACGGAAGGCATTCAGCCGTCGGTGATCAAGGAAATCGGCGCGGTGATCCGCAAACTGGCGCAGCGCGGCGATATGGCGATCCTGCTGGTCGAACAGTTTTACGATTTCGCCGCCGAACTGGCGGACAGCTATCTGGTGATGTCGCGCGGGGAGATCGTACAGCGCGGACGCGGCAAGGATATGGAAAAAGACGGCGTTCGCCATCTGGTCGCGATTTAACGCCATATCAGGCGCGGGAGCAGAAAAAACGCCGTTCGTTGCGTGGGCAATGAACGGCGTCATCCTGGCGATTAGAGATAGATGGCATCGCGCAGTTCGGTTACGAAGTCGCCGTCCATTCCTTCATACAGGGTATTGGTGAGCGCCACAACGCTAAGCCCCTGTTGCGGATCGACAAACCACGAATGCCCGTAAACGCCGCCCCAGCGCCAGGTTCCCACCGATTCCGGCGAGTCCGCCGCCGCCGGATCGCGCAGTACCGAAAATCCCAGCCCGAAGCCAAGTCCGGGCGAGTCGGGGATCGCATAGCCGCCGGTCTGATCGCGTCCCATCTCCGCCGCCAGCTCGGCGGAAATCAGCGGCGCGCCGCCCTGACGCAGGGTATCCAGCAATGTCATCACATCATCGGCGGTGCCGACCAATCCGGCGCCGCCGGAGGGATAGGCCTGCTGGTTAAGCGCGCGGGCAGGGGAATAACGCACGCCGACGTTCTCTTCTGAGAACGGCACGATTTCCCCTTCCTGAAGACGATGGGGGACAGGCGCGTCATTGACATAGGGCGTGGCCAGACGCTGCGCATCGCGGCAATAAAAATCGGTGTCGTCCATATGCAGCGGGCCGGTAACCAGCGCGCGTACGGCGTCGCCGAGCGGCTGGTTGCAAACACGCTCTATCACCGCGCCCAACACATCAATCGCCAGCGAATATTGCCAGGCGCTGCCCGGCGCAAACGACAGCGGCACGCTTGCCAGGCGACGAAGATTTTCCGCCAGCGTGATATCCGCGTCATCCAGACCGTCGGAAATACCGGCGCGGGCGTAAGGGCCATTTTCATCGCTTTCATGAAAACGGTAGTTCAGCCCGGCGGTGTGACTGAGCAACTGACGCGTGGTGATTTCAGGGGCTTCGCCGCTTGCCAGCCGCGGCTGAAAATCCGGCAACCAGCGACGGATATCTTCATCCAGTCCCAGCTTGCCTTGCGCCACCAACGCCATGGCCGCCGTCGCGACAATCGGCTTGCTGACGGACGCCAGGCGAAACAGCGTATCCTCCGTCATCGGCCGCCCGCTTTCCCGGTCGGCCAGACCGGCCGCGCCGCGATAAGCCTCTTTACCCTGTTGCCGAACGATAACCACGGCGCCGACAAGGCGCTGTTCGGCAATGGCTTGTTCTATAACGGTATTCAGACGCGCGGACAACGCGCTAGCCGACGGCGATATCTCTGACATATTAAGCTCCTGACATAGACTGTAATAGCGATAACGCACTATAGATTAGTGGGAAATCGGAGAAAAGAGGAGGGTGTTCCGTTGTCAGCGGACAAAGTTATCCGCAATAACAACGGCGAGAAAGTCTTCGCTCGTCTGCGCGCCGCCTATAGCTAGAGTTCAAAACCCGGCGCGACGACTTTCGGCTTACATTCCGCTGGCTTCGGGGTGCCGGCAGGAATATTTTTACAATCCGTCGCAAAAGGATTAAGGGCATCGCGATTGAGATAGAGGATAAACAGCACCAGAATAATCAGAGGGATCAGGATACGTTTTCTTTTCATGGTTACGCTTCATGCGGGATGCAACGGGATCGGCTGTGTTGCATAATTGATGTAAATGTTAATCGTCTGGGTAAATCCTACCGCGTTAACCCGCTTTTGTCTTTAATACATTAGTTTCAATAGCGGCCGGTCGGCGTGTCGAATCCGACGCGCGCTTCTGTCGCCTTTGTCTCTTTTACAACAATTAGTCGCGTTATTGTCCCCAACCCCTCGCGCCGCTTCAGAGCGAGGTTAGTAATTTTCTCTATTTATCAAATTATTACCTTTTCCCCTGAGAGTGGTATGCCCCCTGCAAGATATAGCGGGACATTCACTGTAAAGAGGAAGACACCATGGCAATACGTCAGTGTGCGATTTATGGCAAAGGCGGGATCGGTAAGTCCACCACCACGCAAAATCTGGTGGCGGCGCTTGCTGAACTGGGTAAGAAAGTGATGATTATCGGCTGCGACCCGAAGGCCGACTCCACGCGCTTAATCCTGCATGCCAAAGCGCAAAACACCATTATGGAAATGGCCGCCGAGGTGGGATCCGTCGAAGATCTCGAACTGGAGGATGTGTTGCAGATCGGCTACGGCGGCGTGCGCTGCGCTGAATCCGGCGGCCCGGAACCCGGCGTCGGCTGCGCGGGGCGCGGGGTGATCACCGCCATCAACTTTCTGGAAGAAGAGGGCGCCTATGAAGACGACCTGGATTTTGTCTTCTACGACGTGCTGGGCGACGTGGTCTGCGGCGGGTTCGCCATGCCGATTCGCGAAAACAAGGCCCAGGAAATCTACATCGTCTGCTCCGGCGAAATGATGGCGATGTACGCCGCCAATAACATTTCCAAAGGGATTGTGAAATACGCCAAATCCGGCAAGGTTCGTCTGGGCGGCTTGATTTGTAACTCCCGTCAGACTGACCGGGAAGATGAGTTGATCATCGCGCTGGCCGAAAAACTGGGTACCCAGATGATTCACTTTGTGCCGCGCGACAACATTGTGCAGCGCGCTGAAATCCGCCGCATGACGGTGATTGAATACGATCCCACCTGTACCCAGGCCGACGAGTACCGCACGCTGGCCAGCAAGATCGTCAACAACACCAAGATGGTGGTGCCGACGCCGGTCACCATGGATGAGTTGGAAGCCTTGTTGATGGAGTTCGGCATTCTCAGCGAAGAAGACGAATCCATCGTCGGTAAAACCGCGGCAGAAGAGGCGCAGTCCGCCTGAGGAAACAGCTATGACAGACACCATCATACAGCAGAATCAGGCGCTGATTCAGGAAGTGCTTGAAGTCTTCCCGGACAGAACCCGGAAAGAACGCGCCAAACACATTATGACCGTTGAGCCGGGCATGGAGTCGGTAGGCAAATGCATTATCTCCAACCGCAAGTCGCAACCGGGCGTGATGACGGTGCGCGGCTGCGCCTATGCCGGCTCCAAAGGGGTGGTTTTCGGGCCGATCAAGGACATGGCGCACATCTCGCACGGCCCGATAGGCTGCGGCCAGTATTCCCGCGCCGGGCGACGCAATTACTACACCGGGATGAGCGGCATCGACAGTTTCGGCACGGTGAATTTCACCTCGGATTTTCAGGAGAAGGACATCGTATTCGGCGGCGACAAAAAGCTGCGCAAGCTGATTGACGAGCTGGAACTACTGTTCCCGCTGACCAAAGGCATCAGTATCCAGTCGGAATGCCCGGTCGGGCTGATCGGCGACGACATTGAAGCGGTGGCGCGCGAAGCCAAAGGCGAAATCGGCAAGCCGGTGATCCCGGTGCGTTGCGAAGGATTCCGCGGCGTATCGCAGTCGCTGGGACACCATATCGCCAATGACGTGATCCGCGACTGGATTTTACCCGCCCGGGACGACCAGCCCTTTGCCGCGACGCCGTACGACGTCGCCATTATCGGCGATTACAACATCGGCGGCGATGCCTGGTCTTCGCGTATTTTACTGGAAGAAATCGGGCTGCGGGTCGTTGCGCAATGGTCCGGCGACGGCACGCTGATGGAAATGGAAAAAACGCCCAAGGTGAAGCTTAATCTGGTGCATTGCTATCGCTCGATGAACTATATCTCGCGCCATATGGAAGAAAAATACGGTATTCCCTGGATGGAATACAACTTCTTCGGCCCCACGCAAATTGCGGCGTCGCTGCGCAAAATCGCCGGCCAGTTCGACAGCGTCATTCAGGCGAACGCCGAAGCGGTGATTGCCCGCTATCAGGCGCAGACGGAGGCGGTGATCGCTAAATATCGGCCGCGGCTGGAAGGGAAAAAAGTGTTGCTGTACGTCGGCGGCTTACGTCCGCGCCACGTTATCGGCGCCTATGAAGATCTCGGTATGGAAATTATGGCCGCCGGTTATGAGTTCGCCCATAACGACGACTATGACCGCACTTTGCCCGATCTTAAGGACGGCACGCTGCTGTTTGACGATCTCAGCACCTATGAACTGGAGGAGTTCGTCAAAAGGTTGAAGCCGGACCTGGTGGGGTCGGGCATCAAGGAAAAATACGTGTTCCAGAAGCTGGGGATGCCGTTTCGGCAGATGCACTCCTGGGACTATTCCGGTCCTTATCACGGCTATGACGGCTTTGCGATTTTCGCCCGCGATATGGACATGACGCTGAACAACCCTTGCTGGAACCAGTTAACCGCGCCCTGGCTGAAATCCGCCTGAGGCCTGATGACCCTTTGTCCCGTCAGTTCACCGATTTGTGGCGCGGGAGGAGAATACGATGAGCCAGAATACCGAAAAAGTGAAACCCTGTTATCCGCTGTTCGAACAACCGGAATACCAGGCGCTGTTCGCCAGCAAAAGCGAGTTGGAAGAAGGACACAGCAAGGAACGCGTACAGGAGGTTTTTGCATGGACCACCACCCCCGAATACGAAACGCTGAATTTTCAGCGTGAAGCGCTGACGGTCGACCCGGCGAAAGCCTGTCAGCCGCTGGGAGCGGTGCTGTGTTCGCTGGGATTTGAGAAAACCTTGCCCTATGTACACGGCTCTCAAGGGTGCGTCGCCTATTTTCGCACCTATTTCAACCGCCACTTTAAAGAGCCGGTGGCCTGCGTCTCCGACTCCATGACCGAAGACGCCGCCGTATTCGGCGGCAACAACAATATGAATCAGGGGCTACAGAACGCCGGCGCCTTATATAAACCGGAGGTGATCGCCGTGGCCACCACCTGTATGGCGGAAGTGATCGGCGATGATTTGCAGGCATTTATCAGCAACGCGAAAAAAGACGGCTTTGTGGCCGAGGGCATTGAAGTGCCTTATGCGCATACCCCCAGCTTTATCGGCAGCCATGTGACCGGCTGGGACAATATGTTCGAAGGGTTCGCCCGCACCTTTACCCAGGGCGTCGAAGGATACCAGGTCGGCAGCAACGGCAAAATCAATCTGGTCGCCGGTTTTGAAACCTACCTCGGCAATTTCCGCGTACTGAAACGTATGATGGCGCAGATGGCGGTGCCGTGCTCGCTATTGTCCGACCCGTCGGAGGTGCTGGATACCCCGGCGGACGGCCATTATCGCCTGTATTCGGGCGGCACCACGCAGGCCGAAATGCGCGATGCGCCCAACGCCATCGATACGCTGCTGCTGCAACCCTGGCAGTTGGTCAAAAGCAAAAAAGTGGTCAGGGATGACTGGCAACAGCCTTGCACCGAGGTCGCCATTCCTATGGGGCTGGCCGGCACCGACGACTTTCTGATGACCGTCAGCCAGCTCACCGGCAAACCCATTCCGGAAGCCTTGACGCTGGAACGCGGCAGGCTGGTCGACATGATGCTGGACTCGCACACCTGGCTGCATGGCAAACGTTTCGGCATCTACGGCGATCCCGACTTCCTGCTGGGGCTGACCCGTTTTTTGCTGGAGCTGGGCTGCGAACCGGCGGTGATCCTCTGCCATAACGGCAGCAAGCGCTGGCAGAAAGCGATGAACAAGCTGCTGGCGTCATCGCCGTACGGCAAGGAGAGCGAAGTGTTTATCAACTGCGATCTGTGGCATTTCCGCTCGCTGATGTTTACCCGACAGCCGGACTTTATGATCGGCAATTCTTACGGCAAATTCATCCAGCGCGATACCAAGGCCAAGGGCGACCAGTTTGAAGTTCCGCTGATCCGCATCGGCTTTCCGATCTTCGATCGCCACCACTTGCACCGGTCGACGACCTGGGGGTACGAAGGGGCGATGACGATGTTGACCACGCTGGTGAACGCGATTCTGGAAAAACTGGACGATGACACGATGGCGCTGGGTAAAACCGATTACGGTTACGACCTGGTGCGCTAACCGGGTTAGCGCTTCCCCCGGCAAGGGGGAGGCCGGTAAAGGCGCTTTTTCCGCTCCGCAGGAGGACGTATGGCCAACATCATTCTTCGTCAGCGCGCTGACGGTATCCACTGTTATATCGCCAAAAAAGATCTGGAGGCCAGAGTCACTTTCCTGGAGTTCGACCAACCCGACCGCTGGGGCGGTCGGATTGAGCTGGAGAGCGGGCAGGCGTGGTTTATTGCGCCGCTGGACGCGAAACCGACGCTGCCCGTCACCTTGCGCGCCAAAAAATATGAAGACTAACCGTCGATGACGACAAATACCGGAGATGCTCATGAGCCTGACTCGGGATGATTTACTTTTCTGGCGGCTATTCGCCCTCGCGCAACTGCTGCCGGAAATCGCGCCCGCAACGTTACTCAACTGGCTGGAAACGACCTGCGACGAGTCCCTGACGCTGGAGCGGCTGTCCGCGCTGTCGCTTGAGGAACTGTCCCGCCATTTACCCGTTGATAACGGCGTACTCACCGTTGCCCGCTGGCAGCAAATCATGGATTGCCTGCACGGCAACCTTCCGCCTCATTTAACCGCACAGTTCGAACGTAAGCAGGGGCAGCAGTTACAGGTAGCCTTTGCTTCCAGCAACGGTCTGACGATTAACGGCCATTTCGGTCAATGCCGCCTGTTCTTTATCTACGCCTGGGATCGCCAGGGGCCGTTCCTCAGCGGATTACGGCGTTATCAGCCGCGGGAGGGCGACGACGGCAATGAAGGAAGATTGCGGCTGCTGACCGACTGCCACCTGCTATTTTGCGAGTCGATCGGCGGGCCGGCCGCGGCGAAAGTGATCCGGCACAACATCCACCCGATCAAGGTTCCCCCGGCGACCGCTATCGACCAGCAACTCCAGGCGCTGCATAGCATGATTACCGAGCATATGCCGCCCTGGCTGGCGAAACGATTGGGAAAAGATAATCCGCTGCAACAGCGGCAGTTTGGTTTTTGATCTGACGGCGGGCGAGGCCATCGCTCGCCCGTTATTCTTACGACCATCGATAAGGAGGCTGTTCTCAGGAACCGTCGCTGCCGTTGCCTCGTCAGTCGGCGGGAATGACGGCGATCGTCAATATCAAAACGGCAAAAAATTACTTTTACATGGCTAGCGTTACGGGAAACGAGTGAGCTAATTAATACTATCAGGAAAGGATATTGATAGTTCACATGGCTTTTCCGTTGAAAAGGCAACTGTCTCGCCATGTTTGTTGCTCAAACCTTCGTAAGTTTTACCATCACACTCATTTGTTAATAGATATCTGACGAGAGGCAATGGATTGCCATCCGGATCGCCGACCGTAAATCGCTCGACATAGTCATAGCCATTAACTTGGGGTAATAAAACAACATCGTTGAGCGAAATGTCACCTTTCACAACAAACAGCCCGATTTTATCGTTTACGCCTATAGCGCCAACGGCCTGATCTTTAGTTCCTTGAACAATATGAGCGCCTGGCGGTATTTTTATTATTTCATGGCCATTAAAATCAATGCGGTAGTAACCTGTATCCACATAGAATCCCTTGTCTTCAATGTCTTTTTTGGTTAAATCAAAAGAAGACGTACACCCGCTTATCAATACAACCAATAAACATATTATTTTTTTCATCGACTAAATCTCGCTAGATCGGCGGGCAAGTCCGTCGCGCCGCCTGTTATTATGACAAAGTTCGTATCATCTTTACTATGGCTTTATTTTTATAATAAAAACCTTTTTAAATGGCGGCACATTCTACATCATCGAATAGTCAAAAGGTACTCTTTGCTAAGGACCTCGCTGGGCGTAAACATCGTATTGACTGTTTGAACATAGACCCCTATTCGCAGATCACCTTTATTATGTGGAATCCCGGATATGACAAAATTATTGTGATACCCGCAGTCCCTGGCACATTGAATGTTAAAATCAGGAGAAACCTTTAATCCCGTATTTGACGGTGTCAATCTTACTTCCGTGTTTTTTTTAGTAAAATAGAACATATCGCCACTAGAGAAATTAGCATGTATTTCTACAGAGTAATGTTCGCCAACTTTTGCGTCGGGTAACTTATCCGTCTCGGGATGAAAAGTTACATTATTTGAACAAGAAGATATAAAAAATGAAAACAAAAAAACAAGAATTATATTCATATTATTAACTCATTGGTTTGAAAACCAACGCTCCAAAAAATCGTTTAACCAAAAACGAAATATCTGAATTATCTTTCACTTGATTATCAATAGATCCCCATGAAAATAGCCTTAACTGTATATTCCTAATATCGCTAAATCGGCGGGCAAGTCCGTCGCGCCGCCTGTTATTATGACAAAGTTCGTATCATCTTTACTATGGCTTTATTTTTATAATAAAAACCTTTTTAAATGGCGTTGCCTTGGTATACATTCCGCCAATTACCCCACCAGTTAAATTAATTTTTATCTCGCCAGCCATAACTGGGATTCCTTTAACATCCACACAATTATAATCTACAAATAGCCTTGTGTTTTTGTTTGTTTTTTCATTTGATAATTTACACGGAGTCGCCAGCAATCCAGAATCACCAGGTTCCAATGGAATAATATCGGGAAGGTTGATTACATGGCCACCATCAATCGTCACTCTCGATGAATATATCTTCCCCACCTGAGCATCCTCCAAACGACCTCCCTCTGGCATAAACGACAGATTTGTACTGCATGCAGAAAGAAATAGAGATACAAAGGTGTAAAAATATTTTTTCATAATTATGTCAATGGTTTAAAAACCAACCCTCCAAAAATTCGACTAGCAAACATATCCATTGTCATATTTGGCCTTACATAATTTTTAATTTGCCCCCAAGAAAATAAATCAAGAGACACGTAACCATTGTTTACCTTTGCCTCCCCATCCCATACAACCCAGTGGGTTGGATAAATAATTGGGTTGGATGAACCACCAACTAATAAATTATCACAAATTAAAGTAACAACTTTACATCCTTTTTGAATATAGTTGTTTAATAAAACCACTTCCTGAGTCTTTATCCTATTTATACTCACGTTGTCAAAGATTTTTTCATAGCCTATTTTTTCAAACCACTCAGCTAATGCATTCCACATAGTTACTCCGGCTACAGGGGAACTAATAGAATTATAGCTGAGAATCGTATTTTCCGAATCCCTAAGGCTCGCCAGTGTTATCCAGTCTACTCCTAAAATCATAGGGTATGGTATCTGGGACATGGTATCGTAGAATGAGCCTGATGGATGACGACACTCATCACCCGGAGCTATTTCTAATTTTCCTATTTTTGCCCTTCCGTATAGCCACAAATCGCGCGCTGTTTGTGCGTAAACGTCAGGACGATCCATCTGGAGACAATAGAATAAAGCGGCGGGTCCACATAAGCTTCCCCATCCTTGAGTAGGGTAGTTCATCTTATTAAATCGGGCTTGTATCTGCTCTTCAATTAGATTTTTCTCGAAAGGATCTAGATAACTACCGACTGGATATTCTTTCGCGATAAAGGCTCTTTCATGTCTTGATATTTTTAAAATTTTTGTATTATCCCCCTCACTGACTGGCCGAGGTTGTCCGGCTGTTTCAAAATAGCAGGGGTTTTCACGCTTAATTTCTGAATATGCTTTATTCATACTCAGTTCCTGCAATGTGTACATTTTCCTGAAAGGTGTTGGAGATACACACATCGTTTTCAACATAGTTTTCCGATAAAGTACGACCTCCATGATATATATAGTGGATAGTGCGTCTCTGGTTTCCTGCGTTGCATGCTTTTGCGTTTCATAGTTTCTCGTCAATGGTTGTAGCTTTACATCAAGAAGAATATATTTATTCCTCTCGGAATCCATCCGGTAAATGCACAAATCATACAAAATTGAATCAGGAGAAACATTAGAATTTATTCTGGTGCTTACATTGTAAATTGGCATAAATCAATCCATTAAAATATGCAGGTTAATGTTGTCAGTTGTTTCAGCGAAGTGCCACCTGGTGTATCCCTGCTCGTCAGTAATATCCGCTTCGACGCTACCGTCAGGGAAAATAATGGTGTATCGACAGCCCGCCAGAACTTGGCCATTATCATCTACGCACAAGTGACGAATATGGTGACGAGAATCCCTATTCTGAATTTTCTGTAACTGTAAGGAGGAAGTATTTGTGTTACGGGATATCAGAGAACCGGGTGCAGTACTGGTGTACTGCGAGGCAGATCCATACACATAATGATCGGAGCAACCGCAGGCCACTCGGTCACCTGTTGCCGCATAGGGTTGTTTTTCACCCCAGTCAACACCTGACGCAATAATTGGGAAAGCCCCTTTACACTTGCTGCATGTGGCCTTGTCACCTGTCTGCGCAATGGGTTTATTACCCTCATACCAACTCGCTGTCGCTAATACCACAATCCCATAACTAGTTTTGTCTCCCAGACACACCAAAGCTCTCGCCATTACTGATCCCTCATTAATGAAATGGTTATGTAACCAAGAGCATCATACATTAATCACGACTTAACCAAAAGCGCCTGTCGATAACCCCATATTTCCCCTTTTCCGTCATATCGAAAGCCGAACACAACCGATTGAACAGGCGACACATTCAACGCACGCTCTGCGCCTGTTCAAGGAAGTTATGCGGCCAATTAGCCCTCAATCCCCCGAGTGATGTTCATTGCCGCAATCGCAGCCCCAGTTTTTCAGTTTGGACGTTTTGCCAATGCCGGGATTCAGGCTATTGGTCGGATCGTTTTGCTGATAAAACGCCTTCAACTGCGGCTTGGCTTTGTACAGATGACCGACGTTATGTTCGGCCGGGTACTCCGCGCCGCGCTGGTCGAGCAGGGCCAGCATTTTCTCTTTCAGCTTATGGATATCCACGCCTTTCTTCACGATGTAATCCTGATGGAAAACGTGGCACATGAAGTGGCCGTAATACAGCTTATGTACCAGCATGTCGTTGATTTCCGCCGGCAGGTGCTCAAACCATTCCCGATCGTTGCGCCGCAAAGCGATATCCAGCGGCAGGATATTTTCCACCTCTTTGCTGTGTACCGCGTGATAGCGGATCGCGGCGCCCGCCGCGGCAAAACGATGCAGAAAGGCCTTGGCGCCTTCTTCCTGCGTGCAGACGAAAAATTCGCCGTCGGCCTCGCGGAAATAGTGTTCCAGCCAGCGATGCGCTTCATCAATGCCGTCGCCGGCCATTTTCAGCATCAGATGGTGTTCAAAGCGGTCGCGATAGGTTTTCATCCGGGCCGGCAGCGGGGAAGGCAGCAGACGACTAAGGAACTGCATGGTGCGATCCACCAGATGCGACGGCAGAAAAGGCATTTTTCCGAAGATGGCGTCCATCCGGCCTTTCAGGTTAAAGAACATCGGCATTTTGTCGGTGCCGAGTTTGTCGATCATCAGAAAGGTGTCTTTACCGTATATTTCTGCGATATCAAACATATCGCGGTGCAGATATTCGCCGGCGATCGGCAGGTTTTTAAACTCGGCGAGGATATGACGACGCAACTCGGTCAATACCTGCGGCTGATTGGTGCCGATATAGAACACCTGCTGGGATTTTTCCGCCGGAAAGGTATCCAGTCGAACGGCGAAAACCGACAGTTTGCCGGCGCAGCCCGCGGCCTCAAACAAACGCCGTTCATCGGCATTAAAACGGGAAGGGGTATCGGCATCCACATCGCGGACACGCTCGACGTACTCATGGTCGGATGCCTGCCGTTCGTCGTAAGTCACATCCTGAGGCTGGTATTGCTGCGACTCCAGTCGGGTCAGGATCTCTTCCGGCGAATCGCCCAGATTAATCCCCAAATGGTTAATCAGTTCGACCTGTCCCTGTTCGTTAACCCGACCGTAAAGCGCCATTTCGGTGTAGGCCGGGCCGCGATGCACCAGCGAACCGCCGGAGTTGTTGCAAATGCCGCCAATGACCGAGGCGCCGATGCAGGAAGAACCGATAACCGAATGCGGCTCGCGTCCCAGCGGTTTCAATACCCGCTCCAGATGCCACAGCGTGCTGCCCGGCAGCGCCACAACCTGTCGCCCCTTATCCAGCAACTGGACTTTATCCAGCCGCAGGGTGTTGATGATCACGATTTCTCGGTCATAACCGTCGCCGCTCGGCGTGGAGCCTTCAGTCAGGCCGGTATTGGCCGCCTGCATCAGCACGATACGCCCGGCCTCGATGCTGGCTTTGAAGACCTTCCACTGTTCAAGCAGCGAGGCGGGAGAGACCACCGCCAGCGCATCCCCCTGACCGGAACGGAAGCCTTTGCGATAACGCTCGGTTTTATTTTTATCGGTCAGGATATGAGATTTGCCGACAATGCCGGTCAGGGTGCGGATGAGCGTCTGGGAATCAACGGAAGAGGAATTTACCGGGGATGTTGCATAGTCCTGCATGACAGTCTGTCCTGTTGTTTAATCTAATGAATACGATAAAAAGCATAGTATTAACTGTGAATCTTGCTTATAGATATTCCGCTTACCGGTTACATACAGCATCTTATTCTGTCGGCGATGCCGACGACTCGCTCAGCGCATTCCACCTGACAATCATTGTTGGTTTTGTCGGACAACCGACAATGACAATTCATTTAAAATCAATTGACTAACATCTGGCGCGCCAATTGCAGCAGGGTTTACCGAGCCACATTACGTGCCGAGGTGAATCATGAGAAGTAGTGAGATTGCGGCGTTAATGGATCAACCCGCCTGCGATCATAACGGCGGTCATAAATCCGGCTGTAGCGCGCCCAAACCCGGTACCGCAGCGGGCGGCTGCGCGTTCGACGGCGCGCAGATCGCGCTGTTGCCGATTGCGGATGTCGCCCATCTGGTGCATGGGCCGATCGGTTGCGCGGGCAGCTCCTGGGATAATCGCGGCAGCCGCAGTTCCGGGCCGCTGATTAACCGGCTGGGTTTTACCACCGATATGAGCGAGCAGGATGTGATTATGGGTCACGGCGAGCGGCGCTTGTTTCATGCGGTGCGCCACATCGTCGAGCGTTATCATCCGGCCGCGGTGTTTATTTACAACACCTGCGTTCCCGCGATGGAGGGCGATGATATCGAGGCGGTATGCCGGGCCGCGGAACATGTCAATCATATCCCGGTGATCGCCATCGATGCCGCCGGGTTTTATGGCAGCAAGAATCTGGGCAACCGCATCGCCGGCGAGATGATGGCGAAAAAGGTGATCGGTCGGCGCGAACCCGCGCCCTGGCCGGACGATTTCGCCATCCCGGCCTCGCAAGGTCACAGCATCGGTCTGATTGGCGAGTACAACATCGCCGGCGAGTTCTGGCATGTGCTGCCGCTATTGGATCGGTTGGGGATCCGCGTGCTGGGCAGCCTCTCCGGCGACGCGCGTTTCGCCGAGATTCAGACCCTGCACCGCGCCGAAGCCAATATGCTGGTGTGCTCGCGCGCGCTGATCAACGTCGCCCGCCATCTGGAAATGCACTATGGCACGCCCTGGTTTGAAGGCAGCTTCTACGGCGTGCGGGAAATGTCCTCCTCGCTGCGAACGCTGGCCGGCCTGCTGGACGATGATGCGTTGCAGGCCAGAACCGAGCAGTTGATCGCCCGGGAAGAGCAGACCGCCAGGCTGGCGCTTGAACCCTACCGTCAACGGCTGAAAGGCAAGCGCGCCCTGTTGTATACCGGCGGCGTGAAATCCTGGTCGGTGGTGTCGGCCTTACAGGATCTGGGACTGGACGTGGTGGCGACCGGCACCAAAAAATCCACCGAGGAAGATAAAGCCCGTATCCGCGAACTGATGGGCGACAACGCCGTCATGCTTGAGGACGGCAACGCCCGTCTGTTGCTGGATACCGCCTATCGCTACAACGCCGACATCATGATTGCCGGCGGACGCAATATGTATACCGCCTATAAAGCCCGCCTGCCGTTTCTGGATATCAATCAGGAACGGGAACATGCCTTTGCCGGATATCTGGGGATCGTCGCGCTGGCTCGTCAGCTTTGCGCGACGCTGGAAAGTCCAATCTGGCCGCAGGTCAATCGCCGGGCGCCCTGGTATAGCTGAAGAAGGAGATCGTCAATGGCTCATGTTTTAAAATCGACAAAACCGCTGGCAACCAGTCCGATAAAAAGCGGACAGCCGCTGGGGGCTATTCTGGCCGGCATGGGGCTGGAAGGATGCATTCCGCTGGTTCACGGGGCGCAAGGGTGCAGCGCCTTCGCCAAGGTATTTTTCATTCAGCATTTCCATGATCCCATACCGCTGCAAACCACCGCCATGGATCCGGTCACCACCATTATGGGTTCGAACGATAATATCCTGGCGGCGCTGGCGTTGCTGTGCGAACGCCATAATCCCAAAATGATCGTGGTGCTGAGCACCGGTCTGTCGGAAGCGCAGGGCGCCGATCTGGCCTTCGCGCTGCGTCAGTTCAGAGCCGAATATCCCAAATATGAGTCCGTCGCCGTGGTCACGGCCAGCTCGCCGGACTTCTACGGTTCAATGGAGAACGGTTACGCCAGCGTGCTGGAGAGCGTGATTGAACAGTGTGTGCCGGCCGCGCCGCCCGCCAGCGTCATACGCAAAAAGCGGGTGAATCTGTTGCTGGGGCATATGCTGACGCCCGGCGACCACGAACAAATCCGCAGCTATGTGGAAGCGTTCGGCCTGCAACCGATCGTACTGCCCGACCTCGCGGCATCGCTGGACGGCCATCTGGCGGCAGGCGATTTTTCGCCATTGACCCAGGGCGGTACGCCGGTTCGTCTGCAGGAACAGATGGGGCAGAGCGCGTCGACCATCGCCATCGGCGTGTCGTTGCAACGGGCTGCCAGGTTATTGGAAAGCCGCAGCCACGCCCCCGCGCTCTGGCTGCCGCATCTGATGACGCTCGATCGGTGCGATGCCTTTATCCATCATCTGCACAAGCTGTCAGGCCGCGACGTGCCGTCCTGGATTACGCGTCAACGCGGTCAATTGCAGGATGCGATGATCGATACCCATATCTGGTTACAGGATAAGCGGCTGGCGATCGCGGCGGAAGGCGATCTGCTGGCCGCCTGGCTGGACTTCGCCATCAGTCAGGGCATCCGGCCTGAGTGCGTGGTCGCCCCGGCGAACCAACCGGGCCTGTCGTCCTTGCCGGTGGCGGAAGTGCAGATTGGCGATCTGGAAGATGTCGATAAAAAGTTACAATGTCACTCATTCGACATGCTGTGCGCCAACTCGCACGCGGCGTCGCTGGCGCAGAAATATCATCTGCCGCTGGTGCGTATCGGTTTCCCGCTGTTCGACCGCATCGGCGAATTTCGCCGTCTGCGCCAGGGCTATGCCGGCATGCGCGATACGCTGTTTGAGCTGGCGAACGCCATGCGTCAGGCGCATCACGAACTCCCGGTTTATCACTCGCCGTTAAAGCAGATATTCCCGCCGGCCGCCACGCAGGAACCCGTCATGGAGATAAAGCCATGAAACATTTAACCCGCCAGTTGGCGATCCCGTCGGCCGACAGCTGGATTATCCGTATCGCCTTCGCCAGCGTTGATTTGCGCGTCGTCGATCAACATTTCGGCTCCTCGCCGCGCCTCGCCATCTATGGCGTGCGTCGTGAGGAGGTGCAACTGCTGGAGGTGGCGGATTTCACCGTTTATCAGGGCCACAACGCGGACAAACTCATTAGCCGCATCAGCGCGGTCGAAGGGTGCTTCACCCTGTACTGCACGGCCATCGGCGATACGGCGTTCAGGCAACTGCTGGGGATCGGCGTACGCGCGGTCAACGTGGCGCGCAATACCCCGATTGCCATGCTGCTGGCCGATGCTCAGGCTTTGTGCGACGACGGCCGGGTCAGAAAATCGCGGCGTAAAAAAGACGCCAACCGTTTCAACGCGATGATGCAGGAAAGCGGCTGGTTCGAAGAGGAGTAAGGCTTGTCGCCTGTGCGACAAAACCGACAATTACCGCCGTTTATGCAACAGCGCAACAATAACGCTCAGCGCTATCCTGTTGATAAAAGATGATTTTGTGACTGGCATCACATTTGCTCAATGATAAACGTCAGGTACAGGAGCCCAATCATGATTCACATCGATGCAACGACCTTAAGCCAACTCCGACAACGCCAGTCGCAGCGTCGTCCGGCAACCGCCGGTCTGGCGCTGATTGTCAGCGGCGATGCCTGTCGAGGCTGGTCGCTGCGGATGATATGGCGCGATCGGGCATTACCCGGCGATGAATGCCGCGAAATAGACGGTATGCGGTTTTTCGCCTCGGCGTTGCACTGGCGGCAGTTGGCGCAGGCGCGCATCAGTTCGGATACGCAAGGTGTCTGGGTTGAATTTCAGCCGCCGGGATGTCGGTGTGAAAGCGGGTCGTGCGCATAGCCGCATTATAAATGCCGTACATAAACGGGAGTAAGAGCATGTGGAATTATTCTGAGAAGGTAAAAGAACATTTCTTTCATCCGCGTAACGCCCGTGTGGTTGAGCAGGCGAACGCGGTCGGCGATGTCGGTTCGCTCAGCTGCGGCGACGCCCTGCGGCTGATGCTGCGGGTTGATCCCGGCAGTGAAGTGATTCAGGAAGCCGGATTTCAAACGTTTGGCTGCGGCAGCGCGATTGCCTCCTCATCGGCGTTGACCGAATTGATTATCGGCAAGACGCTGGACGAAGCGTCTCGCGTCACCAACCGCGAGATCGCCGATTATCTGGACGGTCTGCCGCCGGAAAAAATGCACTGCTCGGTGATGGGACAGGAAGCGCTGCGGGTGGCGATAGCCAACTATCGCGGCGAGACGCTGGAAGACGACCACGAAGAGGGCGCCCTGATCTGTAAATGTTTCGCCGTGGATGAAGGGCAAATCAAGCGCGCGGTGCTCACCAACGGGCTGACCACGCTGGAAGAGGTGATCCATTACACCAAGGCCGGCGGCGGCTGTACCGCCTGTCACGAAAAAATCGAACAGGCATTGAGCGCCATTCTGGCCGACGCGGCGGCACAGGCGCCGGCCGGGCAGCCGCCGCAAGCGCAAAAAAACGAACGCCGGCTGACCATTGAAGAGGTGATTAACAGTCTGCGGCCGCATATCCAGATGGACGGCGGCGATATCAGGCTGGTCGACGTCGCCGACAACGAGGTGCGCGTGGCGCTGTCCGGCAGTTGCAACGGCTGCATGATGACCGACATGACGCTGGGCTGGCTGCAACAGAAACTGCTGGAGCGGCTGGGTTACTTCATCCGCGTGACGGCGGATACGCCGGCTCCCGCCGAAGTCATTTTTCAGACGTCAGACAGCTAAGGAGCCGCACATGAAACCGATTTATCTGGATAACAACGCCACCACCCGCCTGGATCCGATGGTGCTGGAGGCCATGCTGCCGTTTTTACGGGATCAGTACGGCAACCCGTCGTCGATTCACGACTTTGGCGAACCTTCCCGCCGGGCGCTGGCCAGAGCGCGCGAACAGGTGGCCAGCTTTCTCGGCGCCCGCCACGACAGCGAGGTCATTTTCACCTCCTGCGCGACGGAAGCCACCTCCACCGCCATTCTTTCCGCGGTGGAAGCCTTTCCCGCGCGGCGGGAGATCATCACCACCGCCGTAGAACATCCCGCCACGCTGGCGGTGTGCGAACATCTGGAGCGGCAGGGCTACAAAATTCACCGTCTGGGCGTTAACGAGCAGGGCGCGCTCGATCTGGACCTGTACCGGGCTTTACTGCATGACGGCGTCGCGCTGGTGACCGTTATGTGGGCGAATAATGAAACCGGGGTGTTGTTCCCCGTCGAACAGATGGCGCAGTCGGCGCACGAGCACGGCATTCTGTTTCACTGCGATGCCGTGCAGGCGCTGGGGAAAGTGCCGGTGGCGCTCGCCGACTCAAGCATCGATATGCTGTCGTGTTCGGCGCACAAAATTCACGGTCCGAAGGGTACCGGCTGCCTGTGGCTGCGGCGCGGAACCCGTTTTCGCCCGCTGTTGCGCGGCGGACATCAGGAACGCGGCCGCCGGGCCGGTACGGAGAACATCGCCGGCATCGTCGGCATGGGGATGGCAAGCGAATTGGCCGCGATCCATTTGCCGATGATGGCGGCCAGCATCGCGCCGCTGCGCGACCGACTGGAAAGCGGATTACAGACCATCGCCGGCACCCGCGTGATGGGCGGCGGCCAGCCGCGCACGCCGAATACCCTCAACATCGCGTTTGAATTTATTGAAGGGGAAGCCATTCTGCTGATGATGAATCAGGTCGGGATTGCGGCGTCCAGCGGCAGCGCCTGTACCTCCGGTTCGCTGGAGCCGTCTCACGTCATGCGCGCGATGAACATTCCCTATACCGCCGCGCACGGCAGCATCCGCTTTTCTCTGTCGCGCTATACGCGTGAAAAAGAGATCGACTACGTACTCGCGCAGCTTCCGCCGGTGATCGATCGTTTGCGTGCGTTATCGCCATACTGGCAGCAGGGAAAACCCGGTGAATTCACGCCGGCCTGGGGTTAACCGGGGAGATTCCGCCGATGAAAACCATCGTCGTTAATGACACCACGTTGCGTGATGGCGAGCAAAGTCCCGGCGTGGCCTTCAGCGCCGCAGAAAAACTGGCGATAGCCGTATCGCTGGCGCAAGCGGGCGTTCCCGAGCTGGAAGTGGGGACGCCCGCCATGGGCGAGGAAGAGTGCGCGCGCATTTATCAGATTCGCCAGGCGCTGCCGGATATCACGCTGATGGCCTGGTGCCGGCTCGATGAAAGGGATATTCGGCAGGCCGCGCGTCTGGGCGTGAACTGGGTGGATATTTCGCTGCCGGTTTCCGCCTGTCTGCGCCAATTCAAAGTCGGCCTGCTGTGGTCGGAAATGTTGCAGCGGCTCAGCGACCTGATCCAGTTCGCCCTGGCGCAGGGGCTTCAGGTTTGCGTCGGCGGCGAAGACGCCTCGCGGGCCAGCGAGGAAGACATGTCCGCCGTCGCCCAGGTGGCGACGGCGGCGGGCGCGGCGCGAATGCGCTTTGCCGATACCCTGGGATTGCTCGATCCGTTTTCAACCACGCAACAGATCCAGCGGTTGCGGCGCCATTGGCCGGGCGAGTTGGAAATTCATGCCCACAACGACTTTGGCATGGCGACGGCCAATACGCTGGCGGCGGTGCGCGCGGGCGCCACCCACGTCAGCACCACCATTCTCGGGTTGGGCGAGCGGGCGGGCAACGCCGCGCTGGAGCAGGTGGTGCTGGGGCTGTCGCATACTCAGTTGGGCGAAACCCATGTGGATACCACGCAACTGACGGCCTTGTGCCAGCGGCTGGCCGCCGCCGCCGGCGAAAATATTCCCTATCGGCAGCCGCTGGTCGGCGAGCGGGTGTTTACCCACGAGTCCGGCGTCCATGTCGCGGGACTGCTGCAAGGCGTGGAAAGCTACCAGAGCATTCCTCCCCGGCTACTGGGGCGAGAACACCAGTTGGTGCTGGGAAAACATTCGGGCCGGCGCGCGCTGGCGGCGATTTTTTCTCAGCTTGGCCTGCCGGTCAGCGACGCGCAGATCCCGCAGATTCAGCAGGCGCTGCGGCTGTTTGCCGAAACGGGCAAGCGCCCGCCCACCCGGGACGAGCTTTGCCGACTTTATCAGGGAATAAGCGAGATACCGGTCAGGGCGCTTAACGTTGTTTGACGGAGGAAAAGTATGGACTGGTTTAATGAACTGCCCGGAATAAGCCAGTTGGAGAGCGCGGAGGATTTCCTGCGTTTCTTTGCCATTCCGTTTGATGAGCAGAGCGTGCGGGTTAAGCATTTGCATATTCTGCATGCCTTCAACCGCCGTTTACGGCAATACCGGCCGGCCGACGAGCCGAATATCACGCCGCCGCAACGTCGGCGCTATCGGCTGGATCAGGTGCGTTCTATGCTGCTGGCGAGCTATGCGCACGTCGTCGGCGGCGAACTGCGGGAACGCTCGGAATTGCAGATCTATCAGCGCACCGCCCGCTGTTTTATCCCCTGGTTGTTACTGGATGAAGGAGAAAACGCATGAAGCCGCGTTTTGAATTTGGCGAAGCGGTGCGGGCGATCCGCACGATACGCAATGACGGAACCTTCCCGGATAGGGCGCGCGGCGAACTGTTGGTGCGACGCGGTACGGTGGGATATGTACGTGAGTGGGGAACCTTCTTGCAGGATAACATCGTCTATCAGGTTCATTTTCTGGCGGACGATCGCATCGTCGGTTGCCGGGAGCAAGAACTGCTGCCCGCGTCGGCGCCGTGGGTCGATGGCGCATTTCAATATGGCGACTGGGTTTGCGCCGCCATGATGCTGACCACCGACCGGCAAATCCGCGTGCAAATCGGGGATGTCGGTCAGGTGATGGGGGTAGAGCGCGACAAGGATCCCATGCAGTTTATCGTGCTGTTCGGCGGCACGCTGTTACAGGTGCCGGAACATGCGCTGGAGGCGGTTGACCATGACAACAATCTGTAATCCGCATGTCCTGGCGATGTGGCAACGCTATTGCCGACTGAAGCTATCGCTGTCTCTGTATCATTGCCTGCCCTGGCAGCTTGGAAGTGAACAACAAAGAGCGTTTAGCGGACAACTGGCGCGGCAATATCGGCTGGAAGCGGCAATCCGTGAGCAGGCGGAACGGCTGGGGATTAAGGCGGATCAGGACGATATGATGACGGCGCAGTATGTGTTGCGCAGCGTCTTCGATGATGAACCCTCCTGGCATGCTGCGCTGAACCGCGCCGGCATCGACGAAGCCGGGCGGCGGCAGGCGCTCGCGCATGAAGCGATCCTCGCCGCCACGTTGGAAAATGTGGCCGACCGGGCGCCCAGGGTCAGCGAGCGGGAAATTGATGTGTGGTATCAACACAATAGGCATCGTTTTCAACATCCGGAGAAACGCCTGGCGCATCATTTGCTATTGGTGGTTGATGAGGCGCAGGCCGATTGTGACAGTGTCACGGTAACCGAGCGCATCACCGCGCTGCAACGCCGTTTACAGATCGATCCGCGCCGTTTTCCCCGTTTGGCCGGCCGATTTTCTGAATGTCCGACGGCGACGGAAGGGGGAAAGATCGGCTGGGTGACCCGAGGCGTGCTCTATCCGGCGTTGGATACGGTGTTATTTTCCCTTGCCGCCAACGATATCAGCCCGGTGGCGGCAAGCCCGATGGGGCTGCATGTTTTATGGTGCGAAGCGATTCGGCCGGCCGGCGAACTGCCGAAAGCGGACGCGCTGGCGCAAATCCGCCGACAGTGGCAGGAAAAGCGCCGCCAACAGTATCAGCGCCAGTGGCTGGCGGAGATTTTGCGCTAATGCTTTTCGCCGGCGCAAGGGATAACGGCTATCCGCAGGTAAGCCGTAACTGGCGGACAATCTGGATGAACAGGTAAACAGTCAAGCCTCTACTACAGGCGTACCATGCTTGCTAATTTCCACCGGCTCACGCTGAGCTTTCATCAGCAAATCACCAAATTGGTTCTTAGCGAGTTGTGCGGGAATCGTTTCCATACCTCACCTACCGTCTAAAATGGCTCGAATAGCCATTTTGGCTAAAAGTGCATAAAGTCACCAGTAATCAAAAAAGGGGCGACCGTTTCTATCAATGCGCAAGAAATTTGCCCCGTAGTAGGCAGATACGGGGTTTGCATCAGCTCATGAAATCAAATCGCCGCCTGAAGCTCGCTGACCCAGCGGGTGACGCGCTCTTCCGTCATAGCCTGCTGATTGTCCTGATCCAATACCAGCCCGACGAAACGACCGCCCTCCAGAGCGCTGGATTCGGTGAAGGCGTAGCCTTCCGCCGGCCAGGCGCCGACCACCGTGGCGCCGGCTTCGCTGACGATGTCATACAGCTCGCCCAGCGCGTTGACGAAGGCGTCGGGATAGCTTTCCTGATCGCCCAGGCCGAACAGCGCCACCGTTTTTCCGCTCAGGTCGGCGTTCGCCAGCTCGTCGGCAAATTCGGCCCATGACTCGCTCATGCATTCCGCCTCCAAACCGGGAAGCTGCCCGTCCCCCAGCGTCGGCGTGCCGAGGATCAACACATCATAAGCCAACAGGTCGGCTAATGACGCCCGATTAATGTTCACCGGGTCATCCGCCCGATCGCCCAACTTTGCCTTGATAAGCTTCGCTACTTTGCGGGTTTTGCCGGTGTCGGTACCGAAAAAAATGCCGATAGTGCTCATGGTTACATTCTCCTTAAAGGACGCCTGAAAAGGCCATTCAACTACTCGTCGTCGTCCGCCTCTTGGGCGGCGCGTTCAATCGGTAGATAGATTTCCACCCGATCGCCTTCGTGTACTTCGCTGTCGGCGGGGCAAAGACGGCCATAAATCCCCATGCGGTGCTTGTCAGGATCCAGCCACGGATACAGCGCGGACAGCGGCGAAGCCAGAAAGGCTTCGCGCAACGTGACGGGGGCCGCCATCTCCATCTCGACGCAGCGGCTTTCGTCACCGCTGGCGTGGGCTATGGTGAATTTCATCCGTGGCAGCCTCCGCATCCCGTAGAGCAGCCCAAACCGGCCGCGGATTCTTTCTTGAGAACGTCGCGGCCATAGCGCAGCACCTTCACGCCGCGGATCCCGGCCAGCATGAAGCCCATGACCAAAAAACCGCCCGGCGGCAACAGCATCAGCAGAAAACCGCCGTAGTTCGGCAACAGGTGAACTTCCAGAAAATGGAAATGCGGCCCCAGCAGTTGTTCCGCGCCGCTAAACAGCGTGCCGCTGCCGATAATTTCCCGAATCGCGCCCATCGAGGTGAGTCCGAGCGTAAAGCCCAGGCCCGTCGCCATGCCGTCCAGCGTGGCGGCAAACGGCGGATTATGCGCGGCGAAGGATTCGGCGCGGCCGAGCAGGGCGCAGTTCGCCACAATCAGCGGAATAAACAGGCCGAGGATCTTATGCAAATCGTGCATCCAGGCGTTCATCGACAGGTCGAGCAGCGTGACCAGGCTGGAGATAATCAGGATATACACCGGGATACGGATCTGATGCGGGGTAATTTGACGCAACAGCGATACCAGCAGATTGGCGCCGGCCAGCACCGCCATGGTCATCACGCCCATGCCGAAACCATTGGTGGCGGTGGTCGTTACCGCCATCAGCGGACACAAGCCCAGAATCTGTACGAACGTGACGTTATTGGTCCAGATCCCGCTGATGAGAATATCCCGATAGGCGGGGCGCGCCGCCGGCGCGGTTGCAGTAATTTCACTCATTGGCTTTTTCCTCCGTCAGACCGAGCAATTCGGCGCGATGGCGTTGAAACAACAGCAGCGTTTGATGAACGCTTTTCACGACCGCGCGCGGGGTAATGGTGGCGCCGGTGAAAGCATCGAATTCGCCGCCGTCTTTTTTGACATGCCACTGCTTCTCCGCGGTGTTTTGCAGCGATTTCCCGTTAAAACCCAGGATCCAGCCGCTGTGGCTCAGTTCGATTTTGTCGCCCAATCCGGGCGTTTCGGTATGCGAGATAGTGCGTACGCCGGTAAGCTCGCCGTTGGCGTTGACGCCAATCAACAGGCTGATGACGCCGCTGTAGCCTTTTTCGGCGCCGAACATCACTACGCCGCTGGGCCGGCCTTGCAGCGTGGCGCGGTAAACCCGCACCGACTGCCCCTCCAACTGCAAGGTGACGTCGCTGTCGCTCAGCGCATTGTCATGCAATTCAGAGGGGAAGACGGCCGCGAGCTGGCGCTGGGTATCTTCCTGATGACGCAATTCAATCTCGTTATAGGTCGCCCACCAGACGCCGCCGATCATCAGGCTGATCAGCAGGGTAAAAACGCCAAGTAATAAACTCAGGTTCAGCGGATGGCTGCGCGGCGGCCAACGCAGCCCGCCGTAAGAGGCTGAAGCCATGTTATTTCTCCTTCTGAGTTTGATATCCGTAGGCGCGCGGGCGAGTCCAGCCATCAATCAACGGGGTCACCGCGTTGACCAGCAATACCGCAAACGCCACCCCTTCGGGATAGTTGCCGAAGCTGCGGATAGCCCAGACCAGCAGTCCGGCCAACGCGCCGTAATAAAGCCGACCGCGCGGGCTGCCGGGGCCGGTGACCGGATCGGTGATGATGAACACCGCGCCCAGCATCAATCCGCCGGTGGTCAGCTGCGCCAGCGGCGGCAAGATGGATTGCGGCGCGATCAGCCATTGCAGCGTGCCGGGCAGCAGGCAGCCAACCAGCATGGCGACCGGCGCATGCCAGCTAAAGACCCGTTGTTGTAATAACCACAGGCCGCCCAGCGCCAGCAACAGCGTGGAGGTTTCGCCGAAACTGCCGTTGTGGATGCCGATCAGCGCATGTTGCAGTGAAAACGGCGCCTGCGCGTGTTCCCGGAACGCGCCGAGCAGCGTGGCGCCGGTCGTCCCGTCGGTGCTCAGGGAGTACACCGCGCCGTGCCAGAATTCCGTCGGGAGCACCCAGTGAGTCATCTGAACCGGAAAGGCGATTAGCACCACTACGCGCGCCAGCATCGCGGGGTTGAACAGATTTTGCCCCAGTCCGCCGTAAATATGTTTCCCCAGCAGAATGGCGATCGCGCAACCCAGCGCGCCCAGCCACAGCGGGGCATGCGGCGGCAGGCTGAGGGTAAACAGCAGCGCGGTCAGTAATGCGCTGCCGTCGAAAACATGGCCGAGCGATACCGGATTGACGCGCAGACAGATGGCTTCGCACAGCAGGGCGGTAACGATGCCGGCGACCATCAGCATCAGCGCCGGCGCGCCGAACTGGATAATACCCAGCAGCACGGCGGGCATCAGCGCCAGATTGACTTTGACCATCAGGTTTTGCGTGCTGAGGCCCTGATGGACGTGAGGAGATGTCAGCATGAAGAGCCCTCCATAGGAGCGTCAGGGGTGGTCTTACGGCGGCGGGACGGTCTGGCCGCTTTCGCGGCGGCTTTTTCCGCCGCCTCGCGCGCCAGGCGTTCCTGTCGCCGCAGGCTATTGGCGCTGGCGCGCAGCAATTTCTGTTGCTGGCGTTTTTCCAGCCTGAGCTGCTGTTGCCCCCAGTCAAAGAACTGCGTCAGCGGCAATACCGCCGGGCAAACCCATGAACAGGAGCCGCACAGCAAACAATTGTTCAATCCCAGATCGCGCGCGTTATTCAGCGCGTCTATTTTCAGTTCGGCCAGCATGGCCAGTGGCGCCAACCCCATCGGACAAGCATCGACGCAACGGCCGCAGCGTAAACAGGCGCTGGCGTGGGGCTGGGGAATTTCGTCTTCGGTCAGCAGCAGCAGACCACTGGTGCCTTTGGTGATGGGCGCATTGATGTCGGTCGTCGCGCGTCCCATCATCGGCCCGCCGAGAATGATGCGCGCCGGGCTGCTCTTCATCCCGCCGCAGGCGGAGATAATGGCGCTGATGGGCGTGCCGATGGGTACCAGCAGGTTGCCCGGCTGCTCAATCGCCCGGCCGCTGACGGTGATGACCCGATGGGTTAACGGCTGACGAAAACGAATGGCATGGAAAATAGCGATGCAGGTGCCGACATTCTGCACCAGTACGCCCATTTCGGGGGAACGTCGGTTATGCGGAATCTGTCGGCCGGTTACCGCTTCAATCAGCTGTTTGGACGATCCCATCGGATAAAGCGAAGGCAGGGCGACCACATCGATGTCCGCCTCATCCCGACACAAGCCATCGAGACGCTGGAGCGCCTCGCGTTTGTTGTCTTCAATGCCGATGTAGACATGCCGGGCTTTCGTCAACTGCTGCAAATAGCGAATACCGCCGAGCAGAAACTCGGCCTGCTCCTGCATCATTCGTTCATCGGCGGTGATATAGGGTTCGCATTCGCCGCCGTTGATAATGAGGTATTTGATTTCATGACGCATCGCCAGCCGCAGCTTATCCGCCGCCGGGAACATCGCGCCGCCCATGCCGACGATGCCCGCCTGCGCGATTAACGACAGCATCCGTTCTTCAGGCGTGTCCTCCGCGATCTCCAGCAGCGAGGCAGGGGCGGCGGACGGCATAACCTGCAACTGAATATAACCGGATTCGCCAGCGACGATTTTGGCGACGACGGCATTCGCCGGGCTATGCAATGGGGCGGACATCCGCCCGAACGGTTGCGCCAGGCGCTGGCCTTGAGTGACAACGTCACCCAAGCTCACCTCGGGGATGGCGGCGGCGCCGGTATGCTGGCGTAAGGGCAGCGTCAGCTTGTCCGGCATCGGCAGGTGACGGATCGCCAGATCGCGCGTTAATGATTTGTGGCTGTAAGGACGAATGCCGCCGTGAGGCGTCGTGAGGGCTTTAAGCATAATCAGGCTCCTGCCGGAACGGTAAACCCGGTTTGGCGACGGTAGGGGTAAGATGAGGATCGGCGCAAAGCTGAATACAGTGGTTCGGACAGGCGCTGACGCACGCCGCGCATCCGGTGCAGTCTTCGCTGAGCACGCCGTGTAACTGACGGGTCGCGCCGACGATCGCGTCAAAGGCGCATTGTTTTAAACAGCGCCCGCAACCGTCGCAGTCGGACGCGGCGATCACCGCCACCCTCGGCCCCTGAACGCTGTTTTCATCCAGGCTGACGCCCATTAACGCGGCGATACGCTGCGCCACCGCGCCGCCGCCGGGCGAGCAGATGGTGACCGCCGCTTCGCCGCTGGCCATGGCGACGGCGGCCTGACGGCAGCCGGGATAACCGCATTGGCCGCACTGTCCGTTCGGCAATAGCGCGACGATGTTATCCACCATCGGGTCGCTTTCTATCTTCAGATAAATCGCGGCATAACCCAGCAAAGCGCCAATCAGCGCGGATACCAGCGGGATGGCGAGTAAGGTCAGTATCAGCATCTCCGTCCCCCTTATGACGACAAGCCGGCAAAGCCGGTGAAGGCCAGCGCCAGAATGCTGGCGGTAATAAAGTTGAGCGGGGTGCCTTTAAACAGCAGCGGGGGCAATGCGACGGCCTGCCGTTCGCGCAAACCGGCAAAAATGATCATCACCAGCGAATACCCCAGCGAGGCGCTGAAGCCGAACAGCACGCTGTGGGTGAAGCTGAGATGATCCTGAAGGACCAGCAGCGCCACGCCGAGCACGGCGCAGTTGGTGGTAATCAGAGGAAGAAAGATACCCAGCGTGCGATAAAGCGTCGGACTGTATTTCGCTATCACCATTTCGATTAGCTGGACCAGCGACGCAATCACCAGAATCACCGACAGCAGACGCAGATAGCCGAGATCGAGCGGCATCAGGATCCAGGTTTCAATTACCCAACCCAGCGCGGCGGACAGGGTGATCACCACGGTGGTCGCCATCGACATGCCGATGGCGGCCCTGACCTGATTGGTTACGCCCATAAAGGAACAGAGCCCCAGAAAGCGCGCCAGCACAACATTATTGACCAGAATATTGGTCAGCATGATTAACAGTATCTCTTTCATTTATCCCCCTGAGGTCGTGATAACCCATGGGGTATTGCGAAAGCCGTGCCAGTTTATGCGGCACAATAAATGTTCAATCAGCGTGCAGAAACCTGCGCCAAAAATGCGCAAACCCATCAGTATCCCTGATGTGATTGCACTCACAGACAACGCGAAATCCGCCGGATAAGGCCCAAAACCCCCATCAAGATCAAGGTTTATGGCTTTTTCCGCACGGAAGGAATGATTCTTGCAATTTTTTTATGGTTATTTCGTGTCGTCGGCTGGCTGTCCTGCAATCTGACAATTTGTCATGAAGCCGACAGAATCCGTAATGCAAACCGGAGGGGCCCGGATGAGTTCATCATTAATCCTGGACGATGTGCAGTTGATTACCTCCTCTTTCGGGGGAAAAGGGTTGCATGCGACCGTCTTTCATACCGTGGTCGAGCAATCCTCCGTCGCGATTTCCATCACCGATCCGCAGGCGAACATCCTGTATGCCAACCCGGCGTTCGCTGAAATGAGCGGTTATACGCTGCAAACCCTGATCGGCGCCAATCACAACCTGTTGTCCAGTCATCAAACGCCGGAGTCGGTTTATCGCTCCATGTGGGAGACGATTACCGCGGGCGACTCCTGGAGCGGCCAGTTGATTAACCGCCGTCGTGATTCGTCGCTTTATCTGGCCGAGATCACCATTTCGCCGATCGTCAATGCGCAGGGTGAAATCGAACACTATCTCGGCATGCACAAGAATATCAGCGAGCGTTACGCGTTAGCGCAGCGAGTGCGTAATCAGATGACGCTGATTTCCGCCGTGCTGAACAATATTCCGGCGGCGGTGGTCGTGGTCGACGGCCAGCAAAAAATCGTCATGGATAATCTGGCCTATAAAACCCTCAGCGCCGACTGCGAAGGCCGGGAGCCGTTGGTATTGCTCGATTGCCTGAACCAGACGGAACCTTCCGCCATGCTGCCGCTGACTATCCGCGGCGCCCGGCGCTGGTTTACGGTAAGCAGTTGGCCGCTGCACGCGGTTAATGAGGAAGCCAGCCTCTATTTCACCGACAACGCGCCCCCGCGGCAACTGGTGGTGATCGTCGATTGCACGGAGCAGCAGCGGCAAATGACGCAGGAGCGACGCACCCAACTCGAACGACAAATTAATATGAACAAGATGATGGCGGCGATCCGGGAAACGCTGGATGCGGCCTTAATTCAGCTCAGTTGTCCGCTGAATATGTTGTCCGCTGCCCTGCGCCTGAATCCCAACGCCGACAGTATCGCGCTGCGCTCGGCATGGAATGAAGGAAAAGAAGCCATCGCGCGCCTGACGGCATGCCGCCCCGCGATGGATCATGAAGCGCCGGACAGTTGGCCGGTGAGCGGCATGCTGACCGATCTGGCGGAACTCTACCAATCTCGTCTGAACAATGCCGGCCGGCTGCTCTGGTCCTGTTCCGACCCCGATTTAACCCTGCGCGCTCAGCGCACCTTGGTGCTTACCGCGCTCAGCCTGTGGCTTGACCGCTGCCTGACGCTGCCCCCGCGGGAGGACGGCGAAGCGGTGATCGAAATCCGCGCCGGCCGGCAATGTCATCGCCTGTGTTTTTCCATCAGCGACAACCTGCCGGTAGCCGTGCAGGATACCCCGCATCCGATGGCGGAAATTCTGGCGACGGGACAGTGCATGGAGCTGCGTCTGATTCAGATGATCGCGTCGCAGCTGCGCGGCGCCGTCAGCGTAGAGAATGTGTCATCGGGCGCCACACGGATGACGCTCGCCCTGCCGCTTGAGGGTTTATGCCTCGCCGGCGCCGAGAATTTGGGGGGATGAAAAAATGACTCACTTTCCAACGACAGAACGCATCGCCCGCCGCCTGGATCTTCAGCAACAGGTGGTCGCGCTGCATAAAATCAGCGTGGCGCTCAGCCATTCGCTGGATTTGCAACAAACGCTGGAGTCGATGATTGAGGCGCTGCACGATCATGCCTTTATGCAATACGGCATGGTGTGCCTGTTTGATAAAGATCGGTCGTCGCTGTTTATCGAGGCCTTGCAGGGCGCGGACGCCCAGGTTATCAAAGGCGGGCGCGGCGTGCGCTATCGGGTGGGCGAAGGGATTTTAGGTTCCGTCATGAGCCAGCGTTCTTCTCTGGTTCTGCCGCGCGTCTCGGACGATCCGCGTTTTCTCGATCGGCTAAATCTTTATGATTACGCCCTGCCTTTTATCTGCGTACCCATTCCGGGGCCGGACGAAATGCCATTGGGCGTGTTGGCCGCGCAGCCGATGGAGTTGCATGAAGATCGCCTGCCGTCCAGCACCCGATTCCTGGAAATGGTGGCCAACCTGATTGCGCAAACCGTGCGTCTGGTCAGCCATGCCAAAGGGGAGAGCGAGGCGCTGCGCACCGAACGCGACAGCCTGCGCAGAAAAGTGCAGCAGCAGTACGGTTTTGACAATATCGTCGGTAAAAGCCAGCCGATGCGGCACATTTTCGACATGATGCGTCAGGTATCGCGCTGGGACACCACGGTATTGATCCGCGGCGAGAGCGGCACCGGTAAAGAGATGATCGCCAACGCCATTCACTACAACTCACCGCGCGCCGGCACGCCTTTTGTGAAATTCAACTGCGCGGCCCTGCCGGATTCGCTGCTGGAAAGCGAACTGTTCGGCCACGAGAAAGGCGCGTTTACCGGCGCGGTTAAGCAGCGCAAAGGGCGTTTTGAACTGGCGGACGGCGGCACGCTGTTTCTGGATGAGATTGGCGAGAGCAGCGCCTCGTTTCAGGCCAAATTGTTGCGCATCCTACAGGAAGGCGAAATGGAACGGGTGGGCGGAGACGAAACCCTGCACGTGGATGTGCGCATTATCGCCGCGACCAACCGTAATCTGGAGGAAGAGGTGCGCGCCGGCAACTTTCGCGAAGACCTTTATTACCGTCTGAATGTGATGCCGATTTTCCTGCCGACGCTGCGGGATCGGCTGGAAGACGTGCCGGATCTGGCGCAGTTCCTGTTAACCAAGCTGAGTAAACGGCAGGGGCGCGAACTGCATATCAGCGACGGCGCGTTGCGGCTGTTGATGAACTATGACTGGCCGGGCAACGTGCGCGAACTGGAGAACTGCCTGGAGCGCGCGGCGGTAATGGCCGAGGACGGATTGATCGACCGCGATGTGATCCTGTTCAACTATAAGGAGAATGCGCTGATGCCGCTCAATCGCGGCAAAGCCAATGACCTGACGGCCAGCGCCGGCGGCGAACCCAATATCGAAAATATTCAGGATGAACGGCAGCGTCTGATCGCCGCCCTCGAGCGCACCGGTTGGGTTCAGGCCAAAGCGGCGCGGTTACTGGGAATGACGCCCCGGCAGGTGGCCTACCGTATTCAGATTATGAATATCAATATGCAGCGCATATGAGACGAAGCCGGCGTCCGCCGCGGCGACCACGGCGGAGGCGGCATCCCATACCCATGTCGTATTCGGTACATTGTCCGACAATGTCGGTTATGAATCAGCGACGCCAACGGCTAACGCTTTATTTAACCTCTGTTTTTTATTTTTTCCGCCCGGCATGGCGTTTGCACGAAAGTGATGAGGTTCGCTCATTACCGGGGTTTAAGCATATGGCAAACAACGCAGCATTTTCAGGCAAACGTTCATGCGGGCCGATGAACACCGCACACTTTACACCTTTACAGGCGGATAAGGTTTCCCGCCACCCGTGTTACTCGCCGCTGGCGCATCATCGCTATGCGCGCATGCATCTGGCCGTGGCGCCCGCCTGCAACCTTCAGTGCAATTACTGTAACCGGAAATATGATTGCAGTAATGAATCCCGTCCCGGCGTGGTCTCCGAGCTGCTGTCGCCGGAGCAGGCGATTGCCAAAGCCAGATATGTCGCCAGCCAAATTCCCCAGCTTTCGGTGATCGGTATCGCCGGCCCCGGCGATCCGCTGGCCAATATCGCCCGGACGTTCAAAACGCTGGAAGGACTGCGGGCGGAAATGCCGGATATCAAACTGTGTCTGTCGACGAACGGGCTGATGCTGCCTGATGTGGTCGATCGTCTGATCGACGTCGGCGTCGATCACGTCACGGTAACGGTGAATGCGATTGATGCGGTCATCGCCGAAAAAATCTACCCCCACCTGTGGTACGAGGGCGACAAACTGCACGGGCGCATTGCCGCCGACTTGCTGATAGAGCGGCAGGGCGAGGGCATCCGCAAGCTGGCCGAGCGCGGCGTCATGGTAAAGGTCAATTCGGTATTGATTCCGGACATCAACGCCGCACACCTGCATGACGTCAGTTTGCAGGCGCGCCAGTGGGGCGCGGTGCTGCATAACGTTATGCCGCTGATCGCCAGGCCGGAACACGGCACGCGCTTTGGTCTGGAAGGCATGCGCGAGCCGGATGCGGATGAGCTGGGCGAGGTGCGCAGCCAGTGCGGTCGCCATATGCCGCAGATGGCGCATTGCCGTCAGTGCCGCGCCGATGCCATCGGCATGCTGGGAGACGACCGCAGTCAGGAGTTCCCGCTCGCTTCGTTGCCGCAACACGCCGAACCCATGCTGTCGTCGCTGTTTCGCCGGGCCAGTATTCAGGCCAGCATCGCCTCGCAGGGCGAATCTGAAGAGCCGGACGCCTGTCTGGTGGCGGTGGCGAGCGGCAAAGGCGACGTGATCGATCAGCATTTCGGCCACGTCGATCGTTTTCATATTTTCAGCATTTCCCGCGCCGGCATCATCCCGCTTGGCGAACGGTTTACCCAACGGTATTGTCAGGGCGCCGCTGACTGCGGGGAAGAGGAGCCGGAAGCGCGCCTCGAACGGGTTATCGCGCTGCTGTCAGACGTCAGGGCGGTATTCTGCGCCCGCATCGGCATGACGCCCTGGCAACGTCTTGAGTCCGCAGGCATCGAACCTTATATCGACGGCGCCTGGCAACCGGTGCGTGAAACGCTGGAGCAGTGGCGCGCCGGACGCCTTTCGTCGGAGTCGGAGGCCGGTCGCAAGGGGGTGGCGTAATGGCGCTGATGCAGACCCCGGATGGCTGGTTACGCTATCTGGTCGACAATCACCTGCGCGGCCGATCCCGCTTTCCGACGCAGATGAATCTGGATGACGCCGCCTGGCAGGCGTTATTGCAGCGCGTCGGGCTGACTGAAACGCCGCGCCCGCCGCGCTGGCGCCAGCGGGATGAACTACTGAGCGGTTTACTGGCGCCGCGTCGGCAGGAGTGCGAGCAGCTTGCCGACTGGCTTGAGCAATATATGGCGCAGCCCGCCGCGCCGATGCACCGGTTAATCGCCGGCGCCTCCATGGGGTTTAATCACCTGTGGCAGGATCTCGGGTTGGCGTCGCGCTCGGAGCTGCGTCAGCTCATGAGCGTCTGTTTTGCACCGCTGGTGGATATGAATGCTAACAACATGCGCTGGAAAAAGTTCTTTTATCGTCAGATTTGCCTGGCCCAGGACGGCGAGTTGATTTGCCGTTCGCCCTCCTGCGAAAGCTGTAGCGAGATTAGCCTCTGCTTTTCACCGGAATAACGGAAAACAGGCATTTGGGTTGATAGCCGCGAAATCGTCGCGCTGGCAAATTTTGTTCTGCCACGCGAATAGATTAAAGTATCTATTCATCGCCAAGACTCAGGTAAATAGAATGTCGAATAAGAAGCATGTTAAATTAACCCTGTTTATTTTAACACTGTTGATACTACTCTTTATATGCATCTACTTTTGGCCGGCGTTGCTTGCCACAACATTAAGCATTCAAATTTATTTACACCGTTATTTGATCATGTATCTGTTACAGATACAAAATAACAATTTTTCTTACAGTATATTACTGTTGGTCGCCAGTTTCTTATATGGCGTTTTACATGCCATCGGACCGGGTCATGGAAAATTTGTTATCTCATCCTATCTGAGCGTTTCCGATGAAAATGCCGCGTCAGCCAGACTTATTTCATTTCTTGGCGCCATCGTGCAGGGGATTGCAGCCATTCTCTTTGTTTATGCGCTGGCGATATTATTTAATTTCACCATTGGCGATCTCAGTCAAAGCCGTTGGTATGTTGAGAAAATCAGCGCTGTGTATATCGGTATTTTTGGCGCAACTTTATTACTGCGAAGCTACAAAGCAAGACCGAAAACGGCCGCGCTTAAAATAAAAAAAATCATGCCGGCGTCGCGGCATCGCCCTGAAATACTGCTGATGAGAAAAACAGCCGGCGAGGCGGGTAACGGCTCGGCCTGCGGTTGCCGACATCATCATGGGCTGCCTTCGGGCATGCTCCCGCGCGATCTTAAATCCGCCCTGTGGGTTATTCTGGTTATCGGCAGCCGCCCTTGTACCGGCGCCATTGTTTTGCTGGTTTTTTCCAATGCCGTGGGGATTATTAATTGGGGCATCGCCGCTGTTATGTCGATGGCGTTGGGAACGTCGCTTGCGGTCACCATGCTGGCGACCCTGGTGATTAAATCCAGAGATAAAGCCATTTTATTATACGGCAGTGAAAATCACGCCGGTTTTGGCAAAATAAAATACCGGATGCTTGCGGTCTCGGGAGGGCTTTTGCTGCTTATGGCCGTTCTGCTCTTTTCATCCACGGTGCCGGTCAGTATGAACGGCGATTTTATCGCCGCCGGCTGCTGAATTTATTTCGCGTCTGGATATCAGGCTAAAGCCCGCGTTATTTACGCGGGTCAGACTGTTGACAAAACCTATAATACGCCTTGTCATCCTCCGTTACGCCCAGTCATTCCCGCCTTCGCAGATACTGTGTTAAGCATTTGGCCTATATTCACCTTGTTTTTCTCCTCCGTCATGCCCGCGCAGGCGGGCATCTCTGCAACGCAAGGCACACTGTGGAATAACGGGTTGGGGAGGGTTTGTCATTAATCTCACACACGTTATTTACGCGGGTTTTATTTATCAGACCAGGGACGAACGATTATTTTAGCGCTGATAAATTCATTAGCTTGGTAATAATATTTTTTGGGGCGCCAGCCGGCTCACGTCGCAGACGAGCTAATTTTATGCGGGTGTCAGCGCGGTGGTGTGTCACGCGCCGCCGCGAAGGCCTCGGTGTGATCGGCCGGCGCGGTGTTGATGTGAGTCTGGGCCTTAACAGGCTCGGCGATCCGCGGCCCGTACAGAGCTACGAGCCAGTGCCGACGCCGCCGCTGAGCACTCCTGCGCCGAGGGCGAGGAATAAGAGAAGTAATAAGTCAACCTGGGCCGTCGCTCGCAGCCGCAAGAAGTGGCACCAGGACATCGCTAATCGGCGTCGGGACGCCATGAACCCGACCGCGACGCGCGATAACACCGTTGCGGATATCCCATTCGAGTGGTCGGCCAGCTTCTCGATCCGTGAGGATTGAGGTACCCATGTCCGCAGGCGCCGCCTGGAACTTATCGAGGATCTCCTGCGGCACTTCGTCGCCAAGCTCAACGCCTTCTGCGCGGGCCACGGCCAGACATTCCTGCAAATAGGCGAGGGTGAGCTTAGCAATGTCAGAACGGCCGAACATTCCCGAGCGGCGATGCGTAAGCGCCATGAGTCCGGCCACCGCGTTCTGCAACAGCTTACGCCAAGCCAGGGAACTGAAGTTTGCCGCCAAGTCTACGGAGCACCGAGTGCCTTCTAGCGCTTCTGCCACCACGCGGGAAGCCGATGCGTCCGGCAGGCTGAGGCGCATGTCGCCGCGCAAGCGCACAGAGCCATCTGATTGTGCCTGAGCGGGAAACCACACAACAGCAGGAACGATTTGTCCGTAATGCGCAGCGATCTTATCCAACTGTTCGACTCCGTTCTGCAAAACGCACACAACTGTTTCTGGACCGGCCAACACCGAGAGCCATTCTTCTGCCGCCTCGATTTGTGTCGCCTTGACTGCCAGAAAAACAAGATCAGCGGTGCGAGCGATCTGTTTGGGATTCGTCTGAACCGGACCGGGGACGGTGATAAAGCGGTCGCCATCTTGCAGCGTTAAATGATCGCGGGAAGTACGTCCACACAGCAGCGGCATACGGCCGACTTCGTGCAGCGCCGCCGCGACCGTGGTGCCGATGGCGCCTGGGCCTACGACGGCGACAACAGTATTGATTTTAGTGTTCATGAAAGCGGACTCCTTTAACGGCATCTGTCCACGTGATGGTTGTACCCTTCACGCGGTGTAGGTAATATATTACACATGAAGAAAGATATTGGTAATATAGTTTCAGAAGGCCGGCAACGGTTGCAGCAGTGGCTCGGCGGCATTCAAGCCCGCAGCGGCGACCTCGCCGCAAGCGAGGCGAAAGTTGTCGACCTCTTGCTCGCCGATCCTTTATTTGTCGGGGAAAGTACGACCGCGCAGGTTGCCGCCCGTGCCGGCGTTTCTCCGCCGACGGTGATTCGCGCCGCGCGTGCGCTCGGATTCACCGGATTCACCGAACTCAAGATCGAGTTAGCTCGTGCTCGCGGCACTGCCCGGTTCTTCGCCCCCCCTGATGCGCTCACTGCCGATGCGACGTCAGCGTCAGTGCTGGACACATCCATTCGTGCAGGTACCGATGCACTGACCGCGCTCAGCGGGCCATCGAACTCTCCGCGCTTGATAAAGCGGTCGGTTTACTCCAGCACGCGCGCCAGGTATTTGCATTCGGTGCTGGTCCTTCCTCGACGGTTGCCGCCGATGCGGTCTTCCGTCTGCGTGCAATCGGCGTGATGACAATTGGCATTCCGGATTATTTGTCGGCGATGATCGCGGCGCGTCTCCTCGGCCCAGAGGATGTCGTTATCGCCGTCAGCTCGACCGGCCGCACGGCTTCAACACTCGCCATCGCCGATGCGGCATCCTCGGCCGGAGCCTCGCTTATCGCGGTGACCAACCAGTACGACACACCACTGGCGACACTCGCCGATGTCGCGCTTGTCGTCGGCGGCGCGCCACTACCGGCACAGATGGCCGCTGCCGGGAGTCGGTTGGCTCAGCTCGTCGTTATCGATGCGTTGGTCGCATCCCTGGCTCTGCGCGATCAAGAGCGGAGCCGCCTGGCCGAGCGGGCGGGCATCGATCTGCCCGACATTTCCTGATAACGGAAAAACACGCTTTTTGGTCGATGACCATGGAACCGTCGCATTCGCCGCTCTACTCAGATTGAAACGGATATAACGATCTTGAGCAGGAGAGAGGAATGGTTTTCGGCAGAATACATGGCGTGTCGACACAGCATATCGGTGCAGGCAGCGCCTCCGGCATGGAGAATACGGGACGCGCGTTGCAGCAATCTTCCGCGCAGCGGAGTTCCCGCGCCGCGGCGGGCTCGCTGGTAGAGGAGGGGCGGCATGCCCGCGCCCGCAAGGATATCAGCGCATCGCCGCCGCCCGCGCAGGATGAAAAACCGGCGCGTCAGCGCGGCCGCGGCAGCAAGCTCAGCAATCTGTTGCACAGTCTGCCGTTTACCCGAAAAAAGCAGGCCGCGCCTGAACCCTCGGTCAAGGCCGATAATACGCGAAAACCGGCCGACAACAGTTTACTGGCGAAAATGATGGACGAGCGGCCGACGAATTTGCTGCGTGAATTCGCCGAACGGCCCAGCAGGGAAGAAGTGCGGCATTATCAACAGAACTTCGATAAGGTGCGGCAAAACATTCTGGCGCGCATTGCGCAGACCTCATCCGCCGGGGAAAGCAGCGGGGAAAGCCGTCAGACCGAGGCGAGCGGTTCATCCCGCTATTATACGCCGCCGCTGTCGCCGAGTTCGTCCGGCTACCTGTCCGCCGAATCGCTGGATTTGTCCGACGAAACGCCGTTGGATGACGACGGCGAAGTGGATCGTCTGCTGCGAGAAATGACTGAGCGTCAGGCCGGCAAATCGCCAAAGGTGTTCGACCCGACGCTGGAACCGCCCAGACAAGAAAAATTCAAACCTCAGTTGTCCACTATCCGTGAAAAATCCTATGAAGGCGTGGAGAACGCCGCATCCAGCCGGACGGACGCGCCATCGCCGGGGATAAGGTTGAACGAAAAAGGCCGTATCGCCATCGACGAAACGACGCCGCCGACATTACGGCACCTGTTGCAGGAAACATTGGCCAAGGGCAATCCGCGTTTTCTCGCGCAGGCTGACCAGCAAACCGAGCGCGGGGAACACCGGCAGATGCTGCTGGGGGGCGAGGGCAAACTGTTCGCCCTGACGCGATCGGCCAATACCTTTACCGCCTTCCATTCCAGCGTTCCCGGTACGGATAAAAAAGCGCTGACGCATGGCAACGCCCGTTACAGCATCCAGATGGATGACCAGGACGAAACGGTCAGCATCCGCACGCAGCATAAACGTCATCCGACCGACGTGGCGACCTCATCCCTGCCGCTGCCGGGGCGCCTGCATGAGGGGGCGCTGACCGGCATCTATCGTCATCCCGCCACGGCGGAGCATCCGCAGGGCGAACAGGTACGTCTGCACGATGGCAAACTCCACGTGCTGAATGAAGATCTGGACGTCTGGCAGAAACAGAGCGACATCGCTTTCAATAAGCTTGCCGCCGGCGCGGATAACCGCCTTTATGCGGTGCGGGACAAGCATACGCTGACCAATCTGACCGATAACGTAAACACCAGGGCATTTGACGGCGATATCACCGCTTTCGCGGTGAACAAACGCGGTCAGGCGGCGGTACTTACCGATAAGAATGAGCGCGCCCAGCTATACTTTATGCCCTCGCTGGATGCGCCGCCGGCGCACGTTACCCTGCAACTCGCCGATCCGGCGCTGGCCCTGACGCGCGGCAGCGAACATATCGACGCGCAAACCATCGGCATGGCGGATAAACAGTTCTTTGTTTCGGACAGCGAGGGAAAACTGTTTGTCGGCGACTATCCGCCGCCCGGGCAACACGAACAGAAAATGACGCCGGCGCCTCAGCCGGCGCTGGAAAAGGCTTTTTCGGGACATTATCGCATCGACGGTTTCGCCAGCGATGAGAACGGCCGCTTGCACGCGCTGGTAAAGGACAACCTGAAGCAAACGCATGCCTGCCCGCTAGGCGCGGATAATCAGTTTACGCCCGGCTGGAACCTGACGGACGCCCTGGTGCTGGATAATCAACTGGGTCTGACGCACATTCAGCCAATGGAACAGGAAACCGTCGACCTTAAATACCAGGGTAAACTGACGTTGCAGGAAGGCGCGCTGTATTACCTGGATGACCTGACCCAGGCCTGGACCAAAGCCGAGGATGGCTGCGCCCAACTGAAGAAAGGGAGCGACGGGCAAGCCTATCTTCTGAAAGACGGCGAAGTAAAAAAAATCAGCATTAATCAACATAGCAATACGCTGAGGCAGGGAACGGATAACGTTTTCTCGCTGGCGCATGCGCGCAATAAACCCAACGTGGGCAACGCGCTGCTGCCCGAGGCGAAAAGCGACAAGGCCACGGCGATGGCGGTAATTAATCCGCATAAGTTTTTGCTGTTGTCCGCTCAGGGTGAGATCCACTTTCATCAGGTAAAACCGGATACCCGGCGATCGCAGCATCCGGTTCAGGTGCTGCCTAACATCGGCATCAACGGCGAAATAAAAGACATTGCGTTGGATCGCCGGCAAAATCTCTACGCGCTGACCCGACAGGGGGACGTTTTCACGTTAGCCAAATCTCAATGGCAGGATCCCGCCGGCCGCGAGCAGGCCACCTGGCAAATGGTGCCGCCTCCGCATGGGCGCCGCGGTGAGATAACCGATATCCGCAATGACGACTCGGGCAATCTGCTTGTCTCACGGGGAGAAAACAATCATAGGTTAACCGATACCGGCTGGCAGTCGTCGGATAGCGCGCAGCAGGCGGATCGATCGCCGATAGCGCCGCGCGCCTCGGATGCCGTTTACAACCGCCTGAATACCGCCAATAAGCGCCTTCGTCTTCCCGGCTCCGGTTTAACGGCCCAGGGCGCGGTAATGAAAGGCGGATTTTCCGGCGCGGAAAGCAGCGCGGTACAAAGCAAGTTCTCCTCCCGCCTTAGCGCGCATGTGTTTTCACCCACGCTATCCATCCCGAGGCCGGTTAAAAATCTGGCTTACGCCGTGCAGCATCAGTGGCAGGGGCGCGAAGGCTTAAAGCCGGTGTATCAGATGCAAAGCGCGTTGATCAAACAACTGGAAGGAACGAACGTTCGCAAAACGGGCGATGCGTCATCGACGGAAGACTTGCGCACGCGGCTGGAGCGTCTTGATTTAGGCGAGGCGGGCAAAGATCTGCTGACGCTGTTGCAACGTTTCCGCAACGAGCTGGAAGAGAGCGCGACGCAGGCGCTGACCCGGCTGGGACAGCATAAAGGCATCGTCAAAGACAGCGGCGAACTGAACGAAAAATTCAAACCGTCCGCGCTGAAATCCGTCGCGCAATCCCTGAATCCCAACCGTTCCGGCCACGATCTCAGCAAATCCCTGCTGCATGCCTGGCACTCGGCCCCGGCGGCCAAAGACAGTAAAGTGGAAAAGCTGTTGTCCGCTTTTGTAGATAAACAGGTGGCCATCAGTCATCAGAAGGCCGACGTCATGCTGGGGCGCCAGCGCGATCCGAACGATCGCAACGCATTGCTCAAGTCGCGCATTATTCTGGATACCCTGACGCTCAAAGATCTCCACCAGTTAGTCGACAAAGCTGAACTGTTGTCCGGCAAAGCGCCGGATGAACGACAGCTGCGCCAGCTGCGGCAAGATATTACCCGGTTGCGCGATGGCCAATACAACCAGAATCCGATTAAACAATTCACCGATATGGGATTTACCAGCAACGCGCTGCTGGAAGCCAACTATGACGGGGTGAAGGCATTTCTTAACGCTTTCCGCAAAGAAGATCACGGATTGAACGTCACGTCGCGCACGGTATTGCAGGCGGGGCATCAGAATGAATTGGAAACGAAACTGCTGGATACGCTGAAGTCGATGAAAACAGGCGACATCATCAGTTTTGATCGCAACTACGGCGGCGGCGCCAGTTCATCCTACGTCTTTCTGCTGAAAAATTCGCCGGTCCCCGTCGTGCCGGGCGGCGGCATGACGTTCAACCGCGCGTATGGGCTCAGCATCGCGCGCATGGATAACAGTTTCTACGTCGAATTCAACCGCCGGGGGGACAACGTCGGCAATCTGTCCATGTCGACCGGTTTTAACCTTCTGCCGACCTTTCTGCCGCAATCGATCAGAGAAAAAGTCAGCGCCATCAAGATTAACGACCATTACGACTTTATGCCCGACGTGCGTATTAACGGTTCGATAGCGGGTACGATGGCCAGCGGCGACCAGAAAGGACTGTCTTTCATGCTAACGGACGACGAACTGCCCGATTTTATTCAAGGCCTGACGCAGGGAACGTTGAATCCGACGGAGTTTATGCAGAAAGGCGCTCAGCACCTTGTGCGGGATGGGAACAAAATCAGCTTCAGCCTGGACATCAGCAGCTCGCTGGAAGCCCGTGCGGCGGTCAATCTGCGGCCGAATGTTATCGACCCGTCGACATCGCAAGCGTCGCCGCCGTTCCCAGAGATGGTAACGCGCGCGGCGGCGGGCATCGGCGGCAATCTGAACATTCTGTCCGCCAAACACGAGCGCTCGACGGCCGAAGGGGAAAACGCCATCAATAAAGCGTATACCGACAACCGGGTACGCTTCTTTAACCGGGTGGATGCCGACGCGCATGCCGGTATTAACGCGGGCGCTATTTTCCCGATTGAAGACGGCAATGCGCAAGATCCGAACGATCTCATGACGTTGTTTGTCGGCACCACGGCGTCGGCCAGCGTCTCTATAGATAGCTCGGTGAATAAAATGGTCGATATGACGATGAAACGCGCGGAGCCGGTTATCGACGCCGACGTTACCGAACTGGCCGCGCAGCTGGGAAATCATTTTAAAGACAGCGTCAGCCGTCAGGTGCTTGCCGCCTTACCCGAAATCAAGGACATCGGGGAAAAACTGCAAATCCTGAATAATCATTTCAGCGCGCAGGAAATCAACAGCGATGAGCGCTACGCCGCGTTGAACGGCGTCAAATCGGCATTGCTCCAGCACCAGCTCGCCCAGGATGGCGGCATGACGCTGGCGTCGGCCTCGATCAGCACCACCTATGGCAATCTGTCCCGGCTCGATAATAACGGCATCATCCATTCGCTGCGTAAATTCCTGGATTCATCGCTGCCGCCCAGCAACTCGGATCGGATTAAAGCCCTTATGACATCCACGCCAGAACTCAGCAGAGCCATTGAAAGCATCAAGTCATTGCCCGGCATCAGCGCCACGGTCAACCTGGAATTAAAAGAACCGCTAAAACAGCAACTTATTGAGGGGATTCAACAAAAGAAAATCGAGCATCAGGATATCGCCAACTTGTTCAACGACCGCAATAACCTGCGCTTGAGCGGCATCTTCTTTTATCAATCGGCCAAAAAACGGGAAGGTTTTGATACGCCGACGCTGGTCTTTGGCGGCAGCAGCAGCGCAAGCGTCTCCATGTCGAAAAACATCGGTACCATTGCCTTTCAATACGGCCGGGATCAGAGCGTGCCGCACGGATTTACGCTGGACGGCGATATCGCCAAAGCGAATCCGGCTCTGGCTGATGTGATGTATCAATTGAAAAACGAAGGCATGGAACTGAAGAGTTAACCCATCGCTCGAAAAACAGGAGGAGAGCAAATGACGCAGTATCAACAACGGGTTGAAAGCTGGTTGAAACACCTTTCTCAACGCTATCGGACGACTTTGACGCTGCGGGACGGCGTATGCGCGCTGTGCGACGCCAACGGCGGGGAGGCGGCGATTATTGAAGTGCCGGACCAGAGCGATAGCTTGTTATTGCATTGCCAATTGCCGGTATTGCCGGAAGAGATCACCGAGACGGTTTTGCGCTTGTGTCTGCAATTGAATTTTGAAATGAATGCCATGCGCGGCTGCTGGCTGGCGCTGGATGAGTATCAAACGCTGCGTCTGTGTTCGCAACACAGCGTCGATATGATGAACGAGCAGACATTTACCGCGCTGATTGAAGGATTTATGCAACAGGTCGACGAGGTGGGCGCGTTTTTACGCGACGTACTGATGCGTGTTGACGCGGCCTGATGATGCCGATGAATATCAAGCGCCAAAGCGATTCCATCCCGCGGCGGCGCTTATTCAGGCGGCGATGGCAATGGCGCTCGCCGCAATTTCGAAAGAAATAAGCCGTCCGCTGATATTTCCCGGATAAGGAATATTGACTGATTTAATGTTCATCTTTCTCGGAGATGTAATAAGAGACGTCGGCATTAACCATTTTTTCGGCGATACCGGTCGCCATTTTTTTCTCTACCGCCTGACCGGCATTGATCAGCGCTCTGTTATTTTCGCTATAGAGTATTTTTTTACGCTCATCCTCGCTATATGAGGTGCAGGTCTTATATATTGCATCAAACATATTGTTATAAGTATTATTCATTTGTTGCAATACATTTAATTCATCCGGTTTTATGTAATCACGATTGTTATTAGAGGTGGCCGACGGGTGGAGCATGAATGATGATCCCGCCATCGCC
Source organism: Brenneria sp. g21c3 (assembly GCF_040240345.1). Lineage (NCBI taxonomy): Bacteria > Pseudomonadati > Pseudomonadota > Gammaproteobacteria > Enterobacterales > Pectobacteriaceae > Brenneria > Brenneria sp. g21c3. The sequence goes on along the minus strand of NZ_JBEIAB010000003.1, from coordinate 328,445 downwards.
AGACGCTGTTGCGCGGCGCAATAGAAGATGGTCGCCGCCGAGGCGACCATTGACATATTCACCGTGGTGACCGGCGTTGGCGAGCTTTTTATCGCCTCATAGGTCATATAACCGTTATCCATATCGCCGCCGTAACTGTTGATATAAAAATAGATATTTTTCAGATTAGGGTAGGTGGCATTAATCTCATCCAGCGCGGACATGACATCGACGGTTTTACCTTCAGTGACATTGCCGATATAGACGATTTTGGCGTATTCCACATTGCCATTCTTGATATTGGGTTTTTTAATGACGGAAACATCCGCGAAGGCGGGCGATGGCAGTAAGGGCAATAAAAAAATAGAGATTGTTTTAAACAGGGACCAGGCGTAATTATTCTTCATAAGGGGGCTTTTCCGTTGGAAATTTTAAGTCAAACAAAAGTAACGATTATTGATCCTCAGCGAATGGCGCGCTAAATTGGCGTGATTGCCGATAGAAACGTCAGCAACGGGAATACTATCCGTATCCTGGAGCATGCGATCGTGCCGGCGATTGTACGCGCTTTATCACGTTAATGCTGGAAAAACGTATCGCCGAGTCAGTTGCAAGTATCGCCGCTCAGCTGGGCAAACGGTGGCGATGCGGATACTCTGCGGCACCATAATCACTTTTTATGAGGATGAATTAACGCTTGAACGCTCAGTGCAACAGATTCCATTCTCTGGCCTGATTGATCGCCTGAATTCGACCTCTGACCCGCAGTTTTTCATACACTTGCTTCAGGTGCCATTTTACCGTTTCAACCGAGATCCCCAACGAACGGGCAATCCCTTTATTGGAATAACCGTCGGCAATGAGCTGGAGCAATTGTTGTTCCCGTTCGGTCAGCCGGTGCGACAGCGATTGCGGGATATCCTCCGCCGGAAGTTCGCCGCCCCTGGCGGCCTGCTGCAATAACATGGCGGCCATTCTGGCCCATTCGGCGTACGGGGACGGCGTCTTGCATAATTCGCAGAGCAACGGCAACAGGTCAGGGCCGGCATCCAGCAGGCTGCGCTGAAGTTTTTGCTGCACAGCACGCTGTAACGCCGGTTTGAAGATCTCAGCCGCGCGGACTTCCTCGCCCGCGCGCAGCAGGGCGACGGTCTGCATAATTCTTAACCGCACGGCCGACAACCACTCGGCGCATTGCTCCTGTTCGCCGGCCAACGGATCGATGATATCGGCCGCCGCCAGGGGTTCGCCAACGGCAATCAGCAGGCGGCTGCGACTGATACGAAAATAATGGGAAATAGCGTTCAGGCCCGGAGCATTGTTTCCCGGCCCGGCTTCATCCGCCAACGTCTGCAACTGGTCGAGTAAAAGTCTGGCCCCGTCGATATCCCGCTGCCGCAGACGGACGGCCAGCCGTTCGGCCAGCAACGGCGCGCGCGCGCGCGACCAGCCCCGGCTAATCGCCAATTGTTCAGCATGCAGCAGCAGACGATCGGCATCGTCCGGCTGCTTGTTTAACTGCGCCTGGCGCGCCAGAACGATATAGCAACGGCTAAGGCCGTCAGGCGGGCAGAAATTATCGATCATCTCCAGTCGCAGGCTGAGCAATGCGTCCACCCGGTCCACATCCCCTTGCTCCCAGGCAATTTCAGCCAGAATCGGGGCGAGTGTCGCGCCGCTGCTGGAATTCTCCCCGGTATGCCGTTCGGCATACCGCAGCGCCTGGGATGCCAGACGCTCGGCCTCAGCCATATTGCCCTGACGCAGATAGCCCTGGGCCGCAACAAACGCACGGTAAACCTCAACGAACAGATTCCTGTTCGCCACGTTGGCGCCAGGCAGGCGGCGTTGCACATTCAAAGCCTGTTCCGGGCGTAAATCAACCAGATGGCAATAGCTGAGGATGTTGCACACCAGACCATCCACCCAAACATCGCCGCAGGGTACTTCGCGTAATAACGGCTCCGCCAGGGCGATACTTTGCGGAATATTTTCCGCAAAGGCTTCGCAAATGGCCCGCACCACCCGTAGCTTCACCCAGACGCTGTGCGCCAGACCGTCGCGGTTGGCCGCCGCCAGTACGTCGATGGCATCAAGTAACTGACGGGAATCGTTAAAACGAAAGTGATGCGCCAGCGCCCAGGCCAGATTGATCTGTAGATCGATGCGGGAAGGCTCCAGATTGGCGGGCAGATAGCGCATCCAGCGCACCAGCGTATCAATATCGCCTTCCTCCGCCAGCGACTGCGCCCCAATCTCGGCATGCTTGTTGCCGGTTTTGCCGGCGGCCAACGTGTGTCGCACCGCTTCGGACCATAAATTCTGAGCGGCGAACCAATTACCGGCCCGTTCGTGCAAAACCCGGATGTCTTTATCCGGCGAGTTTTGCAGCCGGTTGAGCAGCGTATCGCGCATCAGCGGATGATAACGAAACCAGGATCCGCCTTCGCCCAGGGCGCAGAGAAACAGATTATGCCGCTCTATCCAGGCCAACATGTCCTCGCTGTCGCTGCGCCCGGTGACGGCATTGCACAAGGCGGGGTTAAGACGGTTGAGAATTGCGGTGCATAACAGGAAGTCGAACACCTCCGGCGGCAGTGGTTTGAAAATGATCTCTTCCAGATAGCGGGTAAGGGTACGGGAACCTTCGCTCAGGCTACGTATAAAGCAACCGGGGTCAGTGCGCCAGTCGGCCGACAGGGTGGCTATCTTCATGCCGGCTATCCAGCCTTCGGTCAAGGAGATAAGCCGCTGAATATCCTGCTTTCTGACGGTTTTCGGCGCGGAATCCATAAAATAGGCGCTGGCTTCCTCAAAGGTGAAACGCAGATCGTTATCGTAAATTTCCGCCAGTTGATCCTGAATCCGCAGGCGGCTCAGCGCCAGATGCGGTCGGAAACGACTTCCGATTATCAGGTGCAAAGAAGAGGGCGCATGATTAAGCAGATACGTGAGCCCGTCGTGTATTTCGCGATGGCTGATGTTGTGGTAGTCATCCAGAATCAGGTACAGCGGATGCGGACATAGGTGTAATTGATTGATCAGCTCCGCCACAAACAGCGAAAAATCGGCGGGTAACTCACCCTCCAGATAACGTTGGAAAGCCGAACTCCAGTCGCAAAACAAGGGCCGCAGCGCTTCCAGCAGATAACGCATAAATAGCAGCGGCGTGTCGTCGTCTTCCTCAAGGCTGAGCCAGGCCGATGCGCCGCCCTGCCGCCGCCGGCAGTGATACCACTGCGCCAATAGGGTGGTTTTACCGAATCCCGCCGCCGCGCAAACCAGCGTCAGAGTGCGCGATTCCGCCTCGTCAAGCCGTTGCAATAAACGATCTCGCTGCAACGACATCCCCGATGAGCGCGGCGGCGTCAGTTTGGTGAGGATCAGCGGTAGCTTGAGAGTAAAGCGAAAAGGCTCTTCATTAACGAATTCCGCCAACGGGTAATGTATGGGGAGCAAAAACGGCATACGCGCCAATATCCCTTTATTTAATAAGTGTTTTCAAGGTGCTTAACGAGAATAAACCGAGCCGACCCGCTATAACGGGTCCCACCTGACGGCCCCCCCCAACCGGGGGGTATACCCTGTTTGTTCGCTCCTATACAGTAAACCTTCTTCCGCCAAGAGAGCAGGAACAGGGGTTCTGCGTTGCGAATGGCCGTACCGTCGGGAAACGACTGAGAGCGGAGCCGTTAAACAACGGCTGTTACAGGCTTAGCGCAAGATGCGCGAATCATGAACCTGAAGAACGTCTGCCCGCTGAAAACAGCAGCGGCGTATTCCCGGATTCAGACACACAGGACGTCGCAGTCAGCGTATGCGATAACCTGACCTATGCCGATTATATCGGGTCAACTCGCCAGGGTCACGACCATTGTGTCGCGCATCGACTTGGATTTGAGGCGACGAATGAACATGTCGCTCAGGGATTATCGCTCATCCCTGGCGGTCGAAAGTAATACACCCGGTCATTCCCACGACGAATGGCCGGGTATTGCATCAGTAACTATTGTTTTTTTTTTGATCTGCAAAGAGGTGAGTTCAGAGTATGGCTATCGAAAATAAAGTAGCGTTAGTAACCGGCGCCGGGCAGGGTATCGGCCGCGGTATCGCATTACGTCTGGCCAAAGATGGCGCATCGATAATGCTGGTCGACGTTAACCGTTCCGGTCTGGATGCGGTAGCCGCGGAAGTTGAAGCACTGGGGCGTAAAGCAGCAACATTTGTTGCCGATATTTCCGACCGTGCTCAGGTTTACGAAGCTATCGATCTGGCTGAGAAACAGTTAGGCGGATTCGATATCATCGTTAACAATGCGGGTATCTCCCAAGTTCAGGCGCTGGCCGATGTCACGCCGGAAGAGGTTGAACGCATCACGCGTATCAACATTCAGGGGACGCTCTGGGGTATTCAGGCCGCCGCGAAAAAATTCATCGACAGAAAACAGAAGGGCAAAATCATTAATGCCAGCTCCATTGCCGGTCATGATGGCTTCGCTTTACTCGGTGTTTATTCCGCCACCAAATTCGCCGTGCGCGCCTTGACCCAGGCGGCCGCCAAAGAGTATGCCAGCCGGGGCATCACGGTGAATGCATACTGCCCAGGGGTTGTCGGTACCGGTATGTGGGAACATATGGATCGCCGTTTCGCGGAAATTACCGGTACGCCGGTGGGTGAAACCTATAAAAAATACGTGGACGGTATCGCGCTTGGCCGCGCCGAAACGCCTGATGACGTGGCAGGTCTGGTATCCTACCTGGCCGGCCCTGACTCTGACTATGTCACCGGTCAGTCCATCCTGATCGATGGCGGCATCGTTTACCGCTAAGCCTTTTCCCAAGCCGCTTTCTTACGAAAGCGGTTTTTCCGCTACGCCACTCGCCATGTCTCGCTGATTTCGTCAAATACCCAGATTCGTCATACGCGCGGCGTTATTTCTGCTCGTCGCCATAATAAAGCTTGCCTATCTTGATCAGTTGCCGTCCCTGGGATTTACGGTGAAGGTTGGTATCCCTCAGCGAATAGACGCAGCCGCAATACTCCTGCTGATAAAACCGTTCGCGCTTGCTAATCTCAATCATGCGCGAAGATCCGCCTTGTTTGCGCCAGTTATAATCCCAGTACGTCATCTGCGGATAATGCGCGGCGGCACGCTGCCCGCACTCGTTGATTTGCTGCATATTCTTCCAGCGGGAAATCCCCAGCGAACTGCTGATGACGCTAAAACCGTTTTCCCATGCATAAAGGGCGGTACGCTCGAAGCGCATATCGAAACACATTGTGCAGCGAATACCTCTTTCGGGCTCCCATTCCATGCCTTTCGCCCGTTCAAACCAGTTATCCGTGTCGTAGTCCGCATCCACAAAAGGCACGCCGTTTTTCTCGGCGAACCGAATATTCTCGTCCTTGCGAATGAGATACTCTTTCTGCGGATGAATATTCGGATTGTAAAAAAAGATGGTGTATTCGATGCCTGAGGCCTGAATCGCCTCCATGACTTCACCGGAACAAGGCGCACAGCATGAATGCAGCAATAATTTGTCCGCGCCTTGCGGCAACTCGAGTTTTTGGCGTTTAAAATCGATCATAGTCCAACGATGCGCAACGGTAGAGAGTAGCGGGCCAGTATATCGTTGGATAAAAGCAAAGTCGAAAATGGCCGTTGCCGCACGGCAAAAATCCACGCAACTGCGTGGATTTTATGGGGTTTGTTAATCTTCATGAGACGCTCTGAAACCTCACGAGACAACAAAAGTGATTAGACGTTGAACAAGAAGTTCATCACATCGCCGTCTTTCACGATGTAGTCTTTACCTTCCGAACGCATTTTCCCTGCTTCTTTCGCGCCTTGCTCGCCTTTGTAGGTAATGAAGTCTTCATAAGCGATGGTCTGGGCGCGGATGAAGCCTTTTTCAAAGTCGGTATGAATTTTACCCGCCGCCTGCGGGGCGGTGGCGCCGACGGGGATTGTCCAGGCACGGACTTCTTTCACCCCGGCGGTGAAGTAGGTTTGCAGGTTCAGCAATTCATAGCCCGCGCGGATAACCCGATTCAGACCCGGTTCCGTCAAGCCCAGCTCAGCCATAAATTCGTCGCGATCTTCATCATCCAGCTCGGCGATATCGGATTCAACCGCCGCGCAAACCGGCACCACGACAGACCCTTCCGCGGCGGCGATGGCCCGAACCTGATCAAGGTACGGATTATTTTCAAAACCGTCTTCGTTCACGTTGGCGATGTACATGGTCGGTTTCAGGGTCAGGAAGCTCAGATAGCGGATCGCCGCTTTGTCTTCCGCGCTGAGATCCAGCGAGCGCAGCATTCCCGCCTTTTCAAGCTGCGGCAGACATTTTTCCAAAGCTTCCAACTCGGCTTTAGCGTCTTTATCGCCGCCTTTTGCTTTTTTCTGTACGCGATGAATAGCGCGTTCGCAGGTATCCAGGTCGGACAGGGCCAGTTCGGTATTGATAACGTCAATATCGTCGGCCGGGTTAACTTTGCCGGAAACGTGAACAATATTGTCGTTTTCGAAGCAACGCACCACGTGACCAATGGCTTCCGTTTCACGAATGTTGGTCAGAAACTGGTTGCCCAGGCCTTCACCTTTGGATGCGCCTTTCACCAGCCCGGCGATGTCGACAAACTCCATGGTAGTAGGGAGGGTACGCTGCGGTTTGACGATCTCGGCCAGTTTATCCAGACGCGGATCGGGCATCGGCACCACGCCGGTATTAGGCTCAATGGTACAAAACGGGAAGTTGGCCGCTTCAATACCCGCTTTGGTCAGCGCGTTGAACAGAGTGGATTTACCGACGTTAGGCAGACCGACGATGCCGCATTTGAATCCCATGTTTATATCACCTTAAATTACTTATTAATCAGACAATTATTTTCAATCGCCTGTCAGAATGACAACTATTCCGGCTGATTATACACGGAATGTCCGTTTATCTCGATCCGCCATCGGCATCAGGCGGTGATTTATGCCGCTTTAAATGCGTGTAAGCGGTTCATGGCTTTCATCATATCTTCTTTTAACAGAATGTCGGTGCAGCGGATCGCTTCGTCAATCGCGTCATCAATCAGCGTTTGTTCGCTGACGGGCGGTTTCCCCAACACAAAACCGGTGACTTTATTTTTATCGCCCGGATGGCCGATGCCGATGCGTAAGCGATGGAAGCCAGGATTATTGCCCAGCTTGCTGATGATGTCCTTCAATCCGTTGTGGCCGCCGTGACCGCCGCCGAGTTTGAGTCTGGCTACCCCGGGCAGCAGATCCAGTTCATCATGCGCCACCAGAATTTCATCCGGTTGAATCCGGTAAAAAGTCGCCAGGGCCGCCACGGCCTTGCCGCTCAGGTTCATAAAGGTCGTGGGGACCAATAACCGGATATCATGCCCGGCCAGATTGAGGCGTGAGGTATAGCCAAAAAATTTGCTTTCTTCTTTCAGCGGCTGACGATGAATTTCAGCCAGACGGTCAACGTACCAGGCCCCGGCATTATGGCGGGTCGCCGCATATTCGGCGCCGGGATTGGCCAAACCAACAATTAACTTAATGCTGCTCACGATAATATTCCAGATTGCGCGCGTATATCGATATCACGCCGCGTGATTTAAATAGCGTTGAGGGACGTTAGTTTACACATATCCTTTTCTGACTTGAAGTCGCGGCATACCCGGCGTCAGCGTCGTTGTAATAGAATTATGCAAAATAGTTCCGCTGGGTAATTATTAAAATCTTTGTCTGTTTATTGGTATAAATGTAAAAAAAGATTACTTTTACTCTGTTATCTGTGATCCCTCACGCAATCATCCGACCACGTACTTGTCTATAATTACATCAACACAGGGAAGCCTCATTCATCCACAGAGTTTTCTGGAGGTGACAAATGAAACGTAAAAGTGCAACCACGCTGGGTAATGCGTTGATGGGCATTGGTATGTTTTTAATGATCGGCGGCATTGCTTATTGCATCATCAGCCAGTTCGCCAAACTGAACCTACCGCAATTTATCGCCTATTTGGATCTGATCACTATTTTTGCCGGCGCGATATCCTGGTTGGTCGGTGCGCGTATCAGCGGTCGTGAAAAAGTGGCCGATCGTTACTGGTGGGTAAAACATTTTGATAAACGTTGTCAGCGCCAGCGCCATTCGTAGCGCAATATTGCTGACTTGTGCCGAATTTTAAAAATCCGCTATAAGCCTTGGCTGTGGCGGTTTTTTTTATTGCACATGATGGAAATAAATTAAGCCACCTTTTACGGGTGGCTTAATTTTGCGTAAATAGCCAATAACCAGCTAAAAACGATTAATGCTCAAACATGGCGGAGATGGACTCTTCATTGCTGATGCGACGAATCGCTTCAGCCAACATGCCTGACAGCGTCAGCGTACGAACATTTTTCAGCGATTTGATTTTATCTGTCAGCGGAATGGTATCGCAGACAATCACTTCATCAATAACTGAGTTTTTAATATTGTCGTAGGCATTACCTGAGAAGATCGGGTGCGTCGCATAAGCAAATACGCGTTTGGCGCCACGTTCTTTCAGCGCTTCCGCTGCTTTACACAGCGTGCCGCCGGTATCGATCATATCGTCGACCAACACGCAGTCGCGGCCGGCGACATCGCCGATGATATGCATCACCTGAGACACGTTGGCGCGCGGACGACGTTTATCGATAATCGCCATATCGGTGTCATTCAACAGCTTGGCAATGGCGCGGGCGCGAACGACGCCGCCGATATCCGGAGAAACCACAATCGGATTATCCAGCTCCTGTTGCAGCATATCTTCCAGCAGGATAGGGCTGCCGAAAACATTATCGACAGGGACGTCAAAGAAGCCCTGAATTTGTTCTGCGTGCAAATCGACGGTCAGTACACGGTCAACGCCGACGCTGGACAGAAAATCAGCCACCACTTTAGCGGTGATTGGCACACGGGCGGAACGAACCCGACGATCCTGGCGAGCATAGCCAAAGTAAGGAATAACGGCAGTGATACGCCCGGCGGAAGCGCGGCGAAGCGCATCCACCATGACAACCAGTTCCATCAGGTTATCGTTGGTCGGCGCACAGGTGGACTGGATGATGAAAATATCACCACCGCGTACATTTTCATTGATTTGCACGCTGACTTCACCATCGCTAAAACGACCGACAGCGGCGTCGCCAAGGCTAGTGTACAAACGGTTGGCAATACGTTGTGCTAGTTCCGGGGTGGCGTTACCAGCAAAAAGCTTCATATCAGGCACGAGAAGAACCTCAGGCTTGCGTCCAGAGAAATATTGTACCCGCTATAATATCCGTGAGCGGGGAGCAACAACAGGCACAATATGCATACGGGTGTATGAATTAGGCTTGATAAAACACAGCCCAAGCAGACTGGGTGTTATCAAAACCTAACATTGCCCGGAAAGCGTACGTTGCAACGGAGAGACGTTAACGCCTCGCGCCACAAAACCATTTAACCATTCCGGGGCCTGGTCAAGCACCTGGCGGGCTTCGGGCTCGGTGTCGAACTCAGCGAACACACAAGCACCTGTTCCGGTCAGGCGCGCCGGGGCGTATTCTAACAGCCATGAAAGTAGCTGTTCAACCTCACGAAAACGTTTTCTTGCGATAGTCTCACAATCATTGACGAAGGTCTGTTTTAGCAACTGGTCCAAAGATCGCACTGGCGAATTCCGTTTTAGCTGAGGATCGCCGAAGATCAACGGAGTAGGGATGCTGATCCCCGGATGCGCCACCAGATACCATTTTTCCGCCGGGAAAGCCGGCGTCAACTTTTCGCCGACGCCTTCGGCGAAGGCCGCATAGCCATGGATGAAGACCGGCACGTCGGCGCCGAGCCGCAGGCCGAGCGCCGCCAGCTCGTCCGCCCGCAGATTACAGCCCCACAGGTGATTCAGCGCAACCAGCGCCGTGGCTGCATTCGATGAGCCGCCGCCCAATCCTCCGCCCATCGGCAGGCGCTTATCAATACGGATATCCGCGCCCAAAGGCGCGTGGCGATCGTTACGGCTGCGGCAATGTTGTTGCAGCAGGCGCGCCGAGCGGATAATCAGGTTCTGCTCGTTATCCACGCCGGCTATCGGCGTGAGCAGTTCGATACGCTCATCCGCACGCGGAGTAATCGTGAGCGTATCGCCATAGTCCAGAAACTGAAACAGGGTTTGCAGCAGGTGATAGCCATCCGCCCGCCGCCCGGTGATATAAAGAAATAAATTCAGTTTGGCGGGAGAGGGCCATTTCTCAATCAGATTGGACTGCATAGGTTATTTTACCGTCCAGTTATCCATTTTTAACTTGATGCGCTGTTCGCCCTGAGTGAGCTCCAGACTCTGCGGCAGCGGCGGGTTCACCTTTCGGCTGTAACTCTGGTAGCTGACGTTCCAGCTTTGATCGCCCTGACGATAGGTCACTTTATTCAGCAGATATTGGTCGTCGAGGGTGAAATCGCTCGCATCGCCCGGCAAGCCGAGGATCCACTGGCGCAGATTATTCAGCGGGATCGCCATCCCCGTTAGCTGTTGCACCATCTCTTCGGCATCTTTGCCGACATAACGTTTACCCTGATTGTCCGCAATCTGCACGCTGCCCGGCTGCGCGCTCAATTCCAGCTCCGTGCTGCCGAGCGGATTGGTCAACAGCAGACGAAAGCGCTGGGATGACGACTCTTCCCAGAAAAAACGCGCATATAGTTTCTTGCTATCGGAGATATAGGCAAAGGAGCCGCGCGTCTGATATTGGCTCAATTGCTGCACTTTTTGCTGATGTTGCCGCCATTCGGGCGAGGTCGGATTCTTGCCCGGCGACACAGGTTGGTGAAGGCCGCAGGCGGTCAGCAATACACTGGCCAGAGGCAGTAGCCGCAGGCAACGGAGGGTATTTAATGGCATGTCGGTCAAATCCTATCAGGCAGATTGAATATCACAAAAAGGTCACGCTAACGGGCTTGTCGCTCAGCGTCAATGTTTGGCGTTTTCAGCGTAGAGTATACACCCAGGATGAACAGCATCACGCGCTGTCGCTTTTCTTGCTTCCCGGCATCAAGTAGAATGCGGGGCAAGAAATCCATACTAACACCGGTATTACTCAAGAATTGTTCAATGACGCTGCTCGCGCTTGGTATTAATCACAAAACGGCTCCGGTTTCTTTGCGGGAACGCGTTTCTTTCTCGCCGGATACGCTGGGGCAGGCTTTGAATAGCCTGCTACAACAACCTATGGTGCAGGGCGGCGTACTGCTGTCCACCTGTAACCGCACCGAACTCTACCTTAGCGTGGAAGAACAGGAAAATCAGCGTGAACGGCTGATTGACTGGCTGTGTGAATACCATCATCTGGATCCGGATGACGTCAGCGACAGTCTATACTGGCATCAGGATAACGCGGCCGTCAGCCATTTGATGCGCGTCGCCAGCGGCCTGGATTCACTGGTGCTGGGCGAGCCGCAGATATTGGGGCAGGTGAAGAAGGCCTTTGCGGAATCATTGCGCGGACATACGGTGTCCGGCGAGCTTGAACGCCTGTTCCAGAAATCGTTTACCGTCGCCAAGCGGGTGCGCACTGAAACCGACATCGGCGCCAGCGCGGTCTCCGTCGCGTTTGCCGCCTGCACGCTGGCTCGCCAAATCTTTGAATCCCTTGCAGATGTTAATGTATTATTGGTCGGCGCCGGAGAAACCATCGAACTGGTCGCCCGCCATCTGCGCGAACATCAGGTACACGGCATGGTGATCGCCAACCGTACTCGCGAACGCGCGCAGGCGCTTGCCGCTGAAGTCGGCGCGGAAGTCATCACGCTCGCCGAACTGGATGAGCAACTGGCTAATGCCGATATCGTCATTAGTTCCACCGCCAGCACATTGCCGATTATCGGAAAGGGGATGATGGAAAGAACGCTGAAAGCAAGGCGTAATCAGCCAATGTTGATGGTGGATATCGCCGTGCCGCGTGATATTGAACCGGAGGTCGGCAAATTACCCAACGTCTATCTGTATAGCGTTGATGACTTACATGCGATCATTCAGCATAACCTGGCGCAGCGCAAAGCCGCCGCAATCCAGGCGGAATCGATTGTTCAGCAGGAAAGCTCCGACTTCATGGCCTGGCTGCGGGCGCAGTCCGCCGTCGAAACCATTCGCGATTACCGGGAACAGGCTGAGGCGCTGCGTGCGGAATTGACGGCCAAAGCGCTTACCGCCATTCAGCAGGGGAGCGACGTGGAAACGGTCATGCAGGAATTGACGCACCGTTTAACCAATCGCCTGATCCATGCTCCCACCAAATCTCTTCAACAGGCCGCCCGTGACGGCGATCTGGACCGTTTACAAATTTTACGCGACAGCCTTGGGCTGGACTAGCATTTATCTCTCTTAACAGGATTTAACAGCCCGCATGAAGCCTTCTATTGTTGCTAAACTGGAAGCGTTGCAAGAACGCCATGAGGAAGTTCAGGCATTGCTCGGCGAGTCGAGCTTGATCGCTGATATGGATCGCTATCGCGCCTTGTCCCGTGAATATGCGCAGCTTACTGATATCACTCGCTGCTTCCAACAGTGGCAGCAGGTACAGGAAGATATGCAAACCGCTGAAATCATGCTCGACGATGCCGAAATGCGCGACATGGCGCAGGAAGAATTAAAACAGGCAAAAACCGCCGCCGAAGAGCTGGAGCAGCAGCTTCAGGTTCTGCTGTTGCCGAAAGATCCGGATGATGAGCGCGGCTGCTTTCTTGAAATCCGTGCCGGAACCGGCGGCGATGAAGCGGCGATCTTCGCCGGCGATCTATTCCGCATGTACAGCCGCTATGCGGAGACCCGCCGCTGGCAGGTGGAAGTCATGAGCGCCAGCGACGGCGAGCATGGCGGTTATAAAGAAATCATTGCGAAAGTATCCGGCGACGGCGTCTACGGCCAGCTCAAGTTCGAGTCCGGCGGGCATCGCGTACAACGCGTGCCGGCGACCGAATCACAAGGGCGTATTCATACCTCGGCGTGTACCGTCGCGGTGATGCCGGAAATACCGGAAGCAGAACTGCCGGAGATCAGTCCCGCCGATTTACGTATCGATACTTTTCGTTCATCCGGGGCCGGCGGTCAGCACGTCAACACCACCGATTCCGCCATCAGAATTACCCACTTGCCGACGGGCATTGTGGTCGAGTGTCAGGATGAGCGTTCCCAGCATAAGAACAAAGCTAAAGCGCTGTCGGTGCTGGGCGCGCGTATCCGCGCCGCCGAAATGCAGAAACGTCAGCAGGAAGAAGCCTCGACGCGCCGGAACCTTCTCGGCAGCGGCGATCGTTCGGATCGTATCCGCACCTACAACTTTCCGCAGGGAAGGGTGACCGATCACCGTATCAATCTGACGCTCTACCGGCTGGATGAGGCAATGGAAGGCAAGCTGGATATGCTGATTCAGCCCGTCGTCCAGGAATATCAAGCCGACCAGTTGGCCGCGCTTTCAGAGCAAGAGTAATGAATTATCAGGCCTGGCTGACATCGGCTATTACGCGTCTCGCAACGGGGGAAAGTCCGAAACGGGATGCGGAGATATTGTTGCGCTTCGTCACCGGTAAAACGCGAACCTTCTTGCTGGCGTTCGGCGAAACCCGGCTGACGGCGGAACAGTTGCAGCGATTGGATGCTTTACTGGCGCGGCGGATTAACGGCGAACCCATCGCCTATCTGACCGGAGAGCGCGAGTTCTGGTCGCTGCCGCTTGCGGTATCGCCGGCCACGCTGATCCCGCGTCCCGATACCGAGTGTCTGGTTGAACAAGCGCTGCAACGGCTGCCTGCCGCGCCGTCTTCCATACTGGATTTAGGCACCGGCACCGGGGCGATAGCGCTGGCGATCGCCAGCGAGCGGGCGGATTGCCAGGTCACCGGCGTAGACGCGCAGCCCGATGCCGTCACGCTGGCCAAACATAATGCCGAACGATTGGGCATAACAAATGTTCGTTTTTTATTGAGCGACTGGTTTTCATCGCTGCCGAACCAGCATTTCACGCTGATCGTCAGTAATCCGCCCTATATTGATGCCGATGACCGCCACCTGTTTCAGGGGGACGTTCGTTTCGAGCCAAGCAGCGCTCTGGTGGCGGCCGAGAACGGATTGGCCGATTTGCGCGCCATTATCGAACAGGCCGCAAGCCATTTACTGCCTGACGGCTGGTTATTGCTGGAGCACGGCTGGCGGCAGGGCGCCGCAGTACGGCAGCTATTGCAGGCTCACGGATTCGAGCGGATAGAAACCTGTCGGGATTACGGCAATAACGATCGCGTATCGCTGGGGCTGTGGCCAAAAGCGATCGATAAATAATTTTTCAGGAGGCTACGCGGGTGGCGCTATTTTTAGGATTTGCATATCTGCACATGGTGACGGTCGGCGTCAGCATTTGTTTGTTCGTGCTGCGTTTTTTTTGGTTATGCCGACAGTCCGCCCTATTGCGGCAACGATGGGTTAAGATACTGCCCCACATCAACGATACGTTATTATTGCTGACCGGCGTGGGTTTACTCGTCATTAATCATATTTATCCGTTTACTGTCGGACAAAGCTGGCTGACGGAAAAACTGTTTGGCGTTATTATTTATATTCTCCTTGGCGCGGTTGCCCTGGGGAAACGCCCGCGTAGTCAGAAGATACGCTGGCTGGCGTTTATACTTGCCTTGGTATGCTTCTGTCTGGTTATGCAGATTTCGCTGACCAAGTTACCGTTGCTGATGGAATAACTATGAGTTCTATTGCTGATTTTGAATTCAATCGTTCACAGTTAAGTGAAGGTGTCGTACTCGTTTCACAGGCGATTCGCCGTGATTTCCCCGCCCAGGATGTGCGGAAAAATCTGCAACAGTTGGTTGACGATGCCCGCGCGGTTATTCCCGAGGATCTTGAACAGGATTTGCAGCTTGAGAAGCTGATTGAGCTGTTCTTCCATACCTGGGGGTTCGGCGGCGCCAGCGGCGTTTATCGGCTTTCCGATGTCCTGTGGCTGGATAAAGTGCTGGAATCCCGGCAGGGCATGCCGGTGTCTCTGGGCGTGATATTTTTGCATATCGCGCACGCGATCGGGCTGCCGCTGATGCCGGTCATTTTCCCCACCCAGCTTATTTTACGCGCGGACTGGCTGGATGAGGAGATGTGGCTGATCAACCCGTTAACCGGCGACACCTTGAGCGAACATGTGCTGGACGTCTGGCTGAAAGGCAATATCGGTCCTTCATCGCAGCTGATGGATGAAGATCTGGATGAAGCCGAGAATATACTGATTGTACGTAAAATGCTCGACACGCTGAAAGTGGCCCTGATGGAAGAAAAACAGATGGAGCTGGCGTTGAAGGCCAGTGAAGCGGTGTTGCAGTTTGAGCCTGACGACCCGTATGAAATCCGCGACCGCGGCCTGATTTATGCCCAGTTGGACTGTGATCATATTGCGCTGTCCGACCTGAATTATTTTGTCGAGCAATGTCCGGAAGATCCGGTGAGTGAAATGATCAAAGTTCAGATTCACTCAATAGAGCAAAAACACATCGTCCTGCATTGATAAATGCCTATTTATACCCGCCCGATTGCAAGAGGTCGCCAGGCGAAAACTTGCCGGGCGGCGGGTATGTTCAACGTTGATTTATCCGATATTAAGGTAAAAGTATGAAGAACAAAGTGGTCAAGGTAGGGGACATTTCCGTTGCCAACGATCTGCCTTTTGTCCTGTTTGGCGGCATGAATGTCCTTGAATCACGGGATATGGCGATGCGCGTCTGCGAGCATTACGTTACGGTAACGCAGAAACTGGGTATTCCCTACGTGTTCAAGGCTTCCTTCGATAAAGCCAACCGTTCCTCCATTCATTCTTACCGCGGTCCGGGTCTGGAAGAAGGAATGAAGATTTTCCAGGAACTAAAACAGACCTTTGGCGTAAAAATCATTACCGACGTACACGAATCATATCAGGCGCAGCCGGTGGCGGATGTCGTCGATGTGATTCAGTTGCCGGCTTTTCTCGCTCGCCAGACCGATCTGGTTGAAGCGATGGCGAAAACCGGCGCCGTTATCAACGTTAAAAAGCCTCAGTTTGTCAGCCCCGGACAAATCGGCAACATCGTCGATAAATTTATCGAAGGCGGCAACGATCAGGTGATCCTGTGCGATCGCGGCAGCAATTTCGGTTACGATAATCTGGTCGTGGATATGCTGGGCTTCAACGTCATGAAGCAGGTTTCCAACGGTTCGCCGGTCATTTTCGACGTCACGCATGCGCTGCAATGTCGCGACCCGTTTGGCGCCGCATCCGGCGGTCGGCGCGCGCAGGTAACCGAACTGGCCCGCGCCGGTATGGCCGTGGGTCTGGCGGGATTATTCATCGAGGCGCATCCCGATCCGGCCAACGCGAAATGCGACGGTCCTTCCGCATTGCCGTTAGATAAGCTGGAACCTTTCCTGCAACAGATCAAAGCCATTGACGATCTGGTCAAAAGTTTCCCGGAACTGGATACCAGCAAGTAGATTTTCAGGCATAAAAAAACCCGCGTTATGCGGGTTTTTTTATTCGTTTGCGGTTACTTGTACAAATCAGCGCTAATGGTCATATTCGTGCCATTATTTTCCCGCTGTCTGGTGATGTGGTAGTATTTGGCGCCTTTTTTGGCTGCGCGTTTTGCCACTGCTTCGGACACCTGCGGCATTGTGGTAAAGCTGCCGCGGAAAGTAATGGAATCGAAGGGGATCATCTGCGCGGCGGTCGCTTTGTTAAGTTCTTCAATTTTAGTGCCGTCGGCAAGCGTGACGGTGTAACGCCCACCTCTTGACGACTGCGTTTCAAAGAAGTTGCCGATGTTGCGGCTTGGGCTATCCGAGTTTGCCACGCCTGGAATTTCCACCTTGGCGGCTTCTGTGCCGCCGGCAGCCAGCGCGGCTCTGCCGGCTTCGGAATCGGCCGGGATGGCATCCGGGCGTTGGAGCTGGCGCTTAGGCGCATCGGCTTTGTATATGTAGGCTGTTACCTTCTGGTTGCTCCCGCCGGCGTTAATATCAACCTGACGCACAATAAAGAAAGCGTCGGCATTTTTTTCTTTTGCCGCTTTGCCAATGGCTTCGTTAATCTCCGGCTGGTTGGGGAAGGAACCGCTGACGGTAACGGTATCGTACGGTTCCAACGCATAGGCGGTATCTTTTGGCAATTCTTTTACGCCATGAAAAGTGCGGTACTTCACTTCATTACTGGCCTTCGGCGCATCTTTATGATAGAGGTCGACGATAACGTTCCACCGGTCGTAGGAATTGGTGTCCATCATATCCTGAACATAGAATGCGTCGGCGCCGAGCTTATCCGCACGTTTTGACGCCGCGGCAACCGCTTCGTTGATGGCGCTGAACCGACCTATGAATGAAATTCTCTTAAAGGGCTGTAATGACGCGGCCTGTTCTGGGGTGAGTTCCCGGGCCGCCTGTACTGAAAATGCCGATAATGAGAGTAGTGCGGATACAATAACTGTCGTCTTGAACTTCATAAAAGGATCCTTTCGCCTGGCGCGTTTGGTTTATAACATGCTTGGCAATCAAGATGTAATGGAATAGCCCTGGATTATCGCACGGAATAACGACGCATGCTTTAGCATTTTGCAGGGTATCTCAACCTTCGTTTCCCAGGTCAGGATTAAAGAAAAACGTCAATAATAACGGTTAATGATTGTTTCACTATCATAAGGGATATTTATTCGGGCCTTGTGCTTAACAAGCCCGTAACACGCGATTTTTGTGAAACACCCCAGAATAATTTATCAATAATAATGCTACAAAAGCGGCAAGCGAACGTGATTTTCGACCAAAAAAAACCGATGCTGACTATAATAACTCGGCTTTTAGGTGAAATTCGTTTTATATATGGATCATCGCTCACATTTTCAGTAGGTTATATATCCACTTGATTTCAGGTCGCTCCTCTGGCGATGATGAACGCATCCTTGGTTGAGCGAATATAGGCTATTATCGCCATTGCAGTTTGCAAGATACCGGGTAGTCGGTTAATCAGGTCAAATATAGAGACAGGGTGAAATAAATCTCGGTCGATTCATACCACCGGAGTAGGGTGACTATAATAACCTTCGTTAAAAATAAGCAAAAAGGGAATCAGTATGCGTATTGGTGTTCCAAGAGAACGGTTGACCAATGAAGCAAGAGTTGCAGCAACGCCGAAAACGGTCGAACAGTTGCTGAAACTTGGCTTTGAGGTCTCGATAGAACGTGGGGCTGGGAAACTTGCCAGTTTTGAAGACTCGGCGTATGCGCAAGCGGGCGCCTCACTGGCAGACACCGGTGAAGTCTGGCAGTCCGATATTGTCCTGAAGGTCAATGCGCCGCTGGAGGAGGAAATTGAACTCACCCGCGCGGGGAGTACGATTATCAGCTTTATCTGGCCGGCCCAGAATCCTGAGTTACTGGAGAAACTGGCCGCGCGTCAGGTGACGGTGCTCGCAATGGACTCTGTTCCCCGCATTTCACGCGCCCAGTCGATGGATGCGCTTAGCTCAATGGCGAATATCGCCGGCTACCGCGCCATTGTAGAGGCCGCTCATGAGTTCGGTCGTTTCTTTACCGGTCAGATTACCGCGGCCGGCAAAGTGCCGCCGGCCAAGGTCATGATTATCGGCGCCGGCGTTGCCGGTCTGGCGGCTATCGGCGCAGCAGGAAGTCTGGGCGCGATTGTCCGCGCTTTTGATACCCGTCCTGAAGTTAAGGAACAGGTCAAGAGCATGGGCGCCGAATTCCTGGAGCTCGACTTTGAAGAGGAAGCCGGCAGCGGCGACGGTTATGCCAAAGTCATGTCGGAAGCCTTTATCAAAGCGGAAATGGAACTGTTCGCCGCACAGGCAAAGGACGTGGATATCATCGTCACCACGGCGCTTATCCCGGGCAAACCCGCTCCGCGTCTTATTACCAAAGAGATGGTTCTGAGCATGAAGCCCGGCAGCGTGATTGTCGACCTGGCCGCGCAAACCGGCGGCAACTGCGAGCTGACCGTCGCCGATCAGGTTACGATAACGGAAAACGGCGTCAAAATTATCGGTTATACCGATCTGCCCAGCCGTCTGCCGACCCAGTCTTCTCAGCTGTACGGCACCAATCTGGTTAACCTGCTGAAGCTGCTGTGCAAAGAGAAAAATGGCGAAATCGACGTTAATTTTGAAGACAACGTGATTCGTGGCGTCACGGTCATCAAAAATGGCGAAGTCACCTGGCCGGCGCCGCCGATTCAGGTTTCGGCTCAGCCGCAACAGGCCAAACCCGCCGCGGCTGCCGTCGCGAAAGAAGAGAAAAAACCGTCTTCTCCATGGAAGAAATACGCTTTCATCGCCATTGCCATCCTGCTGTTCGGCTGGTTGGCGAATGTCGCACCGAAAGAGTTTCTGTCTCACTTCACCGTATTCGCGCTCGCTTGCGTGGTAGGGTACTACGTCGTATGGAATGTCAGCCATGCGCTGCACACGCCATTAATGTCGGTAACAAACGCGATATCGGGAATTATCGTCGTCGGGGCATTGTTGCAAATCGGTCACGGTGGATGGGTGTCTTTCTTTTCCTTCATCGCCGTATTGATTGCCAGCATCAATATTTTCGGTGGTTTCACCGTCACTCAGCGCATGCTGAAAATGTTCCGCAAAAACTAAGGGGTAACACATGTCTGGTGGATTAGTTACAGCTGCATACATTGTTGCCGCGATTTTATTTATCTTTAGCCTGGCCGGTTTGTCCAAACACGAAACTTCCCGTCAGGGGAATATTTTCGGTGTGGTCGGGATGGCGATTGCATTAATCGCCACTATCCTGGGGCCGGATACCGGCAACGTCGCCTGGATTATCGTCGCCATGGTGATCGGCGGCGCAATCGGCGTTTATCTGGCGCGCAAAGTTGAAATGACCGAAATGCCGGAGCTGGTCGCCATTCTTCACAGCTTCGTGGGTCTGGCCGCCGTACTGGTCGGGTTTAACAGCTTTCTCGACCACGGCGAGATCACCGACCCGGTACTGGTGAATATCCATTTGACGGAAGTCTTTCTGGGGATCTTTATCGGTGCGGTAACCTTTACCGGTTCGGTTGTCGCTTTCGGCAAGTTGCGCGGCATCATTTCGTCCAAACCGCTGACGCTGCCTCATCGCCACAAAATGAACCTGGCGGCGCTGGTGGTCTCTTTCCTGCTGCTGCTGGTGTTTGTTAATTCCGACAGTGTGGCGTTGCAGTCCGTCGCGTTACTGTTTATGACGGCGATTGCGCTGGTATTCGGCTGGCATTTGGTGGCTTCCATCGGCGGCGCCGATATGCCGGTTGTCGTTTCCATGCTGAACTCCTATTCCGGTTGGGCGGCGGCGGCGGCGGGCTTCATGTTAAGCAACGACCTGCTGATCGTAACCGGTGCTTTGGTGGGTTCCTCCGGGGCCATTCTGTCTTACATCATGTGTAAGGCGATGAACCGCTCCTTCATCAGCGTGATTGCCGGCGGTTTTGGTACCGACGGTTCGTCCACCGGTGAAAGCGAAGAGATGGGCGAATACCGCGAGGCTTCAGCGGAAGAAGTCGCTGAATTACTCAAAAACTCAAGTTCGGTGATCATCACGCCCGGATACGGCATGGCGGTCGCGCAGGCGCAGTATCCGGTACACGATATTACCGCCAAACTGCGCGCTCGCGGGATCAAGGTTCGCTTTGGCATTCACCCGGTTGCCGGTCGTTTGCCGGGCCATATGAACGTTTTGTTGGCCGAAGCGAAAGTGCCTTATGACATCGTATTGGAAATGGACGAAATCAATGACGATTTCGCCGATACCGATACCGTATTGGTCATCGGCGCCAATGACACCGTGAACCCGGCTGCTCAGGAAGATCCGCACAGCCCGATTGCCGGAATGCCGGTGCTTGAAGTGTGGAAGGCGCAGAATGTTATCGTGTTTAAGCGCTCGATGAACACTGGCTATGCCGGCGTGCAGAATCCGTTATTCTTCAAGGAAAACACGCAGATGCTGTTTGGCGACGCCAAAGACAGCGTGGAGGCGATTCTGAAAGCGCTGTAATTCTTTGCGCTAGGCAGACTAAAAGGGGCGATCATCATCGCCCCTTTCTTTATTCCAGGCATTCAGAACGCCATACTAATTTTTATCCTCGTCGTTTTCCCCTTCCTGCGTGATCGGGCTGACGAAATCATCAGGTTTGATCGCCAGCAAATCGCATTTCAGATGGTCAATAACGTGCTCGACGGTATTACCGATAAACGCCGCGGAGAGTCCGGTTCGGCCCAGCGATCCCAGGACCACGACGCCGGCTTGCAGGTGCTCCGCCAAATCGGGGATCACCTCTTCAGGCAATCCTTTCTCCACATGTGTTACCCGTTCATCCAAATTGAATTTCTGACGCAACGCCTTCATCGCAATCAGGTGTTGACCGCGGATGGCATCGTTGTAAACGCTGGGGTCGAAATCGGGCAGTTCAATGGCGATATTGATCGGCGTGACCGGGTAGGCGCCGACAAGGTGGACCTCCGTCTGATTAACCTGTTTCGCCAGCTCCAGCGTTTCTGATACCAGCTTAATGTTCAAAGGATCGTGATAGGGATCTTCGCTGGAGAGGTTAACGGCGACCAACGCCCGGCTTTCTTCCGGCCAGGGCTGATCCTTCACCATCCAGACGGGACATGGACATTTACGCAATAGCTGCCAGTCGGTAGGGGTGAAAATAACGGCTTCCAGCCGATCGTGCTGATGCGCCATTTTCAGCAACAGGTCATGTTGCCCGGCAATCACCTCCTGAATAATGGCTTCAAATGGCTTATTGTGCCAGACCACTTTGATTTCTATCGGAACGCCGGCATCAAGATAATATTTGCATTGTTCCCTAATCCACTCGGTGCGCTGTAAAACCACGCCCTGACGCATTTCCGTCCGTTCGTCAGGGGACAGAAGGGTAGTCATTTCATAAGAGAAATCATAAATCGGCAGGAATGCCTTGATGCGCCCGCCAAGTCGCTGAACCAAATAAACCGCCCGCCGAAGCGCCGGTTGGTCATCCTGATTCGGGTCAATAGCTACAAGCAAGTTCTGATACTTTGCCATAGGTCCTCCAAACAGCTGTTAGTCCACAGTCTGTAAATCAAGAGTACCCCAAGGACATCGTTTTGAACAATATCGTTTTGAAAAACAGCGGTGAAAGGCCGGAACGATGTAATAAGCTATTCACCGCTCCGGCGGCAGGTCAGGCTCTGTTAGGCGAAGAGCCGGCGAGTTCGGAAAGCGCGCTAAGATTTTCAATGGTGATGTATTTACCTTTTACGGCAAGGATCTCACTTTTCTGAAAACGGCCCAGTAAACGGCTGATGGTTTCTACCGTCAATCCCAGATAATTACCGATATCGCCACGCGTCATGGTCAGGCGAAACTCGCGCGGAGAGAAACCGCGTTCGGCGAACCGACGAGACAGGTTATAAATAAAAGCCGCCAAACGTTCTTCGGCATTCTTTTTCGACAGCAGCAGGATCATATCCTGGTCGCCGCGGATCTCGCCGCTCATCAAGCGCATCATTTGCTGGCGCAGGTTAGGCATTTTCCCGGAAAGATCGTCCAGCGTCTCAAAGGGAATTTCGCAGACCATTGAGGTTTCCAGCGCCTGGGCAAAGCTGGGATGCTGCGCGTTGCCGATGGCATCAAAGCCGACCAGGTCGCCCGCCAGATGAAAACCGGTGATCTGCTCATCGCCCTGTTCGGTGATGGTATAGCTCTTGATGGTGCCCGAACGGATAGCATAGAGAGATTTTAACTCATCGCCGGCTTTGAAGAGCGCTTGTCCTTTCTGGATAGGCTTTTTCCTTTCAATGATATTATCGAGCTGATCGAGCTCGTGTTCATTCAAAGTAAATGGAATGCATAGTTGACTGATGCTGCAATCCTGACAGTGGATCGCACAACCGCCAGACTGGATGCGGCGGATAATTCGCTTTTCCGGGATCATAGACTTTGCTCAGGCGATAATTGATATTGGTCAATTTTAACAGCTTTTATCGCCGGTGATAAGTCCGATAACCTTTCCAATGGCTCAATAAGGCGCGAACTAAGGAGTAATTTAACTTTATGCCTGATAAAGATACATTTTCGCGCGCGGATTTTTGGCGTAACGATATCATTTATAGCGCGAATATATTCTGTTGCGGGAAATAGCCTTCATGCGTGAGCAACCACTGTTTACGATGAACGCCGCCGGCATAGCCGGTTAATGCCCCCTGCGCGCCGATAACGCGATGACAGGGAACCACAACGCCGATCGGATTGGCGCCATTCGCCATCCCCACGGCGCGGGAAGCCGTCGGTCGCCCCAGTCGCGCAGCCAGTTCGCCATAACTTATTGTTTCCCCGCAAGGGATTTGCCGTAACGCGCGCCAGACCTGTTGCTGAAATTCCGTGCCGACCGAGACAACGGGGATGGTATTAATGACATTTAAATCGCCGGCGAAATAACGTTGCAGCTTATCGGTTAATCCACCGGGATTATTCTCAGGCAGTAACGAGAAGGGATCATTCTTATAACATCGATTCAGCGAACGATATAATTTTTCTTCATATTCACGCCATTCAACCGCCCGCAGGCAATTATTTTCATCGGCAACCAGCATTAATTCCCCGATAGGGGTTGGCATCGTATCCAGAAAAAAAACCTGCACAATCATTCCTTACCGATTTAATCAGACGCGCATGCCGGCAGCGCTGAATGCCTTATGTGAACGCGCTATTCGGCCAATGCCGGAGCGGATGTCGTTGCCATACCGCCACGACATCCGCCCATCATAACGCGAGATGCGATAACGGGTTACTCAATCACGCCGCAGGCCAGACGTGCGCCGCCGCCGCCGAGTTTTTCCGGGCTGTCGGCGTAGTTATCGCCGCCGGCATGGATCATCAGCGCGTGGTTTTTCACCTCGGACAGCGATTTTATCCGCGGCGCCAGCACCGGATAGGAGGCGGAGCCATCGGCGTTAACCACCAGTCCGGGTAAATCCCCCAAATGACCCTGGTCGGTATATGGTCCCAGATGCTTGCCGGTTTTTTCCGGATCGAGGTGTCCGCCAGCCGCCAACGCAGGCACGGATTTGCCGTCCTGCTCCCCGGCGGCGCAACTCGATTTTTCATGAACATGGAAACCATGGATGCCCGGCGTCAGCCCGGTTAGCTTCGGCGTGAAGAGTAGGCCATAAGGGGTTTCCGTTATCGAGACCTCTCCCAATTCCTTGCCGTTGCCGTCCGGCAGCGCTTCGTTCAAGGTTACCGTAGTGCCGGCGGCGAATGCGGAACAGGAAAAGAACACGCCTGTCAGGATAAGTGCCTTCAGTTTCATTGTCTTTTGCCTCTGTTGTTATTAAATCGATTACGATTGAACCGGTTGATTGTCCCACGGCGCAATATCGCGCTACCGGAATAATCATCTTGGTATGAAATAATAGTTGAGCCGGGAAAGGCGTCAACTCAGGGAGGCGACCATGGGGATAAACTCGGCAAATTAGCATCATCGGCCAACGAACAACGGATTGCCCCCGGAAACGCCGGGGGCAGGCAGGGTTACTTCTCGACGGGTTTGATCAGCGTTAATATCTCGCCCAATTGTTGATGCTGTTCCGCACTGACTTCACGTCCGGCGGAATACCCGGTGTTTTGTATAATCATTTCATTCAGGCCGACCAGCCAGTCATAGATATAAAAAGCCGTATTGTTGGTCGGCGTTAGCGAAAGCTTGGTCAGGCGCTGTGACGCGCCCCAGTTCAGCGCCTGTTTTTCCGGCTTGGCGAAGATTTTATGACCGCGATTAATCCGGCTGGCGGGGCGCAGTGATTCATCCATTTGCTGGAACCCCAGCCAGGCGACAAAATCGCCCAGCACCGTCAGCACGCGTGACACCTGCCGATCCGCCTTATTTTCGCGGTGAATGCCCAGTTGATCCGAATCCACCAGCATCCCGATCAGCGCGTCTTCGATATTCATGCGAATGCTGGCGGTGATCAATTCTTCCACCAGCATTTCAATCGTCGCCTTCGTCACGCCCAACAGTTCGACCAGCGGACCGTTTTCCGGCAAACCGCGTAAATGATTTATCCAATAGCGATAAACGTTGTGCGCATATTCGGCTTCGTAACCATGATCAATTTCATGAATCGCAGATACGGGTTGATCGACCTCGACGGGTTCATCGGCAAACAGATCGATTTCGATCCCGACGCTAAAAGGATCGCCGCCGGTTAAAGGCGCGCTGAGCTCTTCCACATTCTGATGAGGATTGCCGTAGGGTTGAGCCTGCTGTAGCAGATAAAGCCGACGCAGCTCATCGCGCGAGGGCAACAGCCGTTCCAGCAACTCGCCGTGTACGCCGGTGCGGGTTTGCAATGATTTAAGCAACGTTTCGGCTATCTGCTGTTTCCTGGCCGGATCGTCGGCGCCCGGCGGCTGATACCAATTCCCCAACAGATTATCGCCCAGTTCGCGTTGTATTTCGCCGAGTTGCTCGCTGATGCGGCCGAGCTTCACCTCGCGGTGAACTTCCGCGCCCAGCCAGGCCGCCATACGGCTGACGCCACGTTTATCCATCGCCAGCATGGTACCCCAGGCATCGCCGGGATTGCCGACATAACGCTGCACGGCCGCGTCATGGTTCTGTCCATGAGTAATGCGGCGATCAAACTTGGTCACCGCCCAGATGAGGCCCGGTTTACGACGACTCCGAATCTGGGCGTTTTCGCCCTGAGTCTGTTTCACCCAGTGATCCAGCGCCTTGCCCACGACTTTGACATCGGAACGTCTGCCCGCGGCGGTGCATACCATCAGCAGATTCATTTCATGATTATCGGTATAGCGTTCAAGCAAATAGGCCCGTTTGGCGCGCAGCAACGTGGACGCCAGCGGATGCGCATCGGGGCTGCCTTGTTCTGCCGTTTGAGGCTCGTCGGCCATTTCCGGCGTATCGCCGAAACCCGGGAAATCCAGAATATCGACCTGCTCAAACAAGGGCTCGCGCGGGGGAGCATGCAACGGGATCAGCAATTCAGCGGTCAGCATGGCCAACTCGGCCTGCGACAGTTCGACCGCCTTTCCCGCCCGGCCATTCAAGATGGGACGAACTAACACGCCGGGATCGTTAGCCGAATTCAGTCGCGCCAATGCCGTGCCGTGAATGATGCCGTCAACCGGACGCAGCGCTTCATCGGCCAATATCCGCAGCGGGGCCAGTACCTTATGGGCGCCGGAAAGGTGTTGCAATGTATGGGAAAAGTGGCGATAGGCCGCCGTCAGCGCATTGTCGCTGCCCCAAAGCACTGAGAATAACTGGGCGCGATCGTCAACGCTCAGATAGGGCGCCAGTTCTATCGCCAGCGGCCAGAAGCGCGTTTCCAGTTGCTTTTGTCGTTTGGCGTCATGACGAGCCAGATAGTCCCACAACGCGACAACCTCATCCGCATTCATGCCGTCGACCGGTTCCGGCTGACGGTGCATCAACAAGGTTCTCAGGTGTTCGTCGATGAATTGCTCGTCTAATTCTTCAAACGCTTCATCCTGATTAACATCGTGCAGAAAAGCATTGGCGATAATCTTGCCAATATCGACCTCGCTGAGCAGCAGCAGTTGAACGGGAAAGGTTTTGTTTTTTACGCCCGTCTGACGGCTAAAGCGGGTGACCAGCGCGGCAGACCGGTTGGTTGGATTGATATGGGTAAGAAAATCAAGCTGTTGTCCTTCAAAAAACGTCTCCAGCTTGCCATTCTCTCCGGCGGCCAATGAAGAGATCAGATAAGATTTCCCGGCTTGCGACAGGCCGAAAAAACCAATGGCGATATCTTTCAGCGCCACATCCGACAAGTGCTTTGCCTTGTCGCGGTTACGGCGCAGTTTAACGATTAGCCGATCGGCTTCAATATCCAGCCGCGGCGCATTTTGTCGGGTAGTTTCGATCCAGTCGATCGCCCGCTCAACGCCTTGGGCTACGGCCTGTAGCTGGCTATTGAGTCGGCTTGACAGTTGTTTGGGCGTTAATGGTTTCATTTTCTAAATACACTCCCACTATCGATCCAATAATGGGTTGCTCCTGAACCGTTGTCGGCTAATGTGTTCAATTTGAGGCGCAAATGTTGGGGCGGCACGCGGCTACCGTCATCCAGAACCGCATCGGCAATCTCAAAGCGTTCCGGGCTGTTCTGGTCATCGCCTCCGGTCACCGACAGCCTGACGCGCAGGATACTGTCGCCGACCACTTTTCTTGCCAGCTCCTGATCGATAATCGACAGGGTATATAAAGGCGACGCCGGCCAGCGTTCGTTATCCAACTGGCGGAATCCCAGACAGAGCGATCCACGAATCTGGAAGCTGGCGTCCGGGTCAAGCGCGAAGGCCGGATCATCCAGATCGATATCGCTGTAGTAGACGTTATCGGCGGCCAGCGCGTTATTGCCGTCCATCATGCCGAGATAACGAATGGTCGAATAGGGCTGGAAGTCGCCGACTTTGAAATAGAAGCCCGGCAGACGCAGGTCGAGCGCCAGCAGGCAGAGCATGGCGCCCACCGCCGCGGTGGATTTCGGATTATCGATACGGCCCCGTTTATTAAACGGATACCAGTCATTGGTGTGATACCCATCCAGCGACAGCATGCGGTTAATCGGCAACGGTTGTAAATGGCGGAACAGCGCCTGGATCCCAGGGAAACGGGAAGGGCGTCCGGTTAACAACAGTACATCGCAGGAGTAGAGCGAAACGACCTCAGACATCAAACGCAGGTTTTGGGTGATATTCATCCGGTTGGATAAAAACTCCGCATGCAGTTTGCTCAACTTGAGGATAAGCGGCACCTGGAGAATATCAAACGACGTGTTATCCACCGGCAGTTCGCGCTGAACCTCGGTGTTGATGTACTCCAGCACTTTTGCCGTCGGATGCTGCGCCAGCAATTCGCCAAAGGTTGATTCTATTTCAGCGCTGATATCCAGCGGGTCGAATCCTTCGTAGGCTTCCAGAATCGCGCGGCCGATAGGGATGAAAATCTGCAACGTGACTTGCTGACGTAACGTCAGCTGTCCGTCGATGCGTCCTTCGTTGCCGAACAGCTTGGTCATCAACTCATCGGGATTAGCCAGACCGGCCGTTTTCAACTCGGCCTGCAATGCCGGTAAAACATACAGCTGGATGACATCCAGCAGAATATCGTCGCCCGCGACCTTAAACCCTTCGCGGAACAACAGACGTGGAATGATTTTGACATTATTGCCGATGCCGTCATCCAGCAGGTATTGGGTGATCGCCAGGTCCGTCGTGCCGCCGCCGATATCAATCGACGCGATGCGTAAGGTTTTTCCGGCGGGTTCATCCTCCGACAGCTCTTTATCCGGACGCGCCATGCTGGCGAAAAAGTCTTCGGCGCGACCGCCAAAATTGACCTGCGCTTCGTTATACAGATAGACCATTTGTCCGCAGGTGGCCTCGTCCCACTCGATTTGCACCTCCGGCACCGGCACCCGGCTGCGCAGCTTATCCTCCGGCGTGGTGAAATCGTCATCTAACGGATGCCAGCCCATTGATTTCCATACCAGACCGATAGCCTCATTCATCCGACGGCGAAATATTTCACGCTCCGGCTTCGGCATTGCCGAGGGCAGGGTAAGGATAATATTGCGAAGCTGACGAGGCGCCGCGGAGTGAATCATCTTCAGTCGCTGGGCGGCGCTGTTCATTTGCATCAGCGCCTGGAGCAACAGTTCAGACAACATAAATGTCATGACCGAACTGCGGCTATAGTGCGGCGAGAAAACCGGCAAGCGCTCTTCAAGCGGCTGATCGTACAGCGGCTGGCCTTCATCATTCAGCAAAATAGTCAGCGGCATCGCCGTCGCCAGCGGCTCGTTCATCGCAGTCGTTTCCGACGATTGACTGAAACGCCACCCCGGCGCATAGCTCTCTTCATCCCACAGATAGCGGCGCGGACTGGAAATGCCGGTGGAACCTTCAGAACCTTCACGCAGCAACGCCATTCGGCTGGCTTCGCGGCCTACGCGCGTCATCGACGGCCAGATAAACGCATCATCGCGGCCGCTTTCCACGGAGAAATTTTGCTTGCCGAATCTGGCCTGTGCAAATTCAACCCGGCTTTCAAACAGCTCGTTATACAGATAATGCGGCTGACTCAGATCACGCAGTTGCAGTTCGTATGTCTGTTTCAAACCATTGCTTTCATCCGCATGATCTTCAACTAAAATGCCGCAGGTATGCGAGTTGCCGACATCCAGAATCAGGTCAACGCTGACGGCCGGCTCCTGAAGCGTGCCGGTATTGATGCGGATTTCGGGGATTGATAGCTGATTGCCCAGCATATCCAGCAGGTTCATATAATGCGCCTGATACTCAAACCCGCGGATGGCGGCTTTGATCTCCCCGATAGTGCGACTTTCCCGTTCCGCCGCCTGCTGGGTAAAGACCTCTCTCAGCCAGCCATCCACCCAGGTCTGATCAAGAAACTCGCCCAACTCATCACTGTGATAGGCCAGCGCAAAGCTGCCGCCGGTTTTGATGTCATTGGCGTTCGGCGCCAATGATTCGTACGCGTGTCCCTCCGGATAAACCTTGGTGTCGAAGGCCAAACAGATCCGATGGGTATTGCCGTCCTGATCCGGGGCGTCCAGCGCCAATAGCTGCATCCGCGCCCAGTTATCCGGCCCTCCCATAAAGGTTCGCGGCGGGTTAAATCGGAAAAAGGGCAGCGGCAACCAGATTTTTTCCAGCAACTTCAGCGACTGCTCCAGCGGAATGCTCAGTTCCGGCCTGACCACTTCAGGCGCCGCGCCCGTCGGCGACGGAAGCAAATATTTATCCGTCTGGGGGTTATAGACCAAACGCAACAGCGGTCCATTGGCGCTTTTGCGCACATACTTATTAGGAGAGTCGGTAGATAATTCCGGTTTCAAGGCAAAATCCAGAAATTGAATGCCGCTGTCCTGAATAAGCGTAATTCTCTGTTTGTAATCGGTGATCGTCGCCAGCATTATCGTTTACTCTCGCGCTTTATCGTCATGGGGAAGACCGCATCAGCGTTATAGCGACCGGTACACTCAGCGATGTCCGCCGTACCCTGTTTACACACGATAGCAGGCATCTGATACCGCGTATTATCGCTGCACCGCGCTCTGTATCGGCTATTGATAACCAGATTGCCGGAGCTCATCAGTCCGGCTTCAATATCCGTCCGGCAGGTTACGCCGTCGCCGTGCGTAATTCTTGCCGTTCCCTTGCCATTTCTGATCTGATATATCAGGCTCGGCGGTCGACCGGTAACCGGCGTTTTCGCATCTATCGATACCCGCCAGCTTCCGTTAAGGAAGTTGACCGATCCCATTCTTACCGCATCCGCCGGCATGACCAACTCGCCTTTACGCGCCGTAACCGGCGTTTCCTGAATCACGGCCGGCTCCACGGGCGCGGCTTCAGCCGCTTTGGGCTCATCACTCGCCGCGGGAGCCGTCTCGTCCGGCTCGGCGACAGGTTCAGGCTGCGCAACGGCGGCAGCCGGCGCATCAGAATTTTTGCTTTCTACATCGGGCTTAGGCGGCTCTGCTTCAGGCTGTGCGACAGGCGCGACCTCGTTCACCGTCTGTGGTGCCGGTGTCGGCTCGGCGGGCGAAGCCGGCAACGCGCGTTTTTCAGGTTTGATAGTCGCGGCCAACGCTGGCGGCTTCGGGGTATCCTCCCGACCGGCAATCCATCCGCGGATTTGTTGAGAAAGCACGGCCAGCAGGGCCACGGCAGGAAGAACCCACCAGAAACGCAACCATGGATTGCGTCGCGCGGTAGTAACAGATTCGCGGGCAGGGCGCTGTTCCGGCTTGTCCGCCGGTTCAGGTTCTGTTGCCTGTTCGGTCAGCGGTTCTTCATAAGCGGAAAGCGGGGATGCGATCGGCTCCACCGCTTTTTCGACCTCACGTAAGCAATCCAGCGCATCAGCGCGGGATTTTTTATCCAGATTGACGAATCCCCAGAAGGTTAAAACCGGTTTGCCGTCAACCAGATAAACATGATTCGCGCCGGGGAACTGAATGGCTTTCGCCAACAGCACGCCGAAAAGTTTTTGGCCGGGTTTTTCCGCTTCTTGCGCCCGTTGACTGATGTCGGCGACGGCGGACTGATAGGTTTCCAGTAATTTCAGCGCGGCGGCACGTTCTTCTTCGCTGGCGGCGATCCAGGACGTGACCTTGCCGGCGATAGGCGCATACCAGTCAATACGGTCGCCACGCTCGTTAGGTTGGGGAATAGCCAGACAATCTGCAATCTGTTGCTGTTTTCTGAGACGTAATGTTTCCCGTAATTGAAGTGCGGAGGCATAAACTGGCTGTCCATTTTCGCCCAGAGCCAGAAAATCATCCAAACTCCCGCTACGTAAAAATAATTTTGTCACGCAAAAGAGACCTTTTGTAGTAGATACCCAGGGCAGAAAATAGTACGTAATCTGCGACAGGCTATACTTTAGTGCTAATGATGGCGAATCAAATGCTTAAAGAAGGGGCAAAACTGATAAATATTTAAGGCATAGATGATGAATCAGCGTTTTTTTCATCGCCAGATCAATGATTCCCCAGCCGTGCCGCGCGGCTATCGCTATTGATAACCAGACTCGTCGCATAAGCGAAAAGAGAACTTGGCGGGTTCCGACTGCCGCCGTAACGCGTTAGTATGAATAGGATTTTTATAGAAAAGGATAAACGATGTTCATAATCAGTCTTACTTATAATCAGCCGATTGAAACGGTGGAAGCACACCTGGAAAACCATATTGCCTGGTTGAAGAAATATTATGCGCAAGGCGTGTTTGTCGCCTCCGGCAGAAAAGTGCCGCGTACGGGCGGCGTGATTTTCGCTAAAACGATGGAACGTTCGGCGCTTGAGTCGGTGCTAGCCGAAGATCCGTTCAATGCGGTTGCCAGCTATGACATCATCGAGTTTGCGCCGTCGATGACGAGCGACGAACTGACCGGATTAAAAACCATCTGATTCGTGGTTTACTCAGGCGGTAACCTTGGTTGCCGCCTGAGTGCCACCGATTTGCTAAAGCCTCTTTCCGCTATAGGCTAGCGGCGTCCCCGGCAACTGGTGTTGGCCGACCAACTGTATGTAGCGGAAATATCCGGCTTGAATTTGTTTTTCTTCTTCTCGGCGCGAACCCGTTTAGCGGCGGCTTCCCGTTCTTTCATCAGATTATCAATGTAATCATCTTTAATATGATTGCTTTCCGAATTGGTCAGCGGACGGCCATGTTTTTTTCTTTCCTGGTCGAGCAAGGTTTTAAGTTGACGTTGTTCTTGTTCCGTCATGTCTTTCTGAGTCAGTCTTGGCATAGGAATCGACCTGATTGATGGCTGGAGATTTCATTGTAAAGGAAAACCGCGTCAGGCTCAGGAAAATCATGCAAGACTTCTAAGCCGCCGTAAATTAAGGCAAACTGACCCAGTGGTTTTGTCTGACGCTCGGGTGCGGACTGTCAGGCGCCATGATTCTCTCGCCGGCAATGGCTGCGTTATGCCCTTTGCGGGTTTGGTTCAATTGATAAAATAATATTCGGAATACTATTCAGCTATGCAAAATATCGCTTTTCGAGCCGATGTCGTCGGCAGTTTTCTTCGTCCCGCGGCGCTCAAACAGGCACGCGCCGACTTTCAGGCCGGTAAAATTTCTGAGGATCAGCTTCGCCAGGTGGAAGACGAGGCGATCATCGATCTGGTCGCCAAGCAGAAAGCTGTCGGCCTGAAAGCCGTTACCGACGGCGAATTTCGCCGCAGCATGTGGCACTCGGATTTTTTCTGGGGATTCGACGGCATCGAGCGCAAGTCGTCGGACTACCGCGTGAAATTCAATGAAGTCACCACCAAATTCGATACATCGCGGATTGTCGGCAAGATTCGCTTTACCAGCCATCCCTTTATCGAGCACTTCAAATTTCTGAAGTCCGTTGCCTGTGATGATGTTATCGCTCGCCAGACCATTCCCTCTCCATCGCAGTGTTACTGGGAGTTCTTCCGTCCGGACAACTTACAGGAAACGCTGCAACAATACCCGGACCTGGCCGATTTGCAGAAAGACATCATCCAGGCCTACCGCGATGTGGTTCGTGCCTTTTACGCCGCCGGCTGCCGTCATTTACAGTTTGACGACTGCACATGGGGATTCCTGGTCGACCCGAAGAAATTCAATGAAATGAAAGGGCTGGATATCGATTTTGATACCGTCGCCCAGCTTTATCTGGATATCAACAACCAGGTTCTCGCCGACAAGCCGGAGGATATGGTGATCAACACCCACATTTGCCGCGGCAATTACTCGTCGGACTGGTGGACTTCCGGCGGCTACGAGCCGGTCGCGCCTTACGTGCTCAACAAGGAAAATGTCGACGCGTTTTATCTGGAGTACGACACCGATCGCGCCGGCGGCTTCCAGCCGTTAGAAAAAGTGGGCGAGGGCAAAACCGTCGTCTTGGGCCTGGTAACCTCAAAATCGCCGCTACTGGAAGACAAAGAGCAACTCAAGGCGCGCATCAGCGAGGCATCGAAATTCGTTCCGCTTAAGCACCTTTGTCTGAGTCCTCAATGCGGCTTTGCATCGAACGAAGAAGGCAATACTCTGACGGAAGAGGAACAATGGGCCAAGATCCGCCTGATCGTGGAAGTCGCCAACGAGGTCTGGGGTGAATAATCCCGACGCAATTGTTCCAGACAACATATTAAAGTCGTAGCAATAATGGGCGTTGGCGAATTCTTTCGACTCGGCAACGCCTGCATGAATACATTCTCTTTCAGTCTGGTAGTTATACGAAGTTATTAATCACCAGATAGCTTATTAGAAGCCAGCGCCCCATTGCCCTCCGCACGATACGTTTTGAGATAAATATCACATAACACTTAATGATAACGTTAACATTGTGATTAACATTTACTTTCTCAAATTTAGCCATATGAGCCTTTCAAAGGTTAACGTTAACATGATTATGGAATCCCTAATTTGAGAGCTGGAAAATGAATAATACTTTTTACAAACCTAAAGGTGGTTGGGTAGGCGATCTTATTCCGTTTAGCCATGACAATAAATTCTGGCTTTATTATCTTCATGACGAAAGAAAAGGAAAACATGAAGATGATTATGGTTTTGGAACCACATGGAATTTATTAGTGACGACTGATGGAACCGATATTAAAGATCATGGCATTGTATTACCGACAGGGGGAATAGACGATATTGATCTAAGCTGTTATACCGGCTGCGTATTAAAAGGGCATGATAACCAATTTCATATGTTTTATACCGCGGTGAACTGCGATAACCCGAAATATTGTCATGAGGGCAAACCTCTTCAGTATGTAATGCATGCCACAAGTGATGACCTTATTCATTGGGAAAAGCACTACGAAACCGCTTTTGGCGCTGATGGCGACATTTACGAAATATATGATTGGCGCGATCCCTTTGTTTATTATGATGAAAAAGAACAATGCTACTATATGCTTCTCGCCGCGCGCCAGCAGGGTTCGAGTCAGAAAAACGGCGGGTGCATCGGTTTATGTAAATCAACCGATCTTTGGCATT
The DNA here is from genome assembly GCF_040240345.1 of Brenneria sp. g21c3. Lineage (NCBI taxonomy): Bacteria > Pseudomonadati > Pseudomonadota > Gammaproteobacteria > Enterobacterales > Pectobacteriaceae > Brenneria > Brenneria sp. g21c3. The sequence continues at coordinate 293,823 of NZ_JBEIAB010000003.1, read as the reverse complement.
GGGAAATTTGTCCTCCTTATTATGATCCTAAAGCCTATTTAACCCATGAGTGCCCAGACTTGTTCAAAATGGGGGATTGGTGGTATCTGATATATTCCACATTCAGTGAACGATTTGTCACCCATTATCGCATGGCAAAATCGCCAGATGGCCCCTGGACTGCGCCGGTCGAGGATTCTTTTGATGGTCGTGGATTTTATGCGGCTAAAACCGCAGAAATCAACGGCCAACGATGGGCTTTCGCCTGGGTTCCGTCACGTCGTGGCAATAATGATTACGGCCAGTGGGAGTGGGGAGGGCAGTTAGTCATGCATCAATTAACGCAACTTCCTGATGGCCGTTTAAGCGTAAATATTCCTTCTGCTATCTATAATAGTTTTTGTAATGAAAATGCCGTCATAAGTGACCTTGCTGAATTTTTACCGGAAGCGCAATTTATTCTAAATGGAGAGTATCAAAAAGATTTTCTCCCTTTAAAGCATATGCCTGAGAAATGTATCATTGAGGCGGACATCGCATTCAGTTCTGGCATCAGACATTTTGGTTTAGGCATCAGGCAGGATGACGAATACGCTAATGGATATTATTTCCGCATTGAGCCATTCTACAACAGGGTGGTTTTTGATATGTGGCCTCGTCGTGAAAAAGGGGTAAATCAATGGTATGTTGATGGGGATAAACCTTTTTTGATCGAACTAGAGCGGCCTTATCTTTTAACAGAAAAGAAGTGTATCCATCTTTGCTTAATGATAGATGATGAATCATGCACTTTATATATCGATAGAAGCGTGGCGTTAACGACGAAAATTTATAACCTCAAAGGGACTAATTGGAGTTTCTTTGCATTTGATGGAAATATTAAAGTTTCCAATATTAAGCTATTGACCAATTGAGATTTTATATGGTTTATTGAATCGGATTTTCTTTCTCCCCCTTCATGTTATTGAAGGGGCGGGTAAATAATTATCAATCCCAGGCGGATATATTATGTCTATTCTTAAAAACCCTCGATATATAGAGGCGGTAGGTTATTCTATATTTTTTTATGCCGCCCTAAGTTTTGCAACAACTTTTTATGCTATCTGGCTTAGCTCAAAAATAAACTTAACCGCATCACAGACCGGATTCGTTTATGCTTTAAATGCATTTGTCGCCTTGTTTTTCATGATCATCTATGGGTTAGGGCAGGACCGTCTTGGCGTTAAAAAACTATTACTTTGGGTGCAAAGCGTTGTGATATTGGGCTGCGGCCCCTTTTTTATATATGTCTATGAACCCTTGTTGAAGAGCCATTTTTATCTTGGCACGTTATTGGGTGCGATATATCTGAGCATCGCTTTCTTTTCTGGCATGGGATTAATCGATTCCTATGTTGATCGCCTAAGCCGTATTTACAAATTCGAGTTCGGCATGGCGCGTATGGGAGGAAGCCTATCTGCCGCTATTGTGGCATTTATCGCAGGAAGATTTATTGCGATCGATCCACACATCAATTTCTGGTGTATATCAGCAGCGGGCTTTGCATTGATTTGTATCAATTTGGTTTATAAAGCGGATACATCTTTGAAATATGAAAAAGAGGTGGAAAAACTAACATTAAAAGAACAATTTTCTATATTTAGACAGCGTCGTTTCTGGATTTTCGTTATCTATATTTTTGGCACTTACAGTCTATACAATGTGTATGATCAACAATTATTTCCGGTTTTTTATACTCATCAGTTCGAAGATATCAATACCGGTTACAGGCTTTACGGTTACCTTGGATCTCTTCAGGTTTTTCTGGAAGCAGGCATGATGTGCGCAGCGCCATTTCTGGTCAATCGATTAGGAGCAAAATACTCACTGGTACTGGCTGCGTTTTTTTCCGCACTGCGGATCATACTTTCCGGGTATTTTACGTCGATCGTCCTTATTTCATGCATGAAGTTATTTCACGCGTTTGAGATATCTATAATCCTTGTTTCAGCGTTTAAATATATCGCTATGAACTTCGACCGTCGTCTTTCTGCGAGTGTGTTCCTGATAGGATTTCAAATAGCAGGTTCCGTTGGAGTGATAAGCTTGTCGTCGTTTATTGGCGTTATCTATGACAGATATGGTTATCAGTTCTCATTTTATATCTTAGGCGCTGTTGTTTTAGCCTTTATGTTTTTTGCCATGTTCTTTTTGAAAAATGATCCGCATCCACAAGAGAAGTCTTTGCATAAAACGACAGCTTAGGCCATTGCATTACGGCATCGTAAAGTGCTCAAGTCAGTAACTAATGCTGCTACTGAAATTTGACCGGAGCAATACATAGCAATAGGATAAAAACAAGCCACGACGCGTTCAGAAAAAGCGCACAATATTAAGGGCTGGTTTCTGATAGAGGATCGTCATTTATGTCATTAAAAAATACGGGCTATGAACAATACGACATCTTCTAGGTAATTCATTTACTTAGAGGATTATTTATGTCTGTAAAGAGCAGGGCGCGCGACCGTCTTCCCAATGGTCGCATGAAGTCTTATCGTCGCGTTGGCCGTCGTTTTGCCAGTTGCGCAAGATGGTTTGATAAATCGCCGTCCTGGTATCGCAATCTGATGATGACCCGACCAGAACGTCGTGAAGTGAAACGACGATTGACCGAAGTCCGTCATGGCCGTGATCCTGACGGGATCGCATTTCCGGTCAGCAACAAGCCGTTTGCGTATTGGTGGTGACCACGAAGTTTTTAAAGACCAGATAAAAACCGACTAACCATTTACTTCAAACGATAACGCCGGTCAGTGACAAAACATGTTTTTGTTGCTGTCCGGAATTCGGCGCGGCAGCATTCCTGCGAGGCGAGTTTATGAAGACGTTCACGACACATCGCGAACTGAAGAAGAGTTATTAAAATATCCCGTGTTGCGGGCCGCTTATGAGGCTGAGAGCCAGAACCCGGATTTGGATTACCAAATTATCCGGCATCGCGATGACGGCACTGAGGAAGTCGTGTTTGATTCAGCGCATCGACACGACCAATGACAGCACCGGAATACCAGTTCCCGCCCAGGATTACCTGGGTTCGCATAATGTATATTATGTTAAATTAACTATGGCAGCCGATCGGCGGCGTCATATTTCACCGCTACTCCCTGTACCCTGTAAATCATTGTTGGAGTGATTTTTGACATCCCCTTAGGTGTATTAGCTCAGATTTGACCTGACACAGCTATGGCACAAAGCCAAACCTAATCTGACAGGTAGCTCTGTGCCAACAACGGACATTGCTGACAAATTGATTTTATTCAATCGAGAACAAGTCATATCATCATAAAACTTGTTAAAACAGATGGAAATTAACTTTTGGACATCACTATTAGCGCCGCGCAACCTGACCATTACTCGTCACTCCGCGCCATTGAATTAGCTGCTTTTGAAACACTTCGTGAAGCAGGTGCTGTTACAGGCCAAGCGGTCGCAAATAGCCTAAAGGAATTTTATGATTTCAGCCGCGACGGTTTACTGCTTGCAGCCTTTACGCCGGAGTCAATCCCTGTGGGATTTATAGCTGGCAATTTCGAAGACATATGGCTGCACATTGCTGAAATTGATGTACATCCAAACCTACAGGCTCGCATGCCCTGTGAGTATGTGACATCGTAGTACTCTTTCCGGGAAGATTCACCCTGCCTGATTTTTTCTAATATCATGCGGATATCATCACCTCCAGTACAAAATTTGATTGACGCATTTCATCACGCTCAGTACCATTAATTTACTTTCACGTCCGACCTCATTATCTGGCATGCAATGCCTACAGGGATTGATTCATAGCTATGGACTTTGATACTCCAATTTATATCGGCGCTTTTTATTTATCGATTATTTGCATTGCCCCTTTAGTTGTCGCTGTTTTGCACAAGTACCATCAAAAAACCGGCAAAAGCCATACTCCCTTTTATGTTTACAGGATATGCCAATTTTATTGGGCAATAGTAATGGTGCCATTTTTATTGGTATTTTTGTTGTTTTTGATTAATACATTAGGCTTAGTATGAAAGTAAAAAAACTGATGAAGAAAACAGGTGTTTGTCCCTTTTGCAAAAGCAGTCTTGTAAAAGATAATGCTTCTGAATGTGGCTGTGGCGCGCAAGTTTTTCAAAACACTGGGAAAACTGAATTCTTTTCATGGGTTGTTTTTAGTCTTATTGCTATAGGCGCATTTTTGCTGGCTGTGCAACTTCGTATCTATCTGAGCGCGACTGCGGGAATCATGTACCTCCTGCCTATCATTTACATGATAAAAAAACACAAAGACTTAACTCGTGAATATTACAAAAAAAGGTTGTTTTGGATAAGGTGAGGAATATACAGGCTGCATAGCATCGGTTCATAAAATGTTTGCAGAGCCGACGAAAACAAAATCTTTACATTTCCGCCTGCCCGGTCATTTTCACCCTCCATTCAAGCCATCGCCATGATGCTATAATGCTATAATGCATAGAATCGTATAGCGGACTCATCCTCTTTGCCGGGCAATTTGGGAAAGATATCTACGCGGGTAAAAACCAATATGTTCACTGGTCTTAACAAAAACGAAGAAAAAAAACTGGCTACTCTTGAGCAGCTTAGAATAGAAGACAAAACAAAAGATCAGGCATTGGGTGATTTCGCAGAGCTGGCCCGCAAAGTCATGAGCGTATCAGGCGCTTTCGTCACCGTTTTTGACGGTCAGTATCAACACGTAAAATTCGCGATTAATGCGCCCTTCCCGCTTGAAAGCATGCCGATAACCGAAACGATGTATCAACATGCCGTCGATACCGATAGCCCGGTGATATGTCCAGACACGCGCGCTGATACGCAGTTTAGCAATCACCGGCTGGTTAAAGAAGGCGCCATCGGATTTTATGCCGCGGCGCCATTGAAGACTCGGGATGGATTTGTGCTTGGTTCGCTCTGCGTTATCGATAAACATCCCTTTATGCCCTCTCAAGACCGCATTGACAACTTTCTGCACATCGCCAACCTGGCCGGTGTTTACCTTGAGGCCAGAAACTCTATTGGGTTTATTGACGCCTTGACCAATTTGCCCAATAGACGCCAACTCCTGCGCGATATTGAAAAACTAGCGGAAAAAAACGTCAATGACTCTTATAGCCTGATAATTTTCGACTGCATCGACATGCCTCAAGCCTATGAACTTTCTAGATATTTAGGGCTTTTCGCCGTTGAGAAAATGCTCAAGGACTTCAGTTCATTATTACGCCTTCGACTTAACCTGAAAAAAGAAACGGTGTTATATACCTTTGCGCCGGGTCGGTATGCGGTGCTGTTAAAATCGCGTAATGCGGAAAATCTCATCCAAAAAGCGGGCGCGTTGCCGCCAACGCAGAGCAAAATCACCACCGATATCGACATTACGCTTAATACGCATGCCGGCTATGTGTCGTTTAAACCTACCGCCGCCTCACCCGCGGAGATTTTTCGTCAGGCGATCAGCGCACTGCATGAAGCGATAAAACGGGACATTCCTGTACAAAAATTTGATATAGAGTTAGATAAAAGAAGAAATGATGAATTCAGGCTTTTGTACGACCTGAGCGAAGCAATAAAAACTGAAGGTCAGCTTTATCTGGTTTACCAGCCTAAAGTGTCGCTGTCAGACGGTCATATCGAAGGCGTGGAGGCATTGTTACGTTGGCAACATCCGTCCAAAGGCAATATTCCGCCCACAACGGTCGTCGCCCTGGCGGAAAAAACCAGTCTGATATCTGCGATTACCCATTGGGTGATTACCACCGCGCTTTCACAACTCAAAGAATGGAGAAAAGCCGGCATCGGTATTCCCATTTCAGTTAATGTGACCGTTCGCGATTTATCCAAAGCCGGCTTTGCCGACCGACTGGAGGAACAAATCCTCGCATCCGGCCTTACCACAGCGGATTTGCGTATCGAATGTCTGGAAACCGAAAAAGTACTGGAAAGCGATATCGCGCTGAATGAACTCGACGTTCTCAAACTGAGAGGCGTTAAGATATTGCTGGACGATTTCGGCGCCGGATATAGCAACATCAATTACCTGCGCCGTATCCCCCTTGATATCGTTAAACTTGACCGTTCCCTTATCAGCCTTATCACGACAGATACCGGTAGCCGAATTATCGTACGTAATATCATCGTGATGCTTAAGGAGTTGGATTACCTGGTTCTTGCCGAAGGGGTTGAAGATGAGGAAACGGCGTTGATGCTCAAAACGTTTGGCTGTGACGAAGCGCAGGGTTACTTTTTCTCAAAACCCGTTTCAGCCAAACAGATTGCGGCCATGTTTTCAGTTCATGAGTAGCCATTCTCACAAAACTACAAGGCCATCTTTTTGCTGGTCGCGCTTCAGTATTCAAGGCGCCCTGCCGTTACGTTTCTCATAAATTTGCCTAAAAGATAATTTATGCATACAGTTAAAGGTAAGGGTTAAGCCAATTTTCATCTTATTATCAGACTGATAGCGAGAATCAGTCTGAGATAACGACTCAACGCAGCGCGGTACACTCATCGTTATTATCTGTTTACCCCAATAACTTATGGAGCGCGAATGTCAGAATTGAGTTCCAATCTGATGATTTTCAGCGACCTCGACGGTTCGCTGCTGGATCACGATACCTACAGTTGGGAACCTGCGCGTCCGTGGCTGGAACGATTGGCGCAGCACAAGATCCCCGTCATCATCACCACCAGTAAAACAACGGCGGAGGTCGAACAATTACAATGCGATCTTGGACTCAGCCATCTACCTTACATTGCTGAAAATGGCGCGCTGATTGCACTACCGCCAGACTGGCATTGGCATCCGAATTATCCACGCAAGATTTTTGGCGCCGACTACGCTTTCATTTGCGCCCGGCTCAATCAATTACGCGACGAGTACGATTTCAGCTTCAGAGGCTTTGCCGATATGAATGCCGCAGAGGTCGCCAGGTTGACGGGCTTATCGGTGCAGGATGCCGAACTGGCCCGCCGACGTGAAGCCTCTGAGCCCATTCAATGGCTGGGCGATACCGATTCTCTGGCCCATTTTCGCCGGATATTGGCGCAGACAGGGTTATCCCTGACCCAGGGCGGACGCTTTTATCATGTCATGGGCGAAAAGGTCGGTAAGGGAAATGCCGTTAACTGGATAAAAAAACAGTACACGGATAAAAATGATAATCCCGTGCTGACGATGGGTCTGGGCGACGGGCCGAATGATGTTTCCTTGTTATGTGCAGTAGATAATGCAGTAATCATTAAAGGTAAAGTAAATCAAATTGTTACCTTGCCAGAAAACTTTACAGGCCGGTTATATCGCACGCGGGCCACCGGGCCGACAGGCTGGAGTGAAGGTCTTGCATACTTTATTGGTGATTAATTTCATCGACGATATCAGGCACATATAGCCTAAATTCAAGTCGCGGGAAGGCGGCGGAGACAGGCATACATTGTATGGGAGAGCATCATGAGTGAGTTTTATCAGGATGGAATAATTACCAACTTTCACAATCTGACCCAACGCAGCGTGGAAGAACTTGAATACGAGCTACAGGTCTTTTCCGGACAAAACAGCATGGGACTTATCCTTCCGTCCCTTTTTTCCGAGCTGGAAGGACCGGCGCTGGATAATATTATCGACCTGTTGTCCAAAGTGTCTTATCTCGGCGAGATCGTCATCGGTTTGGATCGCGCCGATAAAGAACAGTTTCAATTTGCGCGCCAGTTTTTCTCGCGCCTGCCGCAGCGTCACCGCATCCTATGGAATGATGGCCCCCGCCTGAAAGCATTAAGCGATGAACTGGCGGATAAATCGCTGGCGCCGACGGAGCCAGGCAAAGGCCGCAACGTATGGTTTTGCGTCGGTTATACGCTGGCGTCGCGTCGTACCACCTGCGTTGCGCTGCATGATTGTGACATTGTCACTTACAATCGCGGCATGCTGGCCCGCCTGCTCTACCCGGTGGCGAATCCGCATTTCCATTATGACTTCTGCAAAGGCTATTACGCGCGCGTCGCCGACGGCAAACTCAACGGACGCGTCGGTCGCCTGCTGGTCTTCCCATTGCTGAAATCTTTGCAAAAGGTTTACGGCAACTCAGACTATCTGGAGTACATGCGCAGTTATCGTTACCCGTTGTCCGGCGAGTTCGCCATGCGGACCCATATTTTGAACAATCTGCGTATTCCCAGCGACTGGGGCCTGGAAATCGGCGTTCTGTCGGAAATTCACCGGGGTACGGCAACCAGCCGTATCTGTCAGGTGGATATTGCCGACAACTATGACCATAAGCATCAGCCGATGTCGGAAAATGATCCCAGCGCGGGGCTGCAACGTATGGCGAGCGATATCACCAAAGCGCTGTACCGCAAGCTGGCGATTTTAGGCGTCAATATTACGACGGATTCATTCCGCGTCCTGCGGGCGACCTACTACCGAACCGCGCTGGATATGATTGATGCTTTCGAACACGACGCCCGGATGAATGGGTTGCATTTTGATCGGCATACGGAAGAATCCGCCGTCGAATTATTCTCTGATGTGATTACGCTTTCTGGTCAGGTTTATACCGAGAGCCCTGGGGATAAACCCTTTGTTCCAAGCTGGAACCGTGTCCAGTCCGCTTTCCCTGACATCCTTGAGCGGCTTTACGATGCCGTGGAAGCAGATAATAAAGATGCGTAAACGTCCTCGTCTCTATCTCTCATAATGAAAGAACAGCCGCTTCGCGGCGGCGGTTCATCGAAGGTCAATGAATATGCGGTTAGCATTCAAGCAGGATTGCTATCCTTCTTCTTTGCCTTCCATAGGGGTCGTGACTTTAACTATACTGGCTTTATCTATACTCACATTAAGCACAAGCAGCCGCCTTCCATTTGGCAACGCTGATTTGTCGCCTCACTCACTTAGTTGACGATTGAAACGCACGCAAAGGAAACTACAGCATGATTATTTTTGTTACCGGGGCAACGGCTGGATTTGGTGAAGCCATCACGCGCAGATTCATCAAAGAGGGCCATAAAGTTATCGCAACCGGCCGTCGTCAGGAACGTCTGGACGCGCTGAAAGAAGAATTGGGCGAATCGCTGCATACCTTACGACTGGACGTGCGCGAACAGAAGTCTATCGATCAGGCCCTCACCTCGCTTCCCGCCGAATGGCGTGATATCGATGTTCTGGTGAATAATGCCGGTTTGGCCTTAGGGCTGGAATCAGCGGACAAAGCCAATGTGAACGACTGGGATGTGATGATCGACACCAATAACAAAGGGCTGGTTTTTACGACCCGCGCGCTGTTGCCGGAGATGGTCAAACGTAATACCGGACATATCATCAACATCGGCTCCACCGCCGGAAACTGGCCTTACGCCGGCGGCAATGTCTATGGCGCGACGAAAGCGTTTGTCCGGCAATTCAGTCTTGGTCTGCGGGCCGATTTGTTCGGCACTCAGGTTCGGGTCACCAATATCGAACCGGGTCTGGTCGGCGGAACGGAATTTTCCGCCATACGCTTTAAAGGCAACGAAGACAAGGTGAATAAGACCTACGACAATACCCATCCGCTTACGGCTGAGGATGTCGCCGAATCCGTATTCTGGGTAGCGACGTTGCCAGGTCACGTCAACATCAACTCGTTGGAAATGATGCCGGTCAGCCAGTCTTTTGCCGGGCTGAATGTTTATCGCGAAAATTGAAACCGGTATGGCGCGAGGCCGTTTTTCGCGCCGCCCCTTCCTTCTCACCGCTTGCATCAGCGGTTATAGAGCCGTTGATGAGAAGAGTGATACACTCCATCGCACAGGCTGTTCTTCCCGAACCTTTCTCATGCGGCCATGGGATTGCCGCGAAGGGTTCCTTTTGTCTTTACCGGCAGAATTTGCCATAGTAATAAGGTTTTTGCACTGATACCCAATGGCTCTCCAGGTGCGCATCCGTAACCAGAATGATGTCGGGTATATCCTATTTTTCAAGGTGAAACATGAACCCATATTCCTTTACCGCTTTGATTCGGGCCTTGATCCCACTATCCCTGATAATGGTTTCCGCCGCCTGGCAACCCGCTCAAGCCGATACCCGTCATATCGTTATTGAGTCAGATAATACCTTATCCAAGGAAGCCGCTCGGCAGAGCAGCGAACAGTGGAATTCAACCCGTACCTTGCGCAATAAAGTCAACTCACGCGTCGAGAAAGAGTTCGATAAGGCTGAAAAGTCGATAGATGGTGAAGAGAAGTGTAACGCCAGCTATAACGTCAATGCCTATTGGGAAGCCAATACCTCACGTTGTCTTGATCGTCGGACAGGTCGCCCGGTTACGCCCTGATTTTTAGTCTACGCTTTTAATGTAACTTTCATCTGCCCGCACGGTATAACAATGGGCAGAAATTTATACAGCTAAAAGGGTGATAAAATGAAAAAAGCAATGGTATTTGGCGCGGCGATGTTGGTCATAGCGCCGCTGGCCGCGCAAGCGTCTTGCGAGAGCGTAAAAGCGGATATCGCACAGAAAATCATCAACAACGGCGTGCCTGAATCGGGTTTTACGCTTGATATCGTGCCTAACGATCAGGTCAATCAGGCTGGCGGTCAGGTGGTGGGTCATTGTGAAAACGACTCGCAAAAAATCATTTATATCCGCCACGCTGATGGCGAAACAAGCGCAGACAGCGCCACTTCCCCGGATGAGAGTCAGCCGGCGACCACCGAATAACCCCTTCGTGTTTTTTCTGTTTTCGTTTCAGAGCGCGTTTTTCTTCTCTCTGAAACGAAAATCCGTTCCCGTCTCAAGCACGCACGCTGATTAAACGCGGTGATTGGCGGGGATCATCCAGGCGGCAAACAGCGTCACGACCGCGATCAGCGCGGAAACAATAAAAACCCAATGTATTGAGAATGAAACCTGCCAGGCGATAGATTCCAACTGCGTCGCGCTCATCATGCCGCGGCTATGGACATCCATCAGCGTTTGCAGTGGATCGGCCATCTCCGGCAAACGAAAATGCAGGTTGATATTCAGCGTCGCCCCGAGAATGGCCGTTCCCAGCGCCGACCCGAGCATGCGGGTAAACATGGTTGACGCGGTTGCGATGCCGCGGATGGAATAGTCCACCGCGTTTTGTATCGAGACCAAAAAGGTGGTGTTGCTCAGCCCCATACCGGCGCCGATAGTAAATGCGGCGACGCGAGCCCAGTTCAGCGATTTATCCGGCGCGAGCGTTAACAGCATCAGACTGCCGGCTATCAGCAGCAATCCCCCGCAGACGGCGGTAAACCGATAGGATGTCCAGAGCATTAATCTGCCACCCAGCGTACTGGCCAAAGGCCAGCCAATCGACATCAGCGCCAGAATACTCCCCGCCTCCAGCGGCGAACGGCCCATCACGCTTTGAATAAAGGTCGGCAGAAAAGCGCTGACGCCCATCATGGTTGCGCCAATCAACAGCCCGCCCAGATTTCCGGCGACAATCACCCGGTTACGCCACAAGGCCAACGGGAAAAGCGGTTCCGGCGTTCTGGTTTCCTGTCTGAATAATAAAATGCCGCCGACCGCGGCGACCGCCAGTAACGGGATGACCCATACTCCCAGGATTTCAGCCTGCAATAACGCCATCAACAGGCTGGCGACGGTAATGGCAAGGTAGAATGCGCCAATCCAGTCCAACTGATGCTGCCGTACCTGGCTAATCGTCGGCAAGTAACGGGCTAATAAAAACATCGACAAAAATCCAATAGGCACGTTAACCCAAAACACCAGGGCCCAGGTGAAATGCTCAACGATAAATGCCCCCATCAGCGGGCCGACGATCGCCGAGATCCCCCATACGCTGGATAGATACCCTTGTATTTTAGGGCGCTCCCTCTTGCTATACACATCGGCGACGATGGTAAAGGCGATGGGCGTGATGGCGCCGGCGCCCAAGCCCTGTATGGTGCGAAACAGTATTAACCATCCCATATGGTTGGAAAAGCCGCACAGCACCGAGCCCAGCAGAAAAATAACCATGCCGATAAAGAAAATGCGCTTGCGGCCGAATAAGTCGGCCAGCCGACCATAAATAGGAATACTGATGGCCTGCGTCAGCAAATAACCGGCAAAAACCCATCCCAGGAGTGAGAAACCGCCTAAATCCGCGATAATCGTCGGTAGCGCGGTGGCGACAATGGTAACTTCAATTGCCGCCGTAAACATGGCCAACATACAGGCGATTAAAACCCAGTGGCGATGCTTTACAGGAGAGTGATCAGAATTATCGACTGTTTTCATTAAACTTTTTTGCCTGGCGGATAAACTCTGTTGTTGAGTATACCAGTTGTTGCCCGTCGGCGACCCTCTGCTTAAGGTCAGAAAAAATAGGACAGGGAAATTTAAAAAGGAGAGTGATGGGCGCAATATCGGAAATATAAGGTGCAGCGATGCTGACTACACCTTGAAATCATTCGGCGGACAATGCGCGGAACTAATAAGTTAATCCTGAAAGATCGATATAAGAAGATAAGTCACGCTGTTCGGCACGCGGTAAATAAGGCAATTCCCCTAATTGTGGCGCGGGAATTTTTTTACGCAATACGGTAATGATATCCGCGTAATTCGCTAACCCTGGATTAATTCTATTCGCCACCCAGCCGGCCAGCGGCAAACCATCATTAATAATGGCTTGCGCCGTTAATAACGCATGACTGATGCAACCCAATTTAATCCCCACCACTAAAACGACCGGCAGTTGTTCCTGAACCACCCATTCAGAATAAGGGCGCAGATCGTTGAGCAGCGTGCGCCAACCGCCGCTGCCTTCTACGACCACGACGTCGGCAAGCTCGCTTAAATGCTGCAATCCCTGAGTCATGGCGCTGTAATTAATCGCCTGTTCGCTGGCGCTGATTTCAACCTCGCGCAATGCGATGGGATTGATCATCTCGTAAGGAAGTTCGATAGACGACGCCGCCTGTAAAAGCTGCGCATCTTTATGATGTAATCCCTCTTCCGTTTCCACACACCCTTTTGCTATTGGTTTATAGCCCGCCACTGATTTTCCCGTCATTGCCAACTTTTGCAATAACGCTTTGGATACCACAGTTTTACCAACCGCCGTATCAGTTCCTGTGACAAAAACGCGTTTCAACATGAGAAAACTCCGGAGGGAACCTGAAAAATAACAAGCACTACAAAAAATGCTATCCAATAGCGAAAGTCTAGGCGATACGCCCTTCAGGCAGCTTGCGTTAGCTCAATGTTTTGTTGCTCTGCGCCGGCGGACGGGAAAATGCCAATATCAAAAGAGATTGAAAAATTAACCCTGCAACAATTTCACCAGTAGCGAGCCGTTATACAAGGCGTCTTTAACCAGCGCCGCGCCGGGCATGGTGCCTTGATTATAAAACTGCGTCGCTTCTACCTTAATGTTGTGGCTGTATGGCGGGAAAGATTGCTGATGAATGCATCCCATAATAGCCGGGTATAAAATATCCGCGGCTTTATTTAGCGGCGAACCGACCAGAATTTTATCGGGATTAAATAAATTAACCATAATGGCGACGATTCGGCCGACGTTATTACCCACATCATTAATAATATCTTTAGCCAACTGATCGCCTTTCAATGCCGCTTCGCAAAGGCTGTCGACCGTCAATGGCGTCCCATGCAGCGCCGAACTCATCGACACGCTCAGCCGCTGCTGCGCCAGATCTAACATGCTTTCCGTACTGGCGACCGTTTCAAGGCAACCATGATTACCGCAATAGCAGCGCTTGCCATAAGGGTCGACCTGCGTATGCCCTATTTCGACCAGGTTACGGCTGCCCGCATGCAAAATCCGTCCGCCGGTAATGACGCCCGCGCCGACATTATGGTCAATCACAATCTGAATGACATTCTGGCAACCGCGAGAAGCGCCATAGAGCGCCTCCGCCATCGTCCAGGCGCAGATATCATGTTGGACGAAAACGGGTAAACCGGTGCGCTGTTCCAGCGCCGGCCCGATCGCCATCTCCTCGACGTCATAAAACGGCATGCGATGAATAATGCCGGTGGCGGCGTCGATCATGCCGGGCGCGGTAATCGCAATGGCGGTAAGGCGTTCCAGACGATTTTGGTAGCGAATAAAAAACCGATCGATCTCCTGCAAAATACGTTGCAACAGCGGCTGCGGGTGTTCTGCGGGAAGCGGCAGGCTGTCTTCGACAACCAGCTGACTGCTCAGATCGCGCAGCGCCAGCGTAATCGTATTGTGACTGATGCGCGCGGAAAGGTAATGCCAAGCCTGAGTATCCAGAACCAGCCCGATGGCCGGACGTCCCCGACTGCCGATATCCTGGAATTCCGTTTCCTGCACCAGATGCGCCTCCAGCAGTTCGCGCACTATTTTGGTGATGCTGGCTGGCGCCAGCTGGGCGCGTTTAGACAGTTCAATACGTGATATCGGGCCATAATTATCGATCAGTCTGTACACCGCACCGGCATTCGTTTGTTTAATCTGATCGATATGTCCTGGCTGACCGTCGGCAATCACAAAACTGGCTCCTACTTTTCATCGCTGACACTGCTGATGGGGACCGGTTATACCCGCTATCCTTCAAGTTACAGCCTGGAGCGACAACTCGAAATCTATCAGGTATGTATAATCTATTTTTCACGCTGCAAAATAAAAAAACTGCGGTTATGTTGGGGCTTTTCGCCAAAGCCGTCAAATATTTGATTCGTTATGTGATTTAACGCACATATTGAAAATATTATCGATTAAGCATCAGCGAGATCAGCGTCTCCGCCGCCGTTTTTAACGCCCGGTGTTTTGCCGTAACCAGCCAGACTTCCGTAATCGCATCGCTTTCCGCTAATTGTAAATATTTCACGCCATCGACTTTGATGCGCATAAACGAAGCGGGAAGAATGGATACGCCCAGCCCGGATGACACCAGACCGACTATCGTCATCGCCTCGCCGACTTCCTGAGTAATGTAGGGCGTGATGCCGTATTTTTTCAGCAACGTCAGGGTTTCATCATACAAAGCCGTACCGACCTCGCGCGAGAAAAACACAAAAGGTTCATTCTCCAACTGACGAATGCTGATCGGCCCTTTGGCCTGCCTGGCCAGCGGGTGCTCCTCATGTACCACCGCAACCAGCGCTTCGTGCAGCAAGAGCTGATGGTCAAGCGCATCCGGCAACGGATTATTGCGCATCACCCCAATATCGAGTTTACCGTTCAGCAATGGCTCGATTTGCTGTTTGGTATTCAGCTCAATCATCTGGATATGCACTTGCGGAAAAGACTGGCGAAAACGAAGTAAACTGCGAGAAACCTTTTTAATAAAAGGCGCGGATGAAGTAAAACCGATGGTCAGTTCGCCGATTTCCCCGCGCTGAATGCGCGCGGCCCGCTCCGCCGCCTGATTAACCTGCGCAATGATTGACCAGGCTTCTTTTAAAAACATTTCGCCCGCCGGCGTCAGGCGGACATTCCGGTTATTGCGCTCTAATAACTTTGCGCCGACCTGCTCCTCCAAAATTTGTATTTGTTGGCTGAGAGGCGGTTGAGAAATAAGCAGTTTTTCCGCCGCGCGGCCAAAATGCAGCTCTTCGGCGACGGCAATAAAATAGCGAAGATGACGTAATTCAATATTCATATTTTATAAGTATTAATTATGATGATTAATATATTATACAAAAGAATATTGCTCTTCTATGATCGCGCCATCTTTTCCCTTCTTAACCTGGAATTATTTTGAGTACCCCCTCGACAACAGCATCAGGCAATATGTCTGTCTCGATCCTTGATGATGTAGAACCCCAGTCGCCAAAACCTACCGCTAACGGAAAAACACCTTATATCAAACGCGGCACGCCGCAGTTTATGCGCGTCACCCTGGCCCTGTTTTCGGCCGGACTGGCCACCTTTGCTTTGCTTTACTGCGTGCAGCCGCTGCTGCCGGTGCTTTCTGACGCGTTTTCCATTTCTCCGGCCGCCAGCAGCCTGTCGCTTTCGGTGGCGACGGCGACCATGGCCTTCGGCCTGCTGTTTACCGGCCCGCTGTCCGATACCGTCGGACGTAAAAACGTGATGGTCGTGTCGCTGCTGCTGGCATCCATTTGTACGTTAATTTGCGCCTTTATGACCAGTTGGCACGGCGTGCTGATCATGCGCGCCATGATTGGTCTATCGCTCAGCGGCGTGGCGGCCGTCGCCATGAGTTACTTGAGCGAAGAGATCCACCCTAGCGTGCTGGCCTTTTCCATGGGGCTGTATATCAGCGGCAACTCGATTGGCGGCATGAGCGGGCGACTGGTCAGCGGCGTATTGAGCGACTATTTTCCCTGGCGGGTCTCCGTCGGCGCCATCGGCGTTCTGGCGTTAATTTCGGCGCTGGTCTTCTGGAAGATTCTGCCGGAATCGCGCCATTTCCGGGCCGGTTCTTTGCGCCCCAAGGCGTTATTGCTGAATGCGAAACTGCACTGGCACGATGCCGGACTGCCGCTATTGTTTTTAGAAGGCTTTTTGCTGATGGGGTCGTTCGTCACCCTCTTCAACTACATCGGCTACCGGTTATTGGCTTCACCCTATCTGCTCAATCAGGCGATCGTCGGCCTGCTGTCAGTGGTTTATCTGACCGGCAGCTATAGCTCGCCGAAAGCAGGCGCATTAACCGCTCGCTATGGCCGCGGTCCGGTATTGATGATCTCCATCAGTATCATGCTGCTGGGTCTTCTTATTACCGCACTAAGTCCCATGCTGTGCGTTTTACTGGGCATGATGTTGTTTGCCGCCGGCTTCTTCGCCTCGCACGCGGTCGCCAGCGGTTGGATTGGACAGCGGGCTCGTCGGGCTAAAGGCCAGGCGTCCTCCATGTATCTCTTTTCCTACTATTTTGGCTCCAGTCTGGCCGGCACGGTCGGCGGCATGTTCTGGTACTCGTATGGCTGGGCGGGCATCACCCTATTTTTGGCCGCCTTACTGATCATCGCGCTACTGGTCAGCTTCCGTCTGAAACAACTGCCCTAACCTCGCCGATTCGCCATAAATCCCTGTTCAGCGACCAAAACACGGTTGCTGATGCCGGGGATTAGTTATATAACCATTAGTATGTTGTAACTAAAGGCATCGACAATGGGGAACGGTAAAACTATGGATCGCTACTCGCTGATTGACCGCATGAACCGCTGCTTCGCTTCGCTGGAGGAAAAATTGGCGCAGATGCCGCCTTTGTTTTCCTCCTTTCGCTTACTGGCCGGGCGCGTTTTTTCATTACCTGATATTGAAAAAGGCGCCGAGCACGACGCGATAGAACACATCATGGTTCAGCAGCATGTCGGCCAGGCGGCCTGCGAATCAGGGTTGGCGCATTTCCAGCGGCTGTTTATCCACCACTATCCGGAAACCATTAGCAGCAAAGCCGCGATTCGGCTCCCCGGCGCCCTGTGCTTTTCCGTCGACCTGCATCAGTATCAGCAGGCGCAACGGCTTATCGCCGAAATCAATGCGCTGAAAAAAGAACTGGAGCACATTATCACCGTTGAATCCGGCCTTGCCCCCGAACAGCGCTTTGAATTTGTTCACAATCACCTGCCGGGACTGATCACGCTCAGCGCCTACCGCTCGATAATGCTGGTCGTCAACCCGGCGTCCGTACGTTTCGGCTGGGCCAATAAACACATCATCAAGAATATGACCCGCGCCGAGCTGCTGAATAAACTGGAGAAAAGCCGGAAAGCCGGCAAGAGCGCGGCGCCGTACAGCAAGCAACAGTGGGCGGAATTCGTTGAACAGGAGATAGAGCAAGTATTGCGATTGCCCGAACAGGCGGTATTGAAGATAAAACGACCGGTGAAAGTCCAGCCGATCGCCAGAGTATGGTATCCGGAACAACAAAAGCAGGTGCAACATCCCTGTCCTTCCCCCCTGCTGGTCTTGTGCCGACAAGAATCCGCAGGCGCCGTTCCGGTTATCGGCGAATTGAATAACTACGATGCCGGCAACATAAAACATAAGCATAAACCGCAGGCGACACCGCTGAGATTGCTGATCCCCCGGCTGCATCTGTATACCGACGCCGTGTAAACGACCGCCGGGATCGTCACTGAGACCGCCTATCGCCAGCCGGCGATAGGCGGGATTAATCAGTTTTTCAGACTGCCGACCATATCCTGCGGTCGTACCCACTCATCAAACTGCGCATCGGTAAGATACCCGAGCTTCAGCGCCGATGCTTTTAAGGTCAGTCCTTCTTTATGCGCCTTTTTCGCGATTTCGGCGGCTTTATCGTAACCGATGTGGGGATTAAGCGCCGTCACCAGCATCAGTGATTCATTTAACAGCTGATCGATACGCTCGCGGTTCGGTTCAATGCCAACCGCGCAATGTTCATTAAAGCTTTTCATGCCGTCGGCCAGCAGACGCACCGATTGCAGGAAATTATGGATCACCATCGGGCGATAAACATTCAGTTCAAAGTTCCCCGATGCCCCGCCTATATTCACCGCGACGTCATTCCCCAGCACCTGACAACACAGCATCGTCAGGGCTTCGCACTGCGTCGGATTCACTTTGCCGGGCATAATCGAACTGCCGGGTTCATTTTCAGGAATACTCAGTTCGCCGATGCCGCAGCGCGGCCCGGAAGCCAGCCAACGCACGTCATTGGCGATCTTCATCAATGAGGCCGCCAGCCCTTTCAACGCGCCGTGTCCATGCACCAGCGCATCGCAGGTGCCTAATGATTCAAACTTGTTCGGCGCGGTGACAAACGGCTGCCCGGTCAGCTTCGCCAGTTCGGCGGCGACCCGGACGGCATATTCAGGGTGCGTATTTAATCCGGTGCCGACCGCCGTACCGCCCAGCGCCAGTTCGCACAAATGCGGTACGCTGTTTTCAATGTGCGTCAGGTTGTGTTGCAACATGGCCGCCCAGCCGGAAATTTCCTGACCCAGCGTTAACGGCGTCGCGTCCTGCAAATGGGTGCGCCCGATTTTTACGATATCTTTGAACCGTTCGGCCTTCGCCGCCAGCGTGCGCTGCAATACGGTCAACTCGGGAATAAGGTGCTCGTTAAGCGCCAGTACGGCCGCCACATGCATCGCCGTGGGGAAAACATCGTTCGAGCTTTGGCTTTTATTCACGTCGTCGTTGGGATGAACCAGGCGGTCGCTGCCCCGTTCTCCGCCCAATAACTCGCTGGCGCGGTTCGCCAGCACCTCATTCATATTCATGTTGCTTTGGGTGCCGGATCCGGTTTGCCAGATGGCCAGCGGGAACTCACCCGCATGCTTGCCCGCCAGCACCTCGTCGGCCGCCTGGACAATGGCGTTTCCGCGCTCGTCGGGCAGCAATTTCAAATCCATATTGACGCTGGCCGCCGCACGCTTTGTCTGCGCCAGCGCAAAGATCAGCGCGCGCGGCATTTTCTCTTCGGAAATACGGAAATGCTCCAGTGAACGCTGTGTCTGCGCGCCCCATAAATGTTCGGCAGGAACTTCAATCGGCCCCATTGAGTCTTTTTCAATACGCGTGGTTGTCATAACCATTTCTCCTTAGCATGACAGAATAATGAAGAGATCGGCATCGCCGTTCAAATGAAAATAAAAAGAATAATGACAATGCGAATCATTACGGCATGAGCTGACACAAACGCTGATTTAATGGTCAATTCTGCCGAAATCGTCCCGGAAAAGTGTTCCTTAAACGTCTGGGATAAGAGATTACCCCTACCGGCCCCGTCTGGAATAGTGGCACATAAAACATTAACATGATGTGAGCGAAAACCATTTATTTACCTGTTGCCGATTTGTTAACTATTTAAATTATGTTAATCAAAAGGTTACTTAACGTCAGGAAACCAACATGCAAAAAATGCTCAACCGTGTCCAGCACTACGCCTGGGGAAGCAAACACGCTTTAAGTGAGCTGTATGGTATTGATAACCCTAATAATTTACCAATGGCGGAATTATGGATGGGCGCCCATCCCAAGAGCAGTTCCCATGTCATTGACGAACAAGGCAACGATCGCAGCCTGCGTGAAGTGATTGCCGAAGACCTGACCGGGCATCTCGGCGCCGACGTGGCGCGGCGTTTTGGGGAATTACCGTTTTTATTTAAGGTTTTATGCGCCGACCAGCCTCTTTCCATCCAGGTTCACCCGAGTAAATCCTCAGCGGAACAAGGATTTGCGAAGGAAAATGCCGCCGGTATCGCGCTGGATGCGGCGGAAAGAAACTACAAGGACGCCAATCACAAGCCGGAATTGGTGTTCGCCCTGACCCCGTTCCAGGCCATGAATGGCTTTCGAGAATTATCTGAAATTGTCGCCTTATTGCAGCCGGTCGCCAGCGCGCATCCGTCGATTGCCGCCTTTTTACAGCAACCGGACGGTAAAAATCTCTCCATGCTGTTCGCCAACCTGCTAAGCATGGAAGGCCAGCAAAAAAGTCAGGCATTGGGCGTATTAAAAGCGGCGCTGAACAACCAGCAGGGCGAACCCTGGGCAACCATTCGCGATATTACCCGGTTTTATCCGGACGACAGCGGGTTATTTTCTCCGCTGTTGCTCAACGTCATTACGCTGCAACCGGGCGAAGCCATGTTCCTGTATGCGCAAACGCCGCACGCCTATTTGAACGGCGTGGCGCTGGAAGTGATGGCGAATTCGGATAACGTGCTGCGGGCGGGGTTAACGCCGAAGTATATCGATATCCCGGAACTGCTGGATAACGTGCAATTTGTCGCCAAACCGGCGGCAAATTTATTGACCGCCCCCATTCAACAGGGAAATGAGTTAAGCTTTCCGATTCCCGTAGACGACTTTGCCTTTTCCCTGCACCATCTGAACGGTGAGGCGCAAGCGCTCGGCCAAAATAGCGCCGCCATTGTTTTCTGCATTGACGGCGAGGCATTACTGCAAAAAGACGATCGGCACATCAGACTTAAACCAGGCGAGTCCTGTTTTATTTCAGCTAATGAAACACCGGTGTTGGTTCAGGGACAGGGGCGCATCGCTCGTGTATTTAATCGGTAATTACCGAGACAGATCGCTCGCCCGGAAGCATCCGGGCGAGTTTTAAAAAAGGATGAATAAAAATGAAGAAGTCATTAGTTGCCGCCGGCGTCATTATCGCTTTGGGCGCGGTCTGGACCGGCGCTTCCTGGTATACCGGTAAACAATTGGCTCAGAATATTGACGAGTTTACCGACAATATTAACGCGCAGATTAAATCCGCTTACCCCGATGCCGCGATAAAAGCGGTGTATCGTGATTATCAGGGCGGTATTTTCAGCAGTAAAGTCACTTTCGTTATGCAATACGACGGTTCGGACAAATGGCAAAAACCCCTGGCGCCGGGCGAGGAAATCGTCATCAACAATACCGTTTATCACGGCCCTTTCCCGTTGTCGCAACTCAAAAAGTTTAATCTGATCCCCGCGATGGCCGCCGTACATGCTGAACTGGGAGATACGCCGGTGATCAACCCGCTGTTCGAACTCACGCAGGGCAAACCGTTCTTCACCTCCGAGTCGCGCGTCGCCTACAGCGGCGCTATCGGTTCCGATATCAGGCTGTTGCCGATTGAATTTCAGGAAAACGATCAGAAATTTTCTTTCAGCGGCGCTCAACTCTTGCTGGACACCACCAGCGATTTTCGCGGTAACAAACTGTCGGGCGCTATCAACAATCTACTGATAGAAAAGAAAAATCCCTGGGATGAATTGGAAAGCTTCACGCTGAAAGATCTCGCGCTGAACGTCAACAATCACAAGGGCAAGTTTGACATCGGCATCGGCGACGGCAAAGTGACCGCCAAATCGCTGACGGTAGCCGTTGAAGGCCGCGAGCCGGTCGCGCTCAACAATATTTCGATACAAAGCACTGTGACGGAAGATGATAAAAACCTGGCGGGCAACACCACGATAGGACTGGAATCGTTAACTTTCGGCGATCGCAACCTGGGATCCGGCAACCTCAGCATTCACTTCTCCCAGTTTGACGGTGAAGGAACCAGGCAATTTGCAACCGATTATCAGAAAACGCTGCAACCGTTTTTGCAAAGCGCGGCCAAGGAAGATCCCCAGGCTTACCAGCATCAGGTGATGATCGCTTTCCTGCAAAATTTACCTAAATTGCTGAAAGGCAACCCCAGCGTCGCCATCTCTCCGCTTAGCTGGAAGAACAGTAAAGGCGAAAGCACCTTTACGCTGACGCTGGATATGACCGATCCGCTTCAGAACAGCGCCGCGGCCGCCGATCCGCAAGCGTCGGATGAAGAGAAAATCATTCTTCAGTCCGTCAAAAAACTCGATGCCAAATTGAATGTGCCGTTAGAGATGCTGGCCGAATTGATGGTTCAGGCGGAAAAACCGTCGGTAAATGCTGACGAGCAAGAACAGGCCCGGGAAATGGCGCTTCAGCAAGCGAATATGATGGCAAGCATCGGCCAGATGAATAGCGTGACCGTCACGAAAGATAATGCGATCACCAGTTCATTGCAGTATGCAGACGGTCAGATTGATTTTAACGGTCACAAGATATCATTATCAGATTTCATCGCCCCGTTTATCGGCCTTCCCGCTGAAGACGACAATTAAGCCTTTTATCCCCCGTAGATAGACAGCAGCCAGCGACGGTAATCGCGCCGTCGCTGGCTGTTCCCGCCCGAACCGGTTTTTATCGTTGAGCGACGCCGTATGCAAAAATTGAAGATATTGATGGAAGCGCGCCAAACGACGATCTACTTCATCGCCGTCGTCATGGCGATATTGATTGCGCTATTACGACCCGAAACCGCAAAGTTGGCGGCGGCGATCAATCCGGCGCTGACATTGATGCTCTTCGTGACTTTTTTACAGGTGCCGCTGGCGTCGCTAAAGCGGAGTTTGACCCAGCTACGGTTTCTTGCCGCGCTGCTGGTCGCCAATTTTATCGTTATTCCCCTGTTTCTCGCGCTCCTTGTGCCTTACTTGCCCGCCGATCCGCTGATTCGGCTCGGCATGCTGCTGGTGTTACTCGCGCCCTGTATTGACTACGTGGTGACCTTTTCTCATCTTGGCCGCGCGGATGCCTCACGCTTGCTGGCCGCCACGCCGCTGCTGCTGATGGTACAAATGCCGGCGTTGCCCTTTTATCTCAGCCTGTTTTTAGGTCAGGACGCCGCCGGGCTGATTCATATCGCGCCGTTTTTCCACGCGTTTGTCTGGCTTATCGCCATCCCCCTGTTGCTTGCCGGGCTGATGCAATGGGGCGCGCGCCGTTCTCCGGCGCTGGATAAATTGGCCGACGGACTCGGTTTGCTCCCCGTTCCCGCCACGGCGGGGGTATTGTTCGTCGTGGCGGCCGCCGTTATTCCGCAGCTAAAAACCAACTGGCCTCTCGTACTCACCGCGATCCCCATCTACCTGTTATTCGCCATCGTCGCGCCGGCGGCCGGCTGGCTGATCGGCAGACTCTTCCATCTGGCGCCCGCCGACGGACGCGCCGTCGCCTTTAGCGCCGCCACGCGTAATTCGCTGGTCGTGTTGCCGTTGGCTTTGTCCATTCCCGGCGCAATCCCGATACTGCCGGCGATTATCGTAACCCAAACGCTGATGGAGCTGTTAAGCGAGCTGGTTTATATCCGTCTGATCCCCAAACTGACCGGATATCAAGCCGACCGGCAACCTTCAGGCCGTTGATAAACTTGATGGGTTTGCAGACTTTTTTGCTTAACAATTGGCAATTTACCGCCATTTGTTTTTATACTTCACCGCATTCGGCCGGGCTGTTGTCCGACTTACCCATACCACGATGGTTATTAATACAACTAATTGCAAAGAGTACACCATGATTGATACGCGACTCCCACTGACGGATATTCACCGCCACCTTGATGGCAATATTCGTGCGCAGAGCATTTTGGAACTGGGCCGCCAGTTCAATATTTCACTCCCTGCCAACGACCTGGAGTCACTTCGCCCGCATGTGCAAATCACGAAACTTGAGCCGGATTTGCTGAGTTTTTTGCAAAAGCTGGATTGGGGAGTCGCCGTTCTCGGCTCACTGGACGCCTGCCGCCGTATCGCTTATGAAAATGTGGAAGATGCCGTCAATGCCGGGCTGGATTACGCGGAGCTGCGTTTTTCCCCCTACTATATGGCGATGAAGCATAACCTGCCGATTGCCGGCGTGGTCGAAGCGGTGATTGACGGCGTAACCGCCGGCTGCCGCGATCATGATATCGTGATTCGTCTGATCGGTATTTTGAGCCGCACCTTCGGCACCGACGCCTGCCAACAGGAGCTGGATGGCCTGCTGGCTCACCGCGACCACATTGTGGCGTTAGATCTGGCGGGCGATGAGCTGGGCTATCCCGGCGATCTGTTCTCATCGCATTTCAAACAGGCGCATGACGCCGGCTGGCATATTACCGTTCATGCCGGCGAAGCGGCGGGGCCGGAAAGCATCTGGCAGGCCATTCACCAGCTAAAGGCCGAGCGCATCGGTCACGGCGTCGCCGCCATTGTCGATACCGACTTGATGAGCTACATGGCCGAAAACACCATCGGCATTGAGTCCTGTCTGACGTCGAACCTGCAAACCAGCACGGTGACCGCGCTGGAGCAGCATCCGCTGGTGCATTTCCTGCGTTACGGCATTCCCGCGACGATTAATACCGACGATCCGGCCGTACAGGGCATCGAGATCAGGCATGAATACGAAGTGGCGGCGCCGCTGGCGGGATTAACCGCCGCAGAAACCCGTCAGGCGCAAGAAAATGGATTACGTATCGCGTTTATCAGCGAACAGGAAAAGCAACAATTGCGTGAGAAAGTGCTGCGTAAACGAGGTTTGGCTTCCTGATCCAGTCTGAAGGCCGGGAGGCGGGAAACACCGCCGGCCTTCAGCGGCACTATTGCTCGCTTGCCGGCGCCGCGGCACGCTCCGCTTCGGCGCGTTTTAGCCGGTTGGCGTAACGTTGAGCCAGCGCCGCACACACCATCAACTGAATTTGATGGAAAATCATCAACGGCAGCACCATCACCCCCACCGCCGATGCCGGAAACAGAACGCTGGCCATCGGAATGCCATTGGCCAGACTTTTCTTCGAACCGCAGAATACGATGGTAATCTCATCGGCGGTATTGAACCCCAGTTTGCGCGCCGCCAGCGTATTCGCCACCAGCACAATGGTCAGCAACACGATGGAACACACGACCACCGCCAGTAAAGACCAACCGTTGATCTGCCCCCAGATCCCCTGAACGACGGCCTCGCTAAAGGCGACGTAAACCACCAGAAGAATCGATGACCGATCGGTAATATTAATTAATTTGCGGTGACGATCGACCCATCCGGCAATCAGCGGGCGGGATAAGTGACCGATGACAAAAGGCACCATCAACTGCATGATAATCGAGCCGATGGCGTGCAACGTATCCGTCTGGGCCTCGCCCTGCGTATGCATCAGCAGGCCGACCAATATCGGCGACAGAAATACGCCCAGGATACTGGAGGCCGAAGCGCTACAGATGGCGGCCGCGACGTTGCCCCCGGCCATTGAGGTGTAGGCGATGGCCGACTGCACGGTCGCCGGCAAGGCGCACAGATAAAGAAAGCCGAGATACAGCGCCGGCGTTAACACCACCGGCACCAGCAGGCTCATGCCAACGCCCAGCAGCGGGAACAGGATAAACGTACTGGCGAATACCACCAGATGCAGCCGCCAGTGTCCCATCCCCGCCGTGATGGCCTCGCGCGACAGTTTGGCGCCGTGCATAAAAAACAGCAGCGCGATGGCGGCGGTCGTCAGGTACTCAAAAAAGATTTTTGCCGCGCCCTCGCACGGAAAAAATGATGCCGCCGCCACCACCGCAACCAATATCAGCAAAAACTTATCAATTCTTAATCGTTGTAACCACGCCATATTTACCCCTTTATCCCGGTATGTTCCCCGCCGCAGTCCAAATTTTCAACGTCTTGTCGTCCGCCGCTCAGCGCCGGCGAACATGAACACCCTATTTAAAACAATACAGGCGATCCTAAGATCGCCTCAGACTGTTAACAAACCTATCTGCCAAATCGGAACGGTGAGAATGGAATAGAAGAGTAAAGCGTCCGCGCCAGGGACGGCGCGGTTCGAGCTTACAGGGATGTACTTGCAGCGTCTTTACGATCTATCCATTCTCACCGCTCGACGCACTTGTCACCAACCTCACAGGCGATCCGGAGATCGCCTGCTTAAACCAAACAGTAATGTCTGTGGTAACAATTGGCAATGCTAATTATTTTTTAACGTCATAACCCGTTTCTGCTCGTGAGACGCCAGACCGAGTTCAATCAACTCCATCACCTGAATCGCCTGATGCACCGTCACCGGATTGTCCCCTTTGCCGGTTAACGCATCGCGGATGGCGGAATAGTAAGCGGCATAGTCGCCGGGAAGCGTCGATACGCGCTGCTCGACCGCCACGCCGTCGCGATGCAGGGTCAGCACCCCGTCCTCTTTGTCCTCGCCCCAATTGTCCAGCGGCGGACGCTGGCCGTTTTTCAACTGTTGTTCCTGCGTATCAAGGCCGTATTTCACAAAGCTGCCGCGCGAACCGTGGACGATATAACGGGCGGTTGGGGCGAGCGCCAGCATGCTGGCATGCAATACCACCCGCCGCTGGGGATAGATCAACACGGCGTGAAAATAGTCCGTCGCTTTACTGCCGGGCCTGAGCTGCGCCAGATCGACCTGAATCGCGACCGGCAAACCAAAAAGCTGCAACGCCTGATCCAGTAAATGCGGCCCCAAATCGTACCAGATACCGCTCCCTTCGCTGCCGTTCTCGCGCCAGCGCTCGCGAACCTCCGGACGATAGCGATCAAAATGGGACTCCATATAGACGACATCGCCTAACACGCCGGTGTGAAATAGCTGCTTCAATGTCAGAAAATCGCTGTCCCAGCGCCGGTTATGAAATACGGAAAGCAGTTTCCCCGCGTGTTCGGCCAGCAGATTCAACTCATGCGCCTGTGACAATGTCACGGTAAAAGGCTTGTCCACCACCACATGCTTGCCCGCCGCCAGCGCCTGTTTAGCTAATGGAAAGTGCGTGTCGTTCGGGGTGGGGATAACGATAAGATCGATCGCCTTATCGTTAAATAACGTATGGGGATCGCTCGCCACGTTGACATTGGCCCAGTCGGCATGGACTTTATCGGCGTCACGGCTGGAAACCGCGACCAGTTCCATACCCGCCGTTCCGGCAATCAATGGCGCATGAAACGTTTTGCTGGCATAACCGTATCCCAATAACCCAACACGAATTACGTCACTCATGAAGATTCCCCTTAGCATTGACGTTGTGATTTCATCACAAGTATATACCCAATAAATTTAGAGGAATCGGGTTATCTTGACGATATCTCCGCCGTGCGGTGAATGCCAACGGCGCCGGGGGCGGCCTCTTCCCATATCGGCGTCTCTTTTCTGGCCGCCGGATAGTTGATTTCGCTGCGGCTGCGACGGAAATCGCTCGGACTGACCCCCACGCGTTTGCGAAATACGCGGGAGAAATAGAGCTGATCGTCATAACCGACCACCCTGCCGATGTTGGCGATGGACTCCTGCGTGGTTTGCAGCAGCAGCTTGGCCCGGATCACCCGCTGGTCTTCACGCCAGCGCAAGATATTAATCCCGACCTGCTCGCGGAACAGATGCGCCAGCCGCGATGGCGACAGGCACACATGGCGGGCGACCTCATCAATGCGCAATTCGCCGGCCAGATTGCCGGTAATAAACTGGCAGGCTTCAATCACCCGCGGATCCATGATTTTTTGCGGACTCTGCGGATCTTCCTCCATCGCCCTCAGCAGCAGACGCTCCAGCAGGTTCATCCCCAACTCTTCCGAGAAACGCCGTCCCGAGCGCTGAGTCTGCTCAATATTGGCGAATAGCCGATCGAACTCCAGCAACAGCTGATTATTCGGCAGGCTCAAACAGCCGACGCCGCAGCGCCGGGTATGCCACTCCAGCCAATCGGCCCAGTACGCCCGCGGACGAAAATAGACCCAGCGGTGATACCAGCAGTCGCTGTCGGGCGCACGGCCGTAAAAGTGTTTTGATTTGGGCGGAAACAGCAGTAAATCGCCCGGACGGCAATAAAAGGCGTCGTCGCCGGCAAAAACCTGTCCTTCCCCCTTAATCGTGAGATTAATGATGTAGCCTTTCATGCCATCCGGGCGATCGATGAAGAAGTCGAGCGGTCCGCCCGCCAGGATGGGCGTTAATCCGGCGACCAGGTAGGCGTTAAACGAGTAGCCTGGCAGCAACGGATTAGACTGGGATTCCTGCGCCACACGGTGATACATCCAACCTCCGGAACACCTGGTGAGAGAATGAAATACAGGTTTTACCCCGTCACGCGGCTTATACCGTTTTCTTCGCCAGCTGTTTGTAGCGGTCGAAGATCACCGCGGCCAGCAGAATCAAGCCGCGCACCACGTATTGCGAGAACGGCGAAATATTCAGCAGATTCATGGCGTTTTCCACGGTCCCCAAAATCAGCACGCCGGCGACGACATAAGAAATTTTGCCGATGCCGCCCTTCAGCGACACCCCGCCCAGCACGCAGGCGGAAATCACGATCAGCTCATAACCGATCGAGGTCATCGGCTGACCGCTGGTCATCCGCGACGCCAGAATGATGCCCGCCGCCGCGGAGACCAGACCGGAAAGCGCAAAGATGATGATTTTGGTGCGGACCACCGGCACCCCCGCCAGACGCGCGGCCTCTTCGTTTCCGCCTATCGCCAGCGTATTGCGTCCGAAGGTGGTTTTATTGAGCAGCAGCCCAAACAGGATCATACAGGCCACGGTGATCCAGATCGGCGCCGGCAGCCCCAGCCAGTTGGCATAGCCCAGTTCAAAGAAACGCTCGTCTTCGATACCGACCGCTTTGCCGTCGGAGATAATGTAGGCCAGCCCGCGCGCGATCTGCATCGTCGCCAGCGTGGTGATCAGCGCGTTAATCTTCAGTCGCGCAATGATAAAGCCGTTAATCAAACCGAAAGCGATGCCCAGCAACAGCCCGGCGCCGACGCCGATCCACAAACTTTGGCTGATGTTGATCACCACCGCCGTGGTCACGCCGGCGCAGGCGATAATCGATGCGACGGACAGGTCAAAATCGCCGGACGCCAGGCAAAACAGCATCCCGCAGGCCACCATGCCTGACATGGATATCGCCAGCCCCAACCCTTTCATATTGATAAAGCTGGAGAAGTTCGGGACGAAAATCGCGCAAGCGACAAACAGCACGGCAAACACCACCAGCATGCCGTAGTTATCCCAAATACGCGCGATGCTCATCCCGTTTTGCCGCTTTCCAGCGCGCGCAGACGCGACCGTTGAATCCGTTTTACTTACTGGCATGGTTTGCTCCTTTACGGTCAGGCGACCGCAGCTTCAATATCAGGGGTTCGTAACATGGCCAGACTCAGCACGCTCTGCTCAGTGGCTTCATCGTGCATCAGCTCGCCGGAGACCGCGCCTTCACGCATCACGATGATACGATCGGCCAGCCCAAGCACTTCCGGCAGATCGCTGGAAGCGAAAAGCACGGCGATGCCTTGCTTCGCCAGTTCATAAATGACGTGATAGATTTCATGTTTGGCGCCGACGTCAATCCCGCGCGTTGGCTCATCCAGCAGAATGACTTTCATCTCTTCGGATAACCAGCGCCCCAGAATCGCCTTCTGCTGGTTGCCGCCGGAAAGATTCATCATCAGTTGTTGCGCGCTGGGGGTTTTGATGTTCAACGCCTGGATCCGTTGCCGCGCATTCTCCTCCTCCCAGCGATTGTTAATGATGAAGCCGGCCTTCAGACTCTTGCGCCGCGCGCTGATATTAATGTTGTCGCGTACCGAATGAACGGCGATGATCCCCTCCGCCTTGCGATCTTCAGGACACAGCATGATGCCCTGACGGATCGCCTCAATCGGCGAATTAACCGCTAATGGCTTGCCGTCCAGCAGTACCTGCCCGCTGGTGATGCGGGTCGCCCCGAACAGCCCTTTCAGCAGTTCGCTGCGTCCGGCGCCCACCAGCCCGAATAACCCGACGATTTCTCCCTGACGCACTTGCAGGGAAACCGTGGACTTCACCCCCGGCGCCTTCACATCTTTCAGGGTCAGCCGCGCTTCGCCGCAGGTACGCGGCGCGTAGCCATAGATATCGCCCAGGTTTCTGCCCACCATCGCCTGAACCAGCGATTCATGGTTCACCTGCGCCATATCGTCAAAGGTGCGGACATAGCGGCCATCCTTAAACACGGTGATGGCGTCGCTCAGGGCGAAAATCTCTTCCATACGGTGCGAAACGTACAAAATGACGCGCCCTTCGCTGCGTAACTCGCGGATTACCCGGAACAATTGTTCGATTTCCCGCGCGGACAGCGAACTGGTGGGTTCGTCAAAGGCGATGATTTTGGCGTTGCGCGCCAGCGCTTTGGCGATTTCCACCATTTGCCACTGGCCGATGGACAGGTATTTAAGCGGCGTATCGGGATCGATATCCAACCCCAGATGATCGAGTTGCAGTTGGCTTTCATAACGCATCAGCGAATAGTTAACCACGCCGTATTTATGCGGAAACTGGCCGAGATAGATGTTTTCCGCCACCGTCATTTCCGGCACCAGATGCAATTCCTGATAAATAATGGCAATCCCCTGATTCAGGGCATCCATCGTATTGTTGAACTGCGCCGGCTTACCCTGAATATGGATTTCCCCGGTAGAAGGCAAATAGTTACCGCTCAAAATCTTTAATAGCGTGGATTTACCCGCGCCGTTTTCCCCCATCAGGGCATGGATCTGCCCGGCATAACAGGAAAAGCTGATGTCCGTCAGCGCCTTCACGCCGGGAAACGCTTTGCCGATGCCATGAAATGATAAATAGGGTGACTGTGCCGTCATGGCCATTTCCTCATGGTTAAAACGGTTGCTGTCAAAACGGCGGAGACTCGCTCCGCCATCTCCTGACTTACCCGCCGCGCGGCCGAAACGATCGAGATATCATCACCGCGCCGGTATTACAGCAGGCCCTTTTTCTCCAGCTCGACTTTGAAGTTTTCCCGGGTGATCAGCACCACGTCGGTGACCTCGGTGAATTTTTCCGGCTCCACGCCTTTGGCGACCCAGTCGTTCAGCATCTGGATGCTCTTATAGCCGTGGATATCCGGGCTTGGCAGCAGCGAGCCATAAAAGCCGGTGGCCTGGCCCTTCGACAGTTCGCTCACCGCATCCACGCCGTTGATGCCGATACCGATCACGTTGGCCGCTTTAAAGCCCTGACCTTCGGTGGCGCGCACGCCGCCCAGCACGGTGTTATCGTTCATGCCGACGATCAGCCAGTTCTTCACCTGCGGATGCTGAACCAGCATGGAGTTGGCGGCGTCGAATGCGCCGGGGATATCGTTGGATTTGGTCGGCACCTGATAGATGTGTTTTTCCGGGAAACCGGCCGCTTTCAGGGCTTCCATCGAACCGGTTGTCCGACGGCGCGCGGTGTCCAGCTCATTGGAGGTAATCGCCATCACGGCGGTTTCATCCACCTTCCAGCCGCGGTTGTTCATCTCTTTCCACAGCTCCTGCCCCTGACGCTCGCCGATTTTGGTCGCCGCCATCATCACCAGCGGTACCGACGCCATCGGTTCGCCTTTGGCATTGACGAACTGGTCGTCCACCGCGATGACTTTCAGATCGTAACTGCGCGCTTTAGCCACAATGGCCGGCCCCAGTTTGGGATCGGGCGTACAGATAACGAAGCCTTTCGCGCCGCTGGCGGCCAGGCTATCAATGGCGTTAAGCGTTTTTTCGCCATCCGGCACGGCAATTTTGATCACGTCGAAGCCAAGATCCTTGCCGGCCTTATCGGCAAACTTCCATTCCGTCTGAAACCAGGGCTCCTCTGGTTGTTTAACCAGAAATCCCAGTTTCAGCGTTTCAGCGATAGCCGATTGTGACATAACGGCGGCCAGCCCAATCGTCGCCAGCACCTTAGTGAATTTATGCATGATGTTCTCCGGTGTATTTATCGTTTTACACGCCGATGACGCTGAAACGTGTAATCGTTTCCAGTAGGGCATTTCCGGTCTGGATAAAGGAAAAACACGGCGTTGATGCAATTCCTTTCCTCCACAGCATTCAGACGCCCTACCTTTTAGCTGTTATTTTTCACCAGAAGATAGAGCGTTATCACATCCCGAAATAATGACAGGTTTGTACATATATTTAGCGAATTTAACCGGTTGTTAACTTTTGACGGGCATCACAAAATGACCGACAGCGGCAGAAAAATGCATACTTCCAGCTAACGCCTCCTCACCCCCGGCGTTGTCTCTCTTTATCGTTACAGCACGACAAAGAGGACGAACAGGAGCAAGCGATGAGTGCGGATGCGATTACGATTGGACTCGACTTCGGCAGTGATTCGGTGCGCGCGTTGGCCGTGGACTGCCAGACCGGAGAGGAATTGGCGACGGACGTGGTTTATTATCCCCGCTGGCGCGCCGGGAAATATTGTCAACCGGCCGCCAACCAATTCCGCCACCATCCTCTGGATTATATTGAATCGCTGGAACAGGCCATTCGCGCCGCCGCCGGACGACTCAGCGCGCGACAGCGTCAACGGATCGTCGGCATCGGCGTGGATTCAACCGGCTCCACGCCCGCGCCTATCGACGCGCAGGGCAATATCCTGGCGCTGCGCCCGGAATTCGCCGATAACCCGAACGCCATGTTCGTACTGTGGAAAGATCACAGCGCGATAGAAGAAGCCGAGGAAATCAACGCGCTGTGCCGCAGCGGCCGGTTCCCCGACTACACCCGCTATATCGGCGGCGTCTACTCCTCGGAATGGTTCTGGGCAAAAATCCTGCACGTCTCGCGTGCGGATGCCGCGGTGCGTCAGGCCGCCGTCTCCTGGGTTGAACTCTGCGACTGGGCGCCGGCCCTGCTTTCCGGCACGCATGCGCCCGGCCAGATCAAACGCGGTCGTTGCAGCGCCGGGCATAAATCGCTCTGGCACCCCGACTGGGGCGGCGTGCCGCCGGAAACCTTCCTGCGCGCGCTCGATCCCTGTCTGAGCGAAAACCTGCAATACCCGCTGTTCACCGATACCTGGACCGCCGAGCAGCCGGTCGGCGTCATTACGCCGGAGTGGGCGCAACGGCTTGGTCTGCCGGAAAACGTGGTTATCGCCGGCGGCGCGTTTGACTGCCATGTCGGCGCCGTCGGCGCCGGCGCGCAGCCGTATACGCTGGTGAAAGTGATCGGCACCTCCACCTGCGACATTCTGATTGCCGAGGAAGATCGGATTGCCGGGCGAACGATTAAAGGTATCTGCGGCCAGGTGGACGGCAGCGTGGTACCCGGCTACATCGGGCTGGAAGCGGGACAATCCGCCTTTGGCGATATGTACGCCTGGTTTGGCCGGCTGCTGAACTGGTCATTGCAGCAGGCCGCCGACGATCATCCGGCGATTACGGCGCAGTTGCAGGCGACGCAGGCGCAACTGCTGGAGCGGCTGACGCAAGCCTGGGCGGCGAACCCGACGCTGGATCACCTGCCCGTGGTGCTCGACTGGTTTAACGGTCGCCGGACCCCCTTCGCCGACCAGCGGTTAAAAGGCGTGATTACCGATCTCAATCTGGGTACGGATGCGCCGACGCTGTTTGGCGGTTTTATCGCCGCCTCGGCCTTCGGCGCCCGCGCCATCATGGAGTGCTTTGAAAATCAGGGCGTGCCGGTCGAGAACATTCTCGCCCTTGGCGGTATCGCCCGCAAATCCCCGACCATCATGCAGGTTTGCACCGATGTGATGAATCGCCCGTTGCAAATCGTCGCCTCCGACCAGTGCTGCGCGCTGGGCGCGGCCATCTTCGCCGCCGTGGCGGCGGGCATTCATGCCGACATTCCCGGCGCGCAACGCCACATGGCCAGCGGTATTGAACGCACGCTGACGCCGGACGGCCGACGCGTCGCACAGTATCAGCGGCTCTACGAACGTTATCAGCAGTGGTGCCGCATCGCCGAGCCGGCTTACCGCGCGACCCGGCAGGCGCAAGCGTGAATCTCGGTTAATTACTTTCGCTTCCCGTTGGGAATAAACAGGAGTCATCATGGATCATTTCAAGCAGCTTGAAGTCTGGTTTGTTATCGGCAGCCAACACCTGTATGGACCGGAAACCTTACGTCAGGTCAAGGAGAACGCGGAAAACGTGGTCGCCGGTCTGAATCAGCAGGCCGGACTGCCGGTAAAACTGGTGCTTAAACCGCTGGTGAAAACGCCGGACGAAATTCTCTCGCTGTGCCGGGACGCCAATTATCAGGATAACTGTATCGGTCTGCTGACCTGGCTGCATACCTTCTCGCCCGCCAAGATGTGGATCGGCGGGCTGCGCGTTCTGCACAAGCCGCTGCTGCAATTTCATACCCAGTTCAACGCGGAAATTCCGTGGGACACCATGGATATGGATTTTATGAATTTGAATCAGACGGCGCACGGCGGCCGGGAGTTCGGGTTTATCGGCGCCCGGATGCGTCAGTCGCACCAGGTGGTTGTCGGCCACTGGCAGGATAAACAGGCCCATGAACGTATCGCCAAATGGATGCGGGTGG
This sequence comes from Brenneria sp. g21c3, assembly GCF_040240345.1. NCBI lineage: Bacteria > Pseudomonadati > Pseudomonadota > Gammaproteobacteria > Enterobacterales > Pectobacteriaceae > Brenneria > Brenneria sp. g21c3. The sequence continues at coordinate 259,209 of NZ_JBEIAB010000003.1, read as the reverse complement.
CGGCGGCGCTGCGGGAAAGCAAGCAGCTGAAACTGGCGCGTTTCGGCGACAATATGCGTGAAGTGGCGGTAACGGAAGGCGATAAGGTCGGCGCGCAGATCCAGTTCGGTTATTCCGTCAGCGCCTGGGGATTGGGCGATTTGGCCGGCGTGGTCGATGCCGTCGCCAAAGGCGATATCGATGCGCTGGTTGACGAGTATGAAGCCAGCTACCACTTGACCGATGCGGTAAAACTACACGGCCCGAACCGGCAAAATCTGCTGGATGCGGCGCAAATCGAGCTGGGATTGAAACGTTTTCTGGAACAGGGCGGCTATAAAGCCTTTACCACCGATTTTGAAAATCTGTATGGGCTGAAGCAGTTGCCGGGGCTGGCCGTCCAGCGATTAATGCAGCAAGGCTACGGGTTCGGCGGCGAAGGCGACTGGAAAACGGCGGCGCTGCTGCGCATTATGAAAGTGATGGCGCAGGGGTTGCCCGGCGGCACCTCGTTTATGGAGGACTACACCTACAACTTCCAGGCACACAATAATTTGGTGGTCGGCTCTCATATGCTGGAAGTCTGCCCCAGCATCGCCCGGGAGCAAAAACCGATTCTTGACGCCCAACATCTGGGGATCGGCGGCAAGGCCGATCCCGCGCGGCTGATTTTCTCCACGCCCGCCGGTCTTGCGCTCAATGCCAGCGTTATCGACATGGGCGATCGTTTCAGAATGCTGGTTAACGTGGTGGACGCCATTGAACAGCCGCGCCCGTTGCCCAAGCTGCCGGTCGCGCGCGCCATCTGGCAAGCGCAACCCTCGCTGGAGGTCGCCGCCGAGGCCTGGATTCTGGCGGGCGGCGCGCATCACTCGGTATTCAGCCAGGCGCTGGATGCGGACTATCTGCGTCTGTATGCCGAGATGCAGAATATTGAGCTGCTGGTAATCGACAACGATACCCGCCTGCCTGCGTTCAGGGACGCATTGCGCTGGAACGAGGTGTATTACAAACTCTGTAGCCGCTAACGGAAAAGCGCCGGGCCGCACGGACGCGGCGAACAAAGCGCGCAGGAAATAATGACGATTTGCGGATTAAAACAGTAGGTTAGAATTTATATTTCTTTTTTTATTATCCTATAGACAGCGCCTATCTCTTGCATATACTTAATCCCCCAACATCATAACTATTAGCTCATTAATTATGACTGCGCATGACTACTTGCTTAAGTTTCGGAAGGTCAGTACGATGGAAAGTCTGGAAAAACTCTTCGATCATCTCAACTACTCCCTGACCGACAGCCAGGAAATAATCAATATGTATCGGGCCGCGGATCATCGGCGGGCGGAGCTGGTTTCCGGCGGCAAGCTATTTGATTTGGGTTGCGTTCCCAAGTCGGTGTGGCGCTATGTGATATAAGTCCGAACGGTGATAATGCTAATGAATAATTATGCTTATTCACCGTTTTCCGTTGATATCGTCATGATCTTTCCGTTCCTTTATATGGGTTCAGCGCCCCTATTCATTCAGGTTTCGTCCATATCCTTACTTTAGGTGTGTTGTCGAAAGCCTGACAATACCTGATAATGTGCGGGTTTTGTTTTTTTAGGCAGAGTAATGACCGAATACGCACTGTTATTTGTTAGCGCCCTTCTGGTAAACAATTTCGTTCTGGTGAAATTTCTGGGGCTGTGTCCGTTTATGGGCGTATCCAAACGCCTGGAGACGGCTATCGGCATGGGATTGGCCACCACGTTCGTGATGACATTGGGCTCGATGTTTTCCTGGATAGTCAACGCGTTTGTCCTGGAGCCGCTCAATATCGTTTACCTGAGGACAATGGCGTTCATTCTGGTATTGGCCGTCGTCGTGCAGTTTTCGGAACTGGTGGTGCGTAAAACCAGCCCGGAACTTTACCGCCTGCTGGGCATTTTTCTGCCGTTAATCACCACCAACTGCGCCGTGCTGGGCGTGGTGCTGCTCAATGTCAACATGTCCCATGGTTTTCTTCAGTCGACGCTGTACGGTTTCGGCGCGGCGGCCGGCTTTTCTTTAGTGATGGTGCTGTTTGCCGCCATCCGCGAGCGTCTTACGGTTTCCGACGTTCCCGCCCCCTTCCGCGGTTCGTCGATCGCGCTGATTACCGCCGGGCTGATGTCGCTGGCTTTCATGGGCTTTACCGGTTTGGTGAAATTCTAATGACGGCTATTTGGATCGCCATTGCGGCTCTCAGTTTACTCGCCCTGTTTTTCGGCCTCGTTCTCGGCTATGCGTCGCGTCGTTTTCAGGTCGAGGAAGATCCTGTCGTTGAACAGGTCGAAGCCATGCTGCCGCAGAGCCAGTGCGGCCAGTGCGGTTATCCCGGCTGTCGCCCCTATGCCGAAGCCGTCTCGCTGAATGGCGAAAAAATCAATAAATGCGTACCCGGCGGCGAAGCGATGATGCTGAAGCTGGCCGAGAAGCTGAACGTCGATCCGCAGCCGCTCGACGGGGACGACGCCGTGCGCAAACCCGAGCGACAAGTCGCCTGGATTGACGAAGCAAACTGCATCGGCTGCACCAAGTGCATTCAGTCTTGTCCGGTAGATGCCATCGTCGGCAGCACCAAAGCGGTACATACCGTCGTCAGCGACCTCTGCACCGGTTGCGATCTGTGCGTCGCGCCCTGCCCCACGGACTGTATCGAACTGCGCCCCGTCGCGCCGACTCCCGACAGCTGGAAATGGGATCTCAACGCCATTCCGGTTCGTGTTATTCAAGTAGAACACCATGCTTAAGCTGTTTACCGCCTTGAAAAAAGATCGGATCTGGGATTTCAACGGCGGAATTCATCCGCCGGAAATGAAAACCCAATCCAGCCAGGTTCCGCTGCGCGCCATACCGCTACCGGAACAGTTTATCATTCCGCTCAAACAGCACCTCGGGCCGGAAGGCGAACTTTGCGTCCAGGTCGGCGAGCAGGTACTGCGCGGCCAGCCGCTGACGCGCGGCAAAGGCCGGACATTGCCGGTCCATGCGCCGACCTCCGGCACGGTGAGCGCGATTCGTCATCACATGACGGCGCACCCTTCGGCATTGCCTGAATTAAGCGTGCTCATCACCCCGGATGGCGAAGACCGCTGGTGTGAACGCCGCGCGCTCGGCGACTACCGCACGCAGTCCGCGGAGACCCTGCTCGCCCACCTGCATCAGGCGGGTATCGCCGGTTTGGGCGGCGCCGGTTTTCCAACCGCCGCCAAGTTGCAAGGCGGGATGCGCGGCATCGAAACGTTGATCATCAATGCCGCCGAGTGCGAACCCTATATCACCGCCGACGACCGGCTGATGCAGGAACATGCGGATGAAATCGTGCAAGGCATCGATATTCTCGCTTATCTGCTACAGCCGCAGCGTATTCTAATCGGCATCGAGGATAATAAGCCCGAGGCCATTGCCGCGCTGCGGCAGGCATTGCCCGCACATTCGACCATCGGTCTGCGCGTTATTCCAACCAAGTATCCGTCCGGCGGCGCCAAGCAGCTCACCAAGATTCTGACCGGCAAGGAAGTTCCCTTTGGCAAACACTCCGCCGCGATTGGCGTATTGATGCAGAATGTCGGCACCGCCTTTGCCATCAAACGCGCGGTTGTCGACGGCGAACCGCTGACCGAGCGCGTCGTCACGCTGACGGGCGAAGCCTTGCGACAGCCTGGCAATGTCTGGGCCAGATTAGGCACGCCCGTGCGTCATTTACTGAAACATGCCGGATTCCACATCAGCCGGCAGCCGATGGTGATCATGGGCGGTCCGTTGATGGGATTTACGTTGCCGTCGCTGGATGTACCCATCGTCAAAATCAGTAACTGTATTCTGGCGCCCTCCCATTCGGAGATGGAACCGGTCGCCGAAGAACAGTCCTGCATCCGTTGCAGCCAGTGCGCCGATGCCTGCCCCGCCGGGTTGTTGCCGCAGCAATTGTACTGGTTCAGCCGTGGCCAGGAGCACGAAAAAGCGCGCGATCACTATCTGTTTGACTGCATAGAGTGCGGCGCCTGCGCCTATGTCTGCCCCAGCAATATTCCGCTGGTGCAATATTACCGCCAGGAAAAGGCGGAAATCCGCGCCATTGACGAAGAAGCTCGACGTTCTGCGCAAGCCAAGCGCCGATTTGATGCGAAGAAAGCGCGGCTTGAGCGCGAAAAACAGACGCGGGAACTGCGCCATCAACAGGCGGCGGCCGGTATTTCAGAAGGTGATAAACAGGCGGTTCAGTCGGCGCTGGCGCGAGTGCGTGATACGAAGTCGTCGCCCGTCATTGAAGTGATCCCCGGCCAACAGCCGGATAACCGCGCGGCTATCGCGGCCCGCGCCGCGCGTAAGGCGCAGGCGCGCGCCAACCAGTCGGCTTGCGCTAAACCCCATACGGCAGACGAGACCGACCCGCGCAAAGCCGCCGTGGCCGCCGCCATCGCACGGGTAAAAGCCCGTAAAGCCGCGCAGCAGACCGCAGGCGACGATAGCACGCCGCCGACCGCCCCGGCGCAATCGCCCGAGCAACCCGCCGACCCGCGCAAAGCCGCCGTGGCCGCCGCCATCGAGCGGGTAAAAGCCCGTAAAGCCGCGCAGCAGACCGCAAGCGACGATAGCACGCCGCCGGCCGCCCCGGCGCAATCGCCCGAGCAACCCGCCGACCCGCGCAAAGCCGCCGTGGCCGCCGCTGTCGAGCGGGTAAAAGCCCGTAAAGCCGCGCAGCAGGCCGCAGGCGACGATAGCACGCCGCCGTCCGCCCCGGCGCAATCGCCCGAGCAACCCGTCGACCCGCGCAAAGCCGCCGTGGCCGCCGCTATCGAGCGGGTAAAAGCCCGTAAAGCCGCGCAGCAGGCCGCAGGCGACGATAGCACGCCGCCGTCCGCCCCGGCGCAAACGCCCGATCAGCCCGTCGACCCGCGCAAAGCCGCCGTCGCCGCCGCCATCGAGCGGGTAAAAGCCCGTAAAGCAGCACAAGCTTCATCGAAGTCTCAAGAGGAATAAATGGCTTTCAAGATTGCAAGTTCACCGTTTACACATAATCAGCAGCGCACTCAGCGCATTATGTTGCTGGTGATCATAGCCTGTATTCCCGGTATGCTGGCTCAGTACTCTTTCTTTGGCTACGGTAACCTGATTCAGGTTTGTCTGGCCGCGGTAACCGCCATTGCCGCGGAATCAGTGACATTGTCACTTAGGAAATTTAACGTTCGGGCGAATCTGGCTGATAATTCAGCGCTACTCACCGGCATTCTGCTCGGTATCAGTCTTCCGCCGCTGGCGCCCTGGTGGATGGTGGTTATCGGCACTCTATTTGCCATCGTGATCGCCAAACAACTCTATGGCGGTCTGGGACAAAATCCGTTCAATCCGGCCATGATCGGCTACGTGGTGTTACTGATCTCGTTTCCGCTTCAAATGACAAGCTGGCTGCCCCCGGCCCCGTTGCAAAGTCTGCCGGTCAGTTTCTATGACGCGCTGGTCGCTATTTTTACCGGGCATACGCCGTCCGGGCATTCGGTGCAACAACTGATGCAAAGCGTTGACGGCATCAGTCAGGCGACGCCGCTGGATACGTTTAAAACGGCGCTGCGCGCCGGTCATCAGCCAGAGCAAATTCTGCAACAGCCGTTATTTTCCGGCGCGCTGGCGGGGGTTGGCTGGCAGTGGGTGAATATCGGTTTTCTGGCCGGCGGGCTATTCCTGCTGCAACAGGGAACCATTCGCTGGCATATCCCGGTCAGCTTTCTGCTGACCTTGGTGCTGTGCGCCTCGCTGGCCTGGATGCTGTCGCCAGAAAGATATGCGCCGCCGATGTTGCATCTGTTCTCCGGCGCCACCATGCTGGGGGCGTTCTTCATCGCCACCGATCCGGTGACAGCCTCCACCACTAATAGAGGCCGGCTGATTTTCGGCGCGCTGATCGGCCTGCTGGTCTGGCTAATCAGAACCTACGGCGGTTATCCTGACGGCGTCGCCTTCGCGGTATTGCTGGCGAATATCACCGTGCCGCTGATTGATTATTACACCAAGCCCCGCGCTTACGGCCATCACCGCTAAGGAGTCGCTATGTTAACCACGATGCGCCGCCATGCGACAACGCTGGCGCTTTTCGCCGCCGGCACCACCGCCTTAACGGCGGTCGTCAACAGCTTGACGGCGCCGACTATCGCGCATCAGGCCGCGCTAGAGCAAAGAAAGCTGCTGGATCAGGTTATTCCGGCGGACAGATATGACAATGATCTGCTGCAAGAGTGTTACACCGTCACAGACCCGGCGCTGGGATCAGCGTCCGCGCACCGGGTATTCATTGCCCGCAAAGCCGGCGAACCCGTTGCGGCGGCCGTGGAAAGCACCGCCCCGGACGGCTATTCGGGCGCGATCAACCTGCTGATTGGCGCGGATTTTATGGGTAATGTGCTGGGGGCGCGCGTGACCGAACATCATGAAACGCCGGGATTAGGCGATAAAGTCGATGTGCGCATTTCAGACTGGATCACGCGTTTTAGCGGACAACGCGTACAGAATGACGCCGACCCCCGATGGGCGGTAAAAAAAGAAGGCGGGCAGTTCGACCAGTTCACCGGCGCGACCATTACGCCGCGGGCGGTGATTAATAGCATCAAACGCGGCGCGCTGTATCTGGAAACGTTGCCGTCCCAACTGTCTTCCCTACCTGCCTGCGGAGAGCGCCAATGAGTGAAGCGAAACGCCTTTTAGTCGAAGGATTGTGGAAAAACAATTCGGCGCTGGTGCAATTGCTTGGGCTTTGTCCCCTGCTGGCGGTGTCCTCCACCGCCACCAACGCGCTCGGACTCGGACTGGCGACGACCCTGGTGCTGGTGCTGACCAATGCCTCGGTTTCGGCGCTGCGGCGCTGGGTTTCCGCTGAAATCCGCATCCCGATCTATGTCATGCTGATCGCCGCCGTGGTCAGTACGGTACAAATGCTGATCAATGCTTATGCCTACGGCTTATACCAGTCGCTGGGCATTTTTATTCCGCTGATCGCCACCAACTGTATTGTTATCGGACGGGCGGAAGCCTATGCGTCGAAAAACCCGGTGGGACTTTCCGCGATCGACGGCCTGGCCATGGGCTTAGGCGCCACCAGCGCGCTGTTTGTTCTGGGGGCGCTGCGTGAGATTGTGGGTAACGGCACCCTGTTCGACGGCGCCGATTTATTGCTGGGCGACTGGGCCAAAGCGCTGCGCATCGAGGTCGTTCACCTGGACTCGCCGTTCCTGCTCGCCATGCTGCCGCCCGGCGCCTTTATCGGCTTAGGACTGATGTTGGCGGCGAAGTATGTGATTGATGAAAAAATGAAGCAACGTCAAGCCAGGATCGCCGCAGGCGCCGGGAACTCGCCTTCGAATGTGTCTGGGGAAACATTATGAACCAACAAAAACGGATTGAAATTTTAAGCAGACTGCGAGCCAACGATCCGCATCCCACAACCGAACTGAAATACACGACGCCGTTTGAACTGCTGATCGCCGTGCTGCTTTCCGCGCAGGCCACCGATGTCAGCGTGAACAAGGCGACGGCCAGGCTCTACCCCGTCGCCAATACGCCGGAAGCGATGCTCGCGCTGGGCGTCGAAGGGATAAAAAGCTACATCAAGACCATCGGGCTGTTTAACAGCAAAGCTGAAAACGTGATAAAAACCTGCCGCATGCTGATTGAAAAACATCAAAGCCAGGTACCCGAAGATCGCGCCGCGCTGGAGGCCTTGCCCGGCGTGGGGCGCAAAACGGCGAATGTGGTGCTCAATACCGCTTTCGGCTGGCCGACAATCGCCGTCGATACGCATATTTTTCGCGTCTGCAACCGCACCGGCTTTGCTCCCGGCAAAAACGTCGAACAGGTTGAAGAAAAGCTGCTTAAAGTGGTGCCGACCGAGTTTAAGGTTGATTGCCATCACTGGCTGATCCTGCACGGCAGATATACCTGTATCGCCCGCAAACCGCGCTGCGGCTCCTGCCTGATTGAAGATCTGTGCGAATATAAAGAAAAGGTCTACGCGTAGCGGTTATCTTGCAAGAAACGGATACCCGCCGGTTTAATGCCGCGCGGGGCCGGCTGGCCCCGCCGTTCCGCCGATTATTTGATCGGCAGCGTAATATCCTTGAACATGGCTTCGATTTCTTCGTTCGAACGCAGCGCCACGGCGGTATCCACCACATCGCGCGTCAGATGCGGCGCAAAGCGATGAATGAAGTCATACATATAGCTGCGCAGGAAGGTGCTGCGGCGGAAACCGATTTTAGTGGTGCTATAGCTGAAGATCTGACTGACGTTGATCTTCACCAAATCGGTTTCTATTTGCGGATCAACGGCCATATTGGCTATCACGCCGATGCCCAGCCCGAGACGCACATAGGTCTTGATGACATCCGCATCGGTTGCGGTAAACACGATACGCGGCGTCAGGCCGGCGCGATTGAAGGCGGTATCCAGTTCCGAGCGCCCGGTGAAGCCGAAGGTGTAGGTCACGATCGGATAAGCGGCCAGCTCCTCAATTGTGACTTCCGTTTTCGACGCCAAAGGATGATCGGGTTTGACCACCACGGCGCGGTTCCAGTGGTAACAGGGCAGCATGATTAAATCGTCATAGAGATGCAGCGCCTCGGTGGCGATGGCGAAATCCGCCGAACCTTTGGCCACCGCTTCCGCAATCTGCGTCGGCGAGCCCTGATGCATGTGCAACGATACCCGCGGATAACGCTCGATAAAGCCTTTGATCACGCTAGGCAATGCATAGCGAGCCTGAGTATGCGTCGTGGCGACATACAGCGAACCTTTGTCCGGGTAAGTATGCTCGCCGGCGACGGCCTTGATGGCATCGACTTTTGACAGGACTTCACGCGCGATACGAATGACTTCCTGCCCGGCAGGCGTCACCTGCGTCAGATGCTTGCCGCTGCGGGCAAAGATCTGAATGCCCAGTTCATCCTCTAACATTCTCACCTGTTTACTGATGCCAGGCTGAGAGGTGTACAACCCTTCCGCGGTAGAAGAAACATTCAGGTTGTGATTAACAACTTCAACAATATAACGAAGCTGTTGCAGTTTCATAAGTTATCCCATTTTCAATTGAATTATGCGCACGCCATCCAAAATTCTGACGATGTTTCATTTGCTGAAATCGTTTTTTGCACCTTAGTCATCTGGTGCATATTTTCATCAATTAATGTCATTTAATCATAAAAATAGTTTTTATATAACCACTATTGAATCGCATATAAGAAGAAACCATGACCAGTGAATAAAAAACGCTCGATTTCAGGCTATCCGTCAGTGATAAAACGAATCCCGACGCGCATCGCCCGCGGACAAGCGCAAAATCAACCTGCCGTAGGCCATAAGGATCAAGGGTATATCAACGAATCAATATCCTCCCGGGTAAATCGCCATCTCCTTACCCAGATCAAAAAAGCCAGCCTAAAAGGCTGGCCGAGGTTGATGACAAACCTTTCCAAATCCGTCATTCCCGCGCACAAAAACATCGGGAATGTTTTTGAACGCCACTCGCGACGGCCCGAAGGGCGAGTCCCAGGGATGGGGCGAATAACCGGGAATCAGCCAATGGCGGTTTACGGTTTCAGTAGGCGATTCCCGCCTACAACCGCGGGAATGACTGGACGTAACGTTTTACCGCCGCCGCTGACCTCGCGGCCATCGTCGTCCTCGCGACGACATGCCCGCGCGAATGCCCTATTTCTTTCCTTCGACCCATTTGCCGTCAACATAGAAAGCGGACCAGCCGGTCGCTTTGCCGTCTTTCTCTGAAGAGACATATTGCTGTTTGGTCTTACGGCTAAAGCGCACCATGGTCTTGTTGCCGTCTTTATCGACAACCGGCGCGTCGGCCAGATAACGCATTTTCTCCGGCAGACGATCTTTAAAGCGCACCAGTTCTTCCACCAACGGCGCGCGCGTCTCACGGGATTTCGGGAACGTATTGGCCGCCAGGAAGATACCCGCGGCGCCGTCGCGCAACACGAAATAGGCATCGGACTTTTCACACGGCAGCTCAGGCAAAGGAACCGGGTCTTCCTTCGGCGGCGCCACTTCGCCGTTACGCAGAATTTTACGCGTATTGCCGCATGCCTCATTGGTACAGGCCATGTATTTACCGAAGCGTCCCATCTTCATGTGCATTTCCGCACCACATTTTTCGCATTCGACGACCGGGCCGTCATAGCCCTTAATACGAAACTCGCCGCTTTCAATCTCATAACCGTCACAGGCGGGGTTGTTGCCGCACACATGCAGTTTGCGCTGGTTATCAATCAGGTAGCTGTCCATCGCCGTACCGCATTTGGGGCAGCGACGACGCGCGCGCAGCGCATTGGCTTCCGCCTCATCCCCTTCCAGCACGTTAAGCACTTCGGCTTCAGGAATCAGGTTGATGGTGGTTTTGCAACGCTCTTTCGGCGGCAGCGCATAACCGGAGCAACCCAGGAATACCCCGGTGCTGGCGGTGCGAATGCCCATTTTCCGGCCGCAGCTCGGACAGTCGATACTGGTCAGAATCATTTGATTAGGCCGCATACCGCCTTTTTCAGGATCCTGCTCCGCGGTTTCCAACCGCTGGCTGAACTCGGCGAAAAACTCGTCCAGCACCGCTTTCCACTGCGCCTGATTATTCGCTACCTGGTCCAGACTGCTTTCCATGCGCGCGGTGAAATCGTAGCTCATCAGCTCGCGGAAGTTCTCTTCCAGCCGATCGGTGACAATCTCGCCCATTTTCTCGGCGTAGAAACGGCGGTTTTCAACCCGCACATAGCCGCGATCCTGGATGGTGGAGATAATCGACGCATAGGTGGAAGGACGGCCGATGCCGCGTTTTTCCAGCTCTTTAACCAGAGACGCGTCGCTATAGCGTGCGGGCGGCTTGGTGAAGTGCTGACTCGGCAGCAATTTTTGCAGCGCCAGCCGTTCGCCGACGGCGACCGTCGGCAATGTGCGATCCTCATCATTTTTGCGCAGCGCCGGCATGACCTTCGTCCAGCCGTCGAAACGCAAGGTGCGGCCTTTGGCGCGCAACTGATAATCGGCGGCTTTGACAATCAACGTGGTGGAATCGTATTTCGCCGGCGTCATCTGACAGGCGACGAATTGACGCCAAATCAGTTGATACAGCTTCTGCGCATCCGCTTCCATATCCTTAAGATGCTCGGCAAGCACTTTCACATCCGAAGGACGGATCGCTTCGTGCGCTTCCTGCGAATTTTCTTTGTTGCTGTAGTGATTCGGCGCATCGGGCAGATAATTTTTACCAAATTCTTTGCCGATATAATCGCGAGCCATGCTCAGCGCATCCTGACTCAGGTTGGTCGAGTCGGTACGCATATAGGTAATGTGGCCCGCTTCATACAGACGCTGCGCCATCATCATGGTCTTTTTCACGCCGAACCCCAGACGGGTGCTGGCGGCCTGTTGCAGCGTAGAGGTGATAAACGGCGCGCCAGGCTTACTGCTGGTTGGCTTATCTTCCCGTTCCGCCACCGCATAGTCGGCTTTTTCCAACAGGCTGAGGGCGGCCTGCGTCTGCGTTTTATTGACCGGCTTGAACGGTTTGCCGTTGAAGTGGGTAACCTGCATCTGCAACGGGGTATCGCTGCCCGCCAGTAAATCCGCGTGCAGTTCCCAGTATTCTTCCGGCACGAACGCCTTGATTTCGCGTTCGCGGTCGACAATCAGACGCACCGCCACCGACTGCACGCGGCCGGCGGACAGCCCGCGGGCAATTTTTTTCCACAACAGCGGCGAAACCATATAGCCGACCACCCGATCCATAAACCGGCGGGCCTGTTGGGCATTCACGCGATCGATATTTAACTTATCCGGATTCTCAAACGCCTGCTGAATCGCATTCTTGGTGATTTCATTAAACACCACGCGACTGAAACGCTTATCGTCGCCGCCGATGATTTCCCGCAGGTGCCAGGCGATGGCTTCCCCTTCGCGGTCAAGGTCGGTCGCGAGATAGATATGATCGGCATTTTCCGCCAGCGTTTTTAACTCCGAGACCACCTTCTCTTTACCGGGCAAAATTTCATAGTTCGCTTTCCACCCGTGGTAAGGATCGACGCCCATGCGGTTCACCAACGCGGATTTCTCATCCTTTTTGACGGCTTTTTTGGTTTTGTCTTTGGTTGAGTCCGCGCTCTTTTTACTGGCTGAGCCACTGGTCGGCAAATCGCGCACATGGCCGACGCTGGATTTCACCACGTAGGCATTGCCTAAATACTTATTGATCGTTTTGGCTTTTGCCGGGGACTCAACTATAACGAGAGCTTTACCCATATGTACTATTACCTGCTGAATTCTTCTGAAAATCAGATATCTTTTGGGGGCATCCGCCAACATAAACAAGGGCGAATACTCGATTAATTGTGGATCACGGCGCAGTTCGCTCGATCATTACCGCTGAGTGGTGCAACTCAAAAAATCTTCCGTAATCCGCACGTTCGGTCTGAATAGTAACGCGTTTATTCCAATATCAGATAAATACCCACTGCCATGACGTAAAGAATTAATTCCACTGACCGCGCAAAATCCCACACTCTACCTGATAAATGACGTCACGCAACCTAATTAGCATGGAAAAGCCGTTTTATCCACCCCGCGATGAATGCGGTATCGGCAGGCAAGTGACTAAAACTTAGCGCATTTGCGATAAAATATATCGGAGAAGTACAATCAGGGGTAACACCGGCGTCGTTATGGCGTACTATCGCCCTAGCCAGAAGACCAACCTGATGTACGCTAAATCGCTTTGCACATATTTTGGAGTATGTAACCCATGTCCGATGAAATTCAGATGATCAAAGAAAGATCCCCGATCGACCGCAAAACCTTACTCGCCGAAGCCAATGCCATTATCCAGAATCACGGCGACTATCTGCATGGCATGGTGGCCGACGATGTCGAGCAAAAAAATAATGTGCTGGTTTTTCGCGGCGAGTTTTTCCTTGATGACAACGGCCTGCCCACGTTGAAAACCACCGCCGTGTTTAACATGTTCAAACATCTGGCTCACACGCTGTCGGAAAAATATTATCTGGTCGATTAAACGCCATCGCCCGCGGTGAACGCGGGCGATGAGCAGGGAAGCCATTCGACGGGCGGCATCACAACAGCGGATTGTTGCCTCGCTGCCACCAGCGCAGCATCAATCGCTCAAGGGTATCGCCCGTACTGCCCGTCAGACGCTCAATCAGGCGCTTACGGCGCGTATACCGCACGCTGAGCACGTCATGGTCAGCCATTTCGGCAATCAGCAAATCGTCGCTGGTGCCAATCTCGTCAACCAGTCCCAACGCTTTGGCCTGGGTGCCGAACCAGTGTTCGCCGGTCGCGACGGAATCAATATCCAGCGACGGACGCATCTGGTGAACAAATTGTTTAAACAGGTTGTGCGTCACGTTCAGCTCTTCGCGGAATTTCTCGCGCCCCTGCTCCGTATTTTCGCCGAACAGCGTCAACGTGCGCTTAAACTCGCCCGCGGTATGCAATTCAACATCGATATCCTTGTTCTTCAGCAGACGGTTGAAGTTGGGGATCTGCGCCACCACGCCGATCGATCCGACGATAGCAAACGGAGCGGCGACAATACGGTCGGCGACGCAGGCCATCATATAGCCGCCGCTGGCCGCCACTTTATCCACCGCCACGGTCAGTTTAATCCCGCCCTGACGCAGCCTTTGCAGTTGAGAAGCCGCCAGACCGTAACCATGAACCACCCCGCCCGGACTTTCCAGCCGCAGCAGAACTTCATCCTGCGGTTTGGCGACCGCCAGCACCGCCGAGACCTCCTCACGCAGAGATCTCACCTCGCCGGCATCCATACTGCCATTGAAATCCAGCACATACAGGCAGGGTTTCGTCGGTTTCGCCTCCCCGCGTTTGGCGCGCTGCTTTTCTTCTTTGGCCTTGGCTTTTTCTTTCTTCTTTTCCTGTTTGAACAGCTGTTTACGCTCTGCATCGCTCATGTATGCCGTCTGCATATCCTGCTGCATATCGCGATACTGTTCCCCCAGATTAACCACCTGCAATTCACCTTTACGCTGGCGTTTACGCTGCGCCGCGCCGAAGACTAAAACCACAATCGCACCGATCGCGATAACGATGGTGAGTGCTTTAGCCAGGAATAAACCATACTGAGAAAGTAATTCCACAAATACCGCCCTCATTAGCTGAGTGTTGACATATCAAACTGATTATACTGCCCCATGACCAGGCCAGCTTGGTGAACGAAACCTTTAACCTAACTGATGACATCCAGGATGGCGATGTTATTCGCGCTTTCTCCGCGTTTTCTGCTGCTTTTTAGCGCACCTGCGGTAAGAAATGGCGCCAGTCTCATTGAAAACCCCGCCTGTTTAAGGCATAAATCCGTCATCTTCATCCTGTTTGGATGCCTTTTCAACCAGATACCGGCATAGCGATATCGCATGTATTAATGAAGGTAGCCGGTACGTCTGTAAGAGGAATTGCCCGTGTATTACCAGCCCAAAAACGACCTGCTGCAACAGCGCATCATTCTGGTTACCGGCGCCGGCGACGGTATCGGCCGCGAGGCGGCGCTAACCTATGCGCGTTTCGGCGCGCGCCTTATTCTGCTGGGTCGAACTGAAAGCAAACTTCAGGCGGTTAAGCAACAGATTCAGGAAGAAAACGGCGCGCAGGCGCACATTATCGTCTGCGATATGTTGACGACGAACTCGGCGCAATTCTTTCAGTTGGCCGATGAGTTGGCCCAGGTGGCGCCCCGCCTGGACGGCGTACTGCACAATGCCGGGCTGCTGGGCGAGATAGCGCCGATGACGCGGCAATCGGCGGACGTCTGGCGCGATGTGATGCAGGTGAACGTCAACGCGACCTTTATGCTGACGCAGGCATTGCTGCCCCTGCTGCTGAAATCCGCCAGCCCGTCGCTGGTCTTTACCAGTTCCAGCGTGGGACGTCAGGGCCGGGCTGGCTGGGGCGCTTATTCCGTGTCAAAATTCGCCACCGAAGGCATGATGCAGGTTTTGGCCGATGAATATCGCCAGCAAAATCTGCGGGTAAACTGTATCAATCCCGGCGGCACGCGCACCGGCATGCGCGCAGCGGCATTTCCCGATGAAGATCCGGAGAAACTGAAGACCCCTGCGGATATCATGCCGTTGTACCTCTATCTGATGGGGGACGACAGCCGCCGTAAAACCGGCATGAGTTTTGATGCCCAGCCGGGCAGAAAATCAGGCCCGGCCGAATAGTCAGGAGAACACGCAGCATGAGTGATGAACGTCACCAACAACGTCAGCAACGTATAAAAGAGAAGGTCGATGCCCGGATTGCCGCCGCGAACGAAATACGCGGCATCCTGATGATTTTCACCGGCAATGGCAAAGGGAAAACCACCGCGGCTTTCGGCACCGTTACCCGCGCTATCGGCCATGATTTACGAGCCGGCGTGATCCAGTTCATCAAAGGCGACTGGCCGAACGGCGAGAAAAACCTGCTGCAAAAACACGGCGTCGAATTTCAGGTTATGGCGACCGGTTTCACCTGGGAAACGCAAAATCGCCAGACCGACACCGAAGCCGCGCAAAAAGTCTGGCGCCACGGCAAGCGCATGCTGGCCGATCCGCAGTTGGATCTGGTAGTGCTGGATGAACTGACCTATATGGTCAGCTACGGTTATCTTGAGCTGGAAGAGGTATTGAACGCGCTGCGCGATCGCCCGGCGGGACAAACGGTCATTATTACCGGACGGGGATGTCATCGTGATTTGCTGGAGATGGCGGATACCGTCACCGAGATGCGGCCGGTAAAACATGCCTTCGAAGCCGGCATCAAGGCGCAACAGGGTATCGATTGGTAACGAACCGGGCGGTTGCAGGCGAACCGTCGCCCTGTTCCCCTCCCGACCTTACCCTTGCCCTGTCTCTTAGTCACATATACTGTTAACGGTATATGTGAGTTCAGCGCTATTTCGTGCGCTAGAAGGCCGTCATTTCTCTGCTATGTCGCAGCATGCGCCCGACGCAGGGTGGTTCAAGCGCCACCACCCTCCGGACCCGGGCTTGTGGCTGAAATCACGTCGCTGACGCGATGCCTTCGGCGGTCGCCCCCTTTCCCGAACCGCCAGTGACGCGTTCCCGACGCGGCCCTGGCTTGCGCCGCCTCCCTGCGGCGCATTCGCGGGGTCGTCCACCTCAGCGTGATTTCTTACGCCGACGAAAAGCAAAGAACCAAGAACCAAGAACCAAGAACCAAGAACCAAGACCAGAATACACATGGCCTCTAGAGGTTCCTTGGATTTGTGTATAAGAGACAGCCCTTGCCAGGGGAGGAGCCTGACTCCCTCCCCTGCGAAGGGGAGGGTTGGGGTGGGGTCATAACGGCAGCGTTTCGAATTTCTTAAGATTGACCGCGACGCTTCGGTTTCGGCGAGGTGCGGCGCGTCGGCGCAACCTGGCTGCTGCGTTTTATCGCCCGGCGAATCTGATTGGCTTTTACCCGGCGGCGCTCGCGCTCAACCGGCAATTTACTTACCGTCTCCGGCGGCAACTGCACCAGTTCACGCAGATAGTTCAGGCTTTCCAACGACATTTCCGACCAGCCGCCGCGCGGCAGGCCTTTAGGTAACGGAATATCGCCGTAGCGCACGCGGATCAGGCGGCTGACCTGCACGCCGACCGCTTCCCACAGGCGGCGAACCTCGCGGTTGCGCCCTTCCGTCAGCGTGACGTTATACCATTGATTCAGCCCTTCGCCGCCTTGATAACGAATGGTGCGGAAAGAGGCCGGGCCGTCTTCCAACTGCACGCCTTTGCTCAGCTGTTTAATCTTCTCATCGTTGACTTCACCGAATACCCGCACGGCATATTCACGCTCCACCTCGCGGCTGGGGTGCATCAGACGATTCGCCAACTCGCCGTCGGTGGTGAACAGCAGCAGCCCTGAAGTATTGACGTCCAGCCGCCCCACCGCCACCCAGCGCGAACCCTGAATCTTGGGTAAACGGTCAAACACCGTCGGACGCCCGTCGGGATCGCTGCGCGTACACAGCTCGCCTTCCGGCTTATAGTAGATAAGCACGCGGCAAACGGTCTCTTCGGTTTCCTTAACGGATACCACGTGACCGTCAATGCGGATTTTGGTGGCTTTGGTCACTTCAACGCGATCGCCCAGCGTAGCGATTTTACCGTCGACGCTAACGCGGCCCGCCTGAATGATGCCCTCTATTTCACGGCGCGAACCATGACCGGCGCGCGCCAATACTTTCTGTAACTTTTCGCTCATCGAGCAACCTCTGAGTGCCGCCTTCACAGGCGTCATGTTATTCTTCAAGAACAACAGGTTATGTCGGGAACCCAACCTAACCCATTGATATAAAATATTTACCGACAAACGGCAGGGTAAGCAAATATGTCACGCGCACGACCGCGCGGGCGGACATACTACACGAATTTTAGAATAAATGGTTCTTCTAGTTTAATTAGAGGGTCGCGGGAAAATATCGCCGGGACCGCTCAATACACATCCCGCAGATAGCGTTTATCCTGAACCATCTTTGCGATATAGGCCGCCGCGTCCTCGGCGCTCATCGCGCCGTGCCGCTGCGCCACCAGCCTGAGCGCGGCGTCGACGTCCCTGGCCATACGAGCCGCGTCGCCGCAGACATAGAAGTGCGCCCCCTCTTGCAACCAGCGCCACAGCTCGGCGCCCTGTTCAAGCAGGCGATGCTGCACATAGATCTTTTCCGCCTGATCGCGCGAGAAGGCGGTATCCAGTCGATGCAGATAGCCGTCGCGCCGCATCGCCGCCAGTTCTTCACGATAGTAGAAATCGGTCGCCGCGCGCTGCTCGCCGAACACCAGCCAATTCGCGCCCTTCGCCCCCGTGGCCCGGCGCTCCTGCAAAAAGGCGCGGAAAGGCGCGATGCCGGTGCCGGGGCCGACCATAATCATGGGCGTATCCGGGTTGTTCGGCGGCCGGAAATACGCCGACCGGTGGACGAAAATCGGCACCGCGACGGCCTCTGCGCGATCGGCGAGAAAGGTTGAACAGACGCCGCCCCGCCGTTTGCCGTCGCGGCCGTAACGCACGGTCGAAACCGTCAGGTGAACCTGATCCGGCGTCGCTTTCTGGCTCGACGAGATCGAGTACAGGCGCGGCTGGAGGCGCTTGAGCACCGCCAGCCATTCATCGGCCCGCGGCTGAATCGGATATTCCTGGAGCAGGTCGATAATCTGCCGTCCCCACAGCCACCGTTTCAGATCGTCCTTGCACGCCTCCTGCAACAATTCGGCCAGCGCCGTATGCCCCGACCGCTCGGCGACGAACTGCAACACCTCCGGCGTGATGCGCGCTATCTCGCAATGTTGCGACAGCGCCTCAACCAGTGTCATGTCGCCGCGATCCCTGAGCGTGACCGGCGTCGAGGGCGCAAGCCTGAGCAGCGCCAGCATGTCATTCACCAGATCGGGGCAATTGGTCGGCCAGACGCCAAGCGCATCGCCGGCTTCATAGCTAAAATCCTGATCGGTCAGGTCGAAGGCGAGGTGTCTGGTCTCTTTCTGCCCGCCGGGCGCATTGAGCCGCCGATTAAGCACCAGACGCGTGCGCAGCGGCGCGCTGCGGCTGAACGTCGATGGCTGAGTCATCAGCGGCGCGCTGATTTTCTCCGCGCCCTCGCCTGCCGCTATCGCCGACGGGACGGCGGCCATCCCGGCGCGTGCCGCGAGCGC
The DNA here is from genome assembly GCF_040240345.1 of Brenneria sp. g21c3. Lineage (NCBI taxonomy): Bacteria > Pseudomonadati > Pseudomonadota > Gammaproteobacteria > Enterobacterales > Pectobacteriaceae > Brenneria > Brenneria sp. g21c3. The sequence goes on along the minus strand of NZ_JBEIAB010000003.1, from coordinate 240,472 downwards.
CGCGACCACCTGATCCAGCCAGTCATCGGCGGCGTCCTGATAGTCGGCGTCGCAGTCAATTCGCGCCGACAGCCGCCGTGCGCCCAGCTCTGCCAGTCGCGTATCGAGCCTGCGGCCGAAACCGCAAAACTGGTCATAGTTCGCATCGCCGAACGCCAGCACCGAGAACGCCAGCGTATCCAGTCTGGGCGCGGTATCCGCCTGTAGCGCCAACCAGAAGGCGGCGCCGTTGTCCGGGGGATCGCCGTCGCCGAACGTGCTGACGACAAACAGCACGCGCGCCGCCGAGCGCAGCGTCGCCACATTGCAGCCGTCCATGCCTGCAAGCGCGACGCAATGCCCCTGCGCCGTCAAGCGTTCGGCGCAGCGCGCGGCGAAGCCTTCGGCATTACCGGTCGATGACGCCCACAGCACCAGAATAGAAGACGATGCCGCCGTAAGGGCCGCGGCCGGCGACGATAGCGCGGGCGCCTCGCGGCCCGGCGCGCGCAATGACGCGGGTTGCGCGACGCGCGTCAGGGCCACGGCGCAAAACTTGAATTCCGGCTGCTGGGAAATCGGGTCAATCGCATCGCTGGTGACGGCGTTGATGGCCAGATTCTCGCCAAAGAGATCGTTCCAGTGGAATGGCGCAAAGCAGTTGCCGGGACGCACCCGATCGGTCACCGCCGCCGGCAGCACCGCGCGCCCGCGCCGCGAACGCACTTCCACCCAATCCTTATCGCAAATGCCGAGCGCGGCGGCGTCTTCAGGGTGTATTTCGATGAAAGGCCGCGGATTGAGCTTATTAAGCATCGGGATCTTGCCGGTCTTGGTCATCGTGTGCCACTGGTGCTGCAAGCGCCCGGTATTCAGCACCAGAGGGAAGGCGTCGTCCGGCATCTCGGCCGGTTGGCTATCCGGCCGGGGGAAAAAAACGCCTTTACCGCTTTGGGTGGCGAACACGATGCGCGGCCGCGCGCCGTCCGGCGTTTCTTTCAGCGTCTGGCTCACGCCGTCATTGAGATAGCGAATGGGATGGCGATCGCCGTCATCGTCGGGCGGACAGGGCCATTGCAAAGGCGTCCGGCGCAAACGCGCATAGCTTGCGCCGCGAATGTCGTAGCCGGTGTTCGGATTCCAGGCGCGCTTGATCTCTTCAAATACCTCCGCGGCGGAGCCGTAGCTGAATGCCTGTTCATACCCCATCTCGCAGGCCACGGCGGCGATGATTCGCCAGTCCGCCATCGCCTCGCCGGGCGGGTCGACGGCCTGGCGCATCAGCGTCAGATTGCGCTCGGAGTTGATCATCACGCCTTCGGCCTCGGCCCACAGCGCGCCGGGCAGCAGAATATCGGCGTAACGGTTGGTCTCGGTATCGAGAAACGCGTCCTGGGCGATGACCAGCTCGGCGGCCCTCAGCCCTTCGATCGCGTTCTGACGATTAGGCAGCGAGGCGACCGGATTGGTGCAGATAATCCAGCACGCCTTGATCTCGCCCGCTTTCATCGCCTCGAACATCGCCACCGTGCCGCCGCCCAGATCGGTGCGGAGCGTCCCGGCTTTTACGCCCCACAAGGCTTCGATAAAAGCGCGATCGTCATCCGCCAGCACCGAGCGCTGGCCCGGCAGCCCCATGCCCATATAGCCCATCTCGCGCCCGCCCATGGCGTTGGGCTGCCCGGTAAGAGAAAACGGCCCGCTGCCGGGGCGGCAAATCGCGCCGGTCGCCAGATGCAAATTGCAAATCGCATTGGTGCTCCAGGTGCCGTGCGTGCTTTGATTCAGCCCCATGGTCCAACAGCTCATCCATTCGGACGCGGCGCCAATCCACGCCGCCGCCTGGCGGATATCGTCCTCCGCCAGTCCCGTTATCCGCGCCACCCTCTCCGGCGGATAGTCGGCAAGAAACGTCGGCATCGCCTCCCACCCCTCGGTAAATTCGGCGATAAAATCCTGGTCGAGATGGCCGTTTTGCACAATCAGGTGCAGCAGACCGTTGAGCAGGGCCAGATCGGTACCCGGCTTGATCGGTAAGAACAGATCCGCCTTGTCGGCCGTGGCGTTGCGGCGCGGATCGACCACAATCAGCTTCGCCCCTGCGTTGACCCGGTCCATCATGCGCAGGAACAGTATCGGGTGACAGTCCGCCATATTGGCGCCGATGACGAAAAACAGATCGGCGCGGTCGAAATCCTGATAGGAGCCGGGCGGCCCATCCGAACCGAGCGAAAGTTTGTAGCCGCTGCCGGCGCTGGCCATGCACAGGCGCGAGTTCGACTCGATATTGTTGGTGCCGATAAAGCCTTTGGCGAGCTTGCCGGCCAGATACTGGGCTTCCAGCGACATCTGACCGGAGACGTAGAGCGCGACCGCATCGGGGCCGTGGGTATCGATGATGGCGCGCAGCCGGCGCGCGCTCTCCCTGATGGCCTGTTTTACCTCGACCCGCGCCGGTTCGCGCAGACGCTCCGCCCGCTGGTAGGCATGTTCCAGCCGCCCCGCTGCGGTGATAGCCTGAGCGCAGCTATTGCCTTTGGTACACAGCCGGCCGAAGTTGGCGGGATGCGTCTTGTCGCCCGTGACCTTAATCACGCGATTGTCCTGTATCTGCATCACCACGCCGCAGCCGACGCCGCAGTAGGGGCAAACGCTCTTTACCTGAGTGGTGGGTTTGGCATCCATCACATACTCCCCGCAGGACTGATGCCGTGGCCTCATCCGCGCATAAAAAAGGTTAAGCGTGCAAGCGTTCCGTTCATCAGGCTTGCGCAATGGTCTCAGATGTCGGCAGGGGCAACGGCCGGCGATTGACCCAGACCTGCCCCGCCACCACTTTTACCGGCCAGGCGCGTACGCGCAGCGCGGCGTTATCCGGGCAGACGCCGTCGCGCAGTCTGAAACGCTTCTTGTATAACGGCGAGATCACCACCGGTTCGCCGCCGACGTCGCCCAGCAGGCCGCGGGACAGAACGTTCGCCCCACTGCCCGGCTCGTGGTTTTCCAGCGCGAAAACCTGTTGCTCGCCGGCAGGAAGATGGAACAGCGCGATCTGCTGCCGGCCGAGGCGCGCCGCCATGCCGACATTGGCGGGAATATCCTGCAACGCGCCGATGCGAACCCACTCTGTTTCCAGCTCCGCCGGTTGCGGGCGGCGCGCCGTCGGCGGCTTTTCATGCTGCTGCGCCGGCCGGATCTGGCCGCGCGTCGGCACCATCACCACCGCTTCGTCCGGGCTATCGCTGTTGAGAAAGGCGCGGAACAGCGCCAGACGATCCGGGCTTTCCAGCGTGGTTTTCCATTCGCACTGGTAGGTATCCGCCACGCGCTGCATCTCCTTATCCAGTTCCTCAACGATATGCAGGCTGTCTTCAAGAACCACCTGTCGCAGGTAGTCGATACCGCCTTCCAGATTATCCAGCCAGCTGCTGGTGCGCTGGAGACGATCGGCGGTGCGGATATAGAACATCAGCACGCGATCGATGGTGCGGATCAGGGTTTCGCTATCCAGATCGCCGACCAACAAATCGGCGTGACGCGGCTTCATACCGCCATTGCCGCACACATACAGATTCCAGCCCTTATCGGTGGCGATGACGCCGATATCTTTGCCCTGCGCTTCCGCGCATTCGCGGGTACAGCCGGATACCGCCATTTTGATTTTATGCGGCGAGCGCAAACCTTTGTAACGGTGCTCCAGCGTAATCGCCAGCGCGGTGGAATCCTGCACGCCGTAGCGGCACCAGGTCGAACCGACGCAGGACTTCACCGTGCGCAGCGATTTGCCGTAGGCGTGACCGGTTTCAAACCCGGCGTCGATCAGTTCGCGCCAGATAGCCGGCAATTGTTCCAGCCGCGCGCCGAACAGATCCACGCGCTGACCGCCGGTTATTTTGGTATACAGGTTGTAGCGCTGCGCCACCTGGCCGATGGCGATCAGTCCCGCCGGCGTGATCTCGCCGGCCGGTACGCGCGGCACCACCGAATAGGTGCCATCCTTCTGGATATTGGCGAAAAAGCGATCGTTGGTATCCTGCAACGGCAAATGCTGCGGTTGCAGCAGATAGTCATTCCAGCAGGACGCCAGCATGGAGGCCGCCAGCGGTTTGCACACTTCGCAGCCCAATCCGCGCCCGTAGCCTGCGATCAACTCGTCGAATGAACGAATGTGATGCACGCGGATCAGGTGATACAGCTCCTGACGCGACCAGGGGAAGTGCTCGCAAACATCTTTTTTTACTTCCACGCCCATCTGCGTCAATTCGTATTCCATCACCTGCTTCAGCAGGGGAACGCAGCCGCCGCAGCCGGTGCCTGCCCTGGTGCAGGACTTAAGCGCACCCAGTTCGTTACAGCCGCCGGCCACCGCCGCCGCGATATCGCCTTTACTGACGTTATGGCAGGAGCAGATCGGCGCGCCGGCGGGCAGCGCCGCCACGCCCAGACCTTGCGGCGCATCGCCGGAACGGGCCGGCAGAATGAGGCTCTCAGGATGCGCCGGCAACGGTATGTCGTTAAGCATCATTTGCAGCAGCGTGCTGTAGTCGGCGCTGTCGCCGATCAGCACCGCGCCCAGCAGGCGTTTGCCGTCGGCGGACACCACGATTTTTTTATAAACTTCGCGCGGACCGTCCGTCCACTGATAGCTCTGGCTGCCGACGGCGCGGCCGTGCGCATCGCCGATCGACGCCACCTCCACCCCCAGCAGTTTCAGCTTGGTGCTCATGTCCGCGCCGCTGAACGGCGTATCGCGCCGCGCCAGCGTATCCGCCACGCTGCGCGCCATCTGGTAGCCGGGCGCCACCAGCCCGAATATTTGCCCGTTCCACAGCGCGCATTCGCCGATGGCGAAAATCGCGTCATCCGACGTCCGGCAGCGGTCGTCAATCACCATGCCGCCGCGCGGCCCTTTGTCCAGACCGCAGCCGTCCGCCAGATTATCCCGTGGGCGAATTCCCGCGGAAAACAGTATCAGATCGGCCTCCAGCGCGCCGCCGTCGGCAAAACAGAGCCGGTGCCGCGCCTGCTGGCCGTCGACGATTTCCCGCGTCTCTTTGCCGGTGTGAACCCGTACCCCCAGCGCCTCGACCTTTCGGCGCAGCATCGCCGCGCCGCCCTCATCCAGCTGTACCGCCATCAGCCGCGGCGCGAATTCGACGACGTGCGTTTCCAGTCCCAGCTGGCGCAGGGCGTTGGCCGCTTCCAGCCCGAGTAAGCCGCCGCCGATCACCACGCCGGTTTTGGATTTTTGCGCCTGCTCGGCAATGGCGTCCAGATCGTCCAGCGTGCGGTAAACCAGACAGCCCGGACGCGTATTGCCCGCAATCGGCGGGACGAACGCATAGGAGCCGGTGGCGATAACCAATTGGTCATAGGCGGTTTCGCCGCCCTGCGCATCAAGAACGCGCTTATGCGGGCGATCGATGGCGGTAACCTGACTGGCGCGGCGCAGTTCGATGCCGCTGGCGGCAAAAAATCCCGCTTTAACCAGCGACAGCGATTCCGCCGTCCGGCCGGAGAAATATTCGGAAAGATGGACGCGATCGTAAGCTTCCCGGCGCTCTTCGCCAAAGACCACGATGCGATAACGCTGGTGCAGATCGCGCTCGACCAGTTGCTCAAGAAAATAATGACCGACCATGCCATGGCCGATAACCACCAAAACTGGCTTGTTCATTAGATCAATCCCTACAGCCGCTGGCTGTGAATCAAAATCAGGGGAAAAAAGCCCGCAAAGCGGCGGCGCGGACGGGTTGCGCCTGTCCGCGGCGAATGCGCTTTCGTTATGTTGATTTACCGTTTCCCGTCAGGCGGCGTGCGACTGTTTTTCATATAAGAAATGCAGCACCTGCTGCCGGTACTGGTGATAACGGGGATCGTCCGCCAACGCGACGCGCGAGCGCGGGCGCTCCAGTTCCACCGTCACGATCTCCCCGACCGTCGCCGCCGGGCCGTTGGTCATCATCAGCACCCGATCCGACAGCAAGACCGCTTCATCCACATCGTGGGTGATCAGCACGATGGTGGTGTGCAGCCGCTGCTGAATGTCCATCACCGCATCCTGCAAATGGGCGCGGGTCAATGCATCCAACGCGCCGAACGGCTCGTCCATCAGCAGCACTTTGGGCTTTATCGCCAGCGCGCGGGCGATCCCTACCCGCTGTTTCATCCCGCCGGAGATCTCATTCGGCCGTTTGTCCGCCGCGTGCGCCATATTCACCAGCGCCAGATTGTGGGTGATCCACTCATGCATCTCGGTTTTGCTCATCCGGCCGCGAAATACCTGACGCACGGCCAGCGCCACGTTTTCATAAGCCGTCAGCCACGGCAGCAAGGAATGGTTCTGAAACACCACGCCGCGCTCCGGGCCGGGGCCGTCGATCTCCCGGTTGTCGCACAGCAGGCCGCCGCCGCTCGGCCGGGTCAGACCGGCGATCAAATTGAGCAAGGTTGACTTGCCGCAACCGGAGTGGCCGATCAGACTGACGGTTTCCCCGGCGTAGATATCGAAGCTCACCTGATCCAGCGCCAAAAACTCGCCGCTGGCGGTATGGAAACGCTGGCTGACCTGCTGTACCTGAATAATCGGATTCGCGCGCATCGTCGGCTCCTTAGCGGTTGTCATAGTTAAAACGTTTGGCGATTAACATCAGGCCCTGCTCCAGCAGCAGGCCGATCACCCCAATCACCACGATGGCGATAATGATGTTTTCCACGTTCAGGTTGTTCCATTCATTCCAAATCCAGAAGCCGATGCCGATGCCGCCGGTCAGCATTTCCGCCGCCACAATCACCAGCCAGGCGATGCCGATGGATAAGCGCACGCCGGTCAGGATGTTCGGCAATACCGCGGGCAGCAGGATCTTGCGCATCACGGTGAACTCGGACAGCTTAAGCACGCGCGCCACGTTCAGGTAATCCTGCGGAATCAGCCTGACGCCTTCGGCGGTGTTGAGGATCATCGGCCAGATGGAGCAGATAAAGATGGTCCAACTGGAGGCCGGTTCGGCGCGCTGAAACAACAGCAGGCCGATAGGCAGCCAGGCCAGCGGACTGACCGGTCGCAGCAGGGAAATAATCGGATTCAGCATGTCGGCCACGAAGCTGAAGCGACCAATCAGGAAGCCGGCGGGAATACCCACCAGCGCCGCCAGGCCAAAACCGATGCCCACGCGCTGCAACGAGGCCATCACGTTCCAGCCGATGCCCTGATCGTTCGGTCCGGCGATATAGAACGGATCGGCGAAAATCTCCAACGCCGCCAGCCAGGTGGCCCACGGCGTCGGAAAGTTTTCGCTGTGCAGTGCCGCGACCTGCCAGATACAGAGCAACAGGCCCACGCCCAACAATGCGGGGAAAATTCGCTGCGCCGCTTGGCGGAATAAAGGACGATAGCGGCGCGGCGCCGACACGGCCGAAGCCGCCGTTTTTTCCGCCGCCGCTCTGGCCGGCAGCGGCATAATCTCCGCGCCCTGTTCAGCGCCGGGTGCGTTATCCGCCGCGATGGGAATAACCTGAGCCTGGTTTTTCATCATTGCCTCGCTTATTTCTTCACGCTAAAACTGTCGGCATAGCCCGCCGGATCGCTGCCGTCCCAGCGCACGCCGTCGATCAGCACGCTGCTGCGCATCTCGCCGTCCGGCAGCGGGACAGCGCCTACCGCCGCGGCGGCCTGCTTATAGATATCAATCCGATTGACCTTTCTGGCGACGGCCAGGTAATCCGGATCTTCCGTCAGCAGGCCCCAGCGCTTATGCTGGGTCAGGAACCACATGCCATCGGACAGATAGGGATAGTTCACCGACCCGTCGTGGTAGAAACGCATCGCATGTTCGTCCTGCCAGCTTTTCCCCAGACCGTTTTCATACTGGCCCAGCATCCGGCCGACGATGGTTGCCTCTTTGGTATTGATGTAGGCGCGCCCCGCCACCACGCCGGCGGTTTCACGCCGATTGTCGTCGGAGGCATCAATCCAGCGCGACGCTTCCAGAATGGCGGCCGTCAGCGCGCGGGCGCTGTTCGGGTTGGCATCGACCCAGTCGGCGCGCGTGCCGAGCACTTTTTCCGGATGATCGGGCCAGATATCCTGCGACGTGGCGACGGTAAACCCGAGCTTGTCGCTGATGGCGCGCTGGTTCCAGGGTTCGCCGGCGCAATAGCCGACCATATTGCCGATCTTCATATTCATCACCATCTGCGGCGGCGGCACCACCACCGTGCGGACATCGTTCAGCGGATGAATGCCCGCGGAGGCCAGCCAGTAATAGAGCCACATGGCATGGGTGCCGGTGGGGAACGTCTGAGCGAAGGTGTAGGTACCCGCCGCACTGGCGGCGATATATTTTTGCAGCGCGTTCAGATCGGTGACGCCGCTTTCGCGTAGCTGGTTGGCCAGCGTGATGCCCTGTCCGTTCTGGTTGAGCGTCATAAGCGCCGCCATGTCGCTCTGCGCGCCGGATAAGCCCATTTGCAGGCCGTATAGCTGGCCGTACAGGATATGCGCGGCATCCAGCTCGCCGGATACCAGCTTATCGCGCACCGCCGCCCAACTGGCTTCCTTGCTGGGGATAATGCGAATGCCGTATTTCTTGTCGAAGCCTTTTATCGCGGCCATCACCACCGATGCGCAGTCCGTCAGGGGAATGAAGCCCACGCGGATTTCCTGTTTCTCCGGCGCGTCGGAGCCGGCGGCCCAGGCGCTGTTCATCAACCCCGGCAGCATAAAACCGCCGCCCAACGCCGCACCGCCCAGTAAAAACTGACGACGGGAAACCGTCATGCCCTTCGTTTTGGAATCACTCATTCACGACACCTTTCAGCCGATCGCCGTTTCCGGCGGTCAAAAAACAAAACGGCGTCCATAAGCCCATGCAAAAGATGCACGCTTATGGACGCCGTTATCCGGTTAACCCGCAACAAACCGCCGTTGGCTTATCACCGATTAATGATGTTGATCAGTTACTGTCAGTTTTAAAGCAAGGTGTGTGCCAGAAGTTATATTTCTGGGCGTGATGGTGAAAATTGGGCTGTAACCCCACCCCGGCCCTCCCCTTCGCAGGGGAGGGAGTTTGGCTCATCCCCCTGGCAAGGGGGCTCTTAGTCACAACTCAGGAAGAGGCTCCGGGCAACAGGTTGTTTTCCCTTTGGCGTAAAAGGGGCTGAGTCGGGAGAGTCCTTTAGGATGAGCAGCATGGATGCTGCTCAAGCCAGTGCCGCGTCGGGAACGCGTCACTGGCGGTCCGTCAGAAGGACTCTCCCGGCGAAGGCATCGCGTAGCGACCCCGTTCCGCCAAAAGCCATAGGTCAAGGAGCTGCGGCAATTGAGCGCTCCTTGTCGGGCGCGTGCTACGACGTGGCATAAATATACCTTTCTTTTCGCGCACGAAATAACACTGAGCTTACATATACCGTTATCGGTAAATTTGTGACTAAGAGACAGCCCTGGCAAAGGGCCAAAAGAGGATAAACCACTCTTTGCACTGCCGCCGGGCAAAGCACGCACCCTTTGTGTGCATATGACGCCTACGGCGTATCCTGAAAAACGTCGGCCACCGCCAGCATCGCCGTGGCGATTTCAATCAATTTTTTATTTTGATTCATCGCCATCTTGCGCAGGGTTTTGTACGCCTCTTCCTCGCTTAAACCGCGATGCTGCATCAGCAGACTTTTTGCCCGGTCGATATGTTTTCTTTCATTCAGCGTATCGCGCAACGCCGCCAGTTCGTGATCCAACGCCTGTAAACGCCGCGACTGCCGTTGAACCAAAGAGAGCAGCGAACGCCCGAGCTGAGGGCGGACCCCATCGCTATTCAGCCAGCCGTCCGACGCCGCGCTTGCCATATCATGACCGGCGATAAAGACCGAGTATCCCGGATCGTCGTTTTCCGTCGGCGACATCAGGCTTACTATATCCGCCATCTGCTCGCTGTTCGCCTGCTCGGCGGCGGCGATGCGATCGCGGCAAAGTTGCATCAGCGTCTGCTCCAGACTGTCTTCCAGCCGTTTCATTTCATCAATGCGCTGCGTGGCGATGGCGAACCAGCGCAGGCTACCCTCGTCTTCGCGCTTTTCCGCGCCGCCGCGGGTGCAGGCGATACGGCGCAAACGTTCAAACTCGCTATCCGTCGTCATCCGTAGCCAGCGCTGCCGGTTTTGCTCATCGGCGAAATCCGCAAAGGTGGCGAAACACCGCTCCTGTCGTTCGATCAAATCCAGCAACTTTTGCTGCGTATCCTCATTGAAGGCGCCGGAGGCAAAGGCGGCCGCGCCGATCGCCCGCTCCTGGCCGGCGAATTCCTTCCCCTGCATAAAGCTGAACATGGCGATCAGCGCCCGCGAAATCACCGGCTCCGCCGCCGTATCGGAGACCTCAAACACCAGCGAGAGCAGATTGCGGATAATGTCGTTAAAAAAGGTCATGGCCTGCGGCAACGGCAATATCCGCTGGCGAATATCCTGACGTAGCGAAGGCAGCAGGCTCAGCGTATAGACCACGCTGGCGACCCGGCTGAACAGACGGCTGGCCTGCGGCAAATCGGCCGTCATGCCTTCCAGGCGATCCAGATGCGCCATCAGCGGTTCCTGCGCCTGCGCCACTTCCGTTTCCCTCAGCCTTAACTCATCGGCAAACAGTCGGCCGTCAGAGCAGAGAAACAGGTTGGATGTGCCGCGCTCGCGTTGCAGCATATGCACCAGTTGACTGATCTTTCCCACCAGTTCGCCGCTTTGCAGCAAATAGCGCAGGCTATTCAACTCGCACTGACGCGAGGCCAGCAGGAAACGGATCGTTGTTGAAGGGTCTGCCGCCATGGTTCTCACTCCCGAAACATCACCGGCGGAAAGATGCAATTAACACGCCAGCGACAAAATGCGTCAATGGGTTCAGCGCCAATATCCGTCCGGCGTTTAGTCATGTTCCGTTACCGGATAATCCGCGCGCTCAATCTCTAAAGAAACGGCGTGATATCCCCGGTGCCTTCACGGACAATCTGCGGGGAGGAGTCGGTTAAATCGATAACCGTCGTGGGCTGCTGGCCGAGAAAGCCGCCGTGAATCACCAGATCGACCAGTTTTCCCAACCTTTCCTGAATTTCTTCCGGGTCGGATTCGGCAAAATCATTGCCCGGCAGCATCAAGGTGGTCGACATCAGCGGTTCGTTCAGCGCGGCCAATAACGAGAGCGCGATGGGATTGGAGGGAACGCGCAGGCCGATGGTTTTCCGTTTTTCGTTCATCAGGCGGCGCGGCACTTCTTTCGTGGCCTTGAGGATAAAGGTGTAGTTGCCCGGCGTATTGTTTTTGATCAACCGGAACGCCGCATTATCGACATAGGCATAGGTGGACAGCTCGGACAGATCGCGGCACACCAGCGTAAAATTGTGGTTGCTGTCCAGATCGCGGATACGACAGATACGCTCCATCGCATTTTTGTCGCCCAACATGCATCCCAGCGCGTAGCCGGAATCGGTGGGATAGACAATCACCCCGCCCTTATGCAGAAATTCCACCGCTTGTTTGATAAGCCTGGGCTGCGGATTCTGCGGATGAATATAGAAAAACTGACTCATGACACGACCTCTTGCATCTGCAATACGGGAGAAAACACCGCCTCTCCCGCCTAATCGGCAACGCCATTATTTTATGCCGGCAGGCGTTACCGTGATATTCAGTAAATTATTGCGCCAGCGCCCGGTGATGCCACACCGGCTCCACGTCGGCGGGCAGCCACAGCTTGCGCCCCAGTTCAATCCAGGCGCACGGCTGATGAAAATCCGACCCCTGCGACCCCAATAAGCCAAACTCTCTGGCGTAGCGGGCAAGCTGCGTGCGTTCATCCGGCGCCTGCTGGCATTGCGCCACCTCCATGGCGACGCCGCCGTGATCCGCAAACGCGGTCAACAGACGTTTCAGCCATTTGGCGGTCAAATCATAACGTCCGGGATGCGCCAATACCGCCACGCCGCCAGATTGATGAATAGCATCAATCGCTTGCTTTATTGTACACCACTGCGGCGGGACATATCCGGTTTTCCCTTTTGCCAGATATTTTTTAAACACCTGATTGATATTCGGCGCGGCGCCTTGTTCCACCAGAAAGCGGGCGAAATGACCGCGGGTGATCTGCCCGCCGGTCGCCAGGCGGCTGGCGCCGGCCAGCGCATCGGGAATACGCGCTTTCGCCAGACGCTGGGCGATAAGCTCCGCCCTTTCCCGCCGCGACTGCGCCTGACTGAGCAGCAGCTCGCACAGGGCCGGATGACGAATATCCATACCCAGCCCCACAATATGAATTTCATGATTTTCCCAGAGCGTCGATATCTCTACGCCGGGGATCAGCCGCAACGGCAATGCCTGCTCGTCAATGGCGCGTTGCGCCTCAGCCAGACCGCCGGTGGTATCATGATCGGTAATCGACAATACGCCGACGCGCATCGCCGACGCCCGGTTAACCAGTTCGGCAGGCGCCAATACGCCGTCGGACGCCGTGGTGTGACTATGCAGATCATAAAGCGGGAAAGACGATAGCGGTTGAGATTCTTGCGACACAAATATTCCCATCACTGGCAGAATTGGTGGTTTGAAGGCCACTATGATGCCATCAACGCGCCGCTAATTGTAATAATTAGGCAGATGACGAACATCTCGGCCGTTTTAAATCCGGCAATAAAATAATATTATTCCTGTTATTGACTTTCGGTCTGTGAACTAGTTTACTAGTACGCAGGCTCAGCACACAAACAGCGAGATGTTGATAATGGTCATGCATAGCACGATGAAATCAGGTTGGTGGCGCTCTTCCCTCACGCGGGCGGAGTAATCGCGCATAGCTATTATCATACATGCAGATATTCCCAGGCCCGCTTATCAAGCGGGCTTTTTCATATATGGGCAAAAATAACACGGGTAGCAACGATGCAAACAACACAACCAAAACTGGCGCTTCTGCGTACCGAGGCCATCTACCGAAATGACCCCAGCGCCATTTTCCATCAGCTCTGCGGCGCAAGACCCGCCACGCTGCTGCTGGAATCCGCCGCCATCGAGAGTAAGCAAAACCTGAAAAGCTGGTTAATTGTGGATAGCGCTTTACGCATCACCGCATTCGGCCAGCAGGTTTCCATTCAGGCGCTGACCGCCAACGGCGCCAACCTGTTGCCGTTGCTGGATGACGCGCTGCCGGCCGAGGTCGTCATCGAAACGCATCCCAACGGCCGCGAACTGACCTTCCCGCCGGCGGATAACATGCAGGATGAAGATTCGCGCCTGCGTTCGTTATCCGTGTTTGATGCGCTGCGCGCCATTCTGAAGCTGGTCGACAGCCCTGCCGATGAACGCGAAGCCATGTTTTTGGGCGGACTGTTCGCTTATGATCTGGTCGCCAGTTTTGAAACGTTGCCGGAATTAAGCCAGCAGCAACGCTGCCCGGACTTTTGCTTCTATCTGGCGGAAACGCTGCTGGCGCTGGATCATCAACAGCAGAGCGCCCTGCTTCAGGCCAGCCTGTTTACGCCGGACAACGCGGAACGGCATCGTCTGCAACAGCGTCTGGAACAGTTGCAGCAGCAGTTGAAGCAACCGGCGCCGGCGCTTCCTCATCAGACCATCGACAGCATGACGCTCAGTTGCAACCAGAGCGATGAAGCCTATGGCGACGTCGTCACCCAGATGCAGCAGGCCATTCGCGCCGGAGAAATTTTTCAGGTGGTGCCGTCTCGTCGCTTCTCACTGCCTTGCCCGTCGCCGCTGTCCGCTTATCAGGTGCTGAAAGACAATAATCCCAGCCCTTATATGTTTTTCATGCAGGATCAGGATTTCACGCTGTTTGGCGCGTCGCCGGAAAGCTCGCTGAAATACGACGCCGACAGCCGACAGATTGAAATTTATCCGATTGCCGGCACCCGTCCGCGCGGCCGCCGCGCCGACGGTTCGTTGGATCGCGATCTCGACAGCCGCATTGAGCTGGAAATGCGTACCGACCATAAAGAGATGGCCGAGCACCTGATGCTGGTCGATCTGGCGCGCAACGATCTGGCGCGTATCTGCAATCCCGGCAGCCGCTATGTGGCCGATTTAACCCAGGTTGACCGCTACTCTTTCGTCATGCATCTGGTCTCCCGCGTGGTAGGGACGTTGCGTGACGATCTGGACGCGCTGCACGCCTATCGCGCCTGTATGAACATGGGTACGCTGAGCGGCGCGCCGAAAGTCCGCGCCACGCAGCTGATCGCCGCCAGTGAGAAAACCCGCCGCGGCAGCTATGGCGGCGCGGTGGGTTACTTTACCGCCCACGGCGATCTGGATACCTGTATCGTTATTCGCTCCGCCTATGTGGAAGACGGCATCGCCACGGTTCAGGCCGGCGCGGGCGTGGTCCTGGACTCCATTCCACAGGCGGAAGCCGATGAAACACGAAACAAAGCGCGGGCCGTTCTGCGGGCCATCGCCAGTGCGCATAACGCGAAGGAGCTGTTCTAATGGCGGATATCTTACTGCTCGATAATATCGACTCATTCACTTACAACCTGGTAGATCAGCTACGTTCCAGCGGACACCGGGTGGTCATTTATCGTAACCATCTGCCGGCCGACACCATCATCGGCCACTTAAAGAAAATGGAACGGCCGGTACTGATGTTATCCCCCGGCCCCGGCACGCCGGCCGACGCGGGCTGTATGCCGGAATTGCTGCAACGCCTGCGCGGTCAGTTGCCGATTATCGGCATCTGTCTGGGACACCAGGCGATTGTGGAAGCCTACGGCGGCCATGTCGGCCGGGCCGGCGAAATCCTGCACGGCAAAGCCTCCAATATCGACCATGACGGCGAGGCGATGTTCGCGGGCTTGCCCCACCCGCTGCCGGTGGCGCGCTATCATTCGCTGGTCGGCAGCGATATTCCGGCCACGCTGACCGTCAACGCCCACTTTAATCAGATGGTCATGGCGGTGCGTCACGACGCCGACCGCGTCTGCGGTTTCCAGTTTCATCCTGAATCGATTTTAACCACCCACGGCGCGCGGCTGCTCGAACAGACGCTGGACTGGGCTTTGGCTTAATTAAAGGACACGATCATGCAAGAGACTTTTTCCATCTCCGCCATACTTGAGAAGCTGTATCAAGCGGAAATCATCAGCCGTGAGGAAAGCCAGGCGCTGTTCGGCGCCATCGTGCGCGGCGAGCTGGAAGCGACCCAGTTGGCCGCCGCGCTGATCAGTATGAAAGTTCGCGGCGAACATCCGCAAGAGATTGCCGGCGCGGCAGCCGCCCTGCTGGCCGATGCGCAGCCCTTTCCGCGTCCCGACTACCCGTTCGCCGATATCGTCGGCACCGGAGGCGACGGCACCAACAGCATTAACATTTCGACCGCCAGCGCATTCGTCGCCGCCTGTTGCGGATTGAAGATCGCCAAACACGGCAATCGCAGCGTATCCAGCCGCTCGGGCTCGTCCGATCTGCTGGCGGCGTTCGGCATCAACCTTAATATGCCCGCCGAACAAGCGCGGCAGGCGCTGGATGACTTAGGCGTATGCTTTTTGTTTGCGCCGCAGTATCATCCCGGATTCCGCCATGCGGTACCCGTGCGCCAGCAGTTGAAAACCAGAACGCTGTTTAACGTTTTAGGGCCGCTGGTTAACCCGGCCCGTCCGCCGCTGGCGCTGATCGGTGTTTATCGTCCGGAACTGGTTCGTCCTATCGCCGAAACGCTGAAAGTTCTGGGTTATCAACGCGCGGCCGTGGTTCACGGCGGCGGAATGGACGAAGTCGCTATTCATGCGCCGACGCAAGTCGCTGAATTGAACAACGGCAAGATTGACGAATACGAACTGACTCACAAAGACTTTGGTCTGGACGCCTTCCCGCTTTCAGCGCTGGAAGGCGGCTCGCCGGAAGAAAACCGCGATATTCTGACCGCGCTGTTGCAGGGAAAAGGCCAGCCGGCGCACGAAGCGGCCGTTGCCGCCAACGTGGCGTTGTTGTTGAAGCTGTTCGGACAGGAAGATTTGCGTCAAAATGCGCAACAGGCGTTAGCTGCGATTCATAGCGGACAGGCCTATCAACGCGTAACCGACCTGGCCGCAAGAGGATAAAGAAGTCATGCAGGAAACCATTCTGAATAAAATAGTGCGTGATAAAGCTATATGGCTGGAAGCGCGTCAGAAGCAACAACCGCTGTCGACGTTCCAGCATGAGGTCGTCCCCAGCGAGCGGGATTTTTATCAGGCTTTGCGCCAGAATAAGCCGGCGTTTATTCTGGAGTGCAAGAAAGCATCGCCGTCGAAAGGATTGATCCGTGATGATTTCGACCCGGCGACGATCGCCGGGATTTATAAAGACTACGCCTCCGCGATATCGGTACTGACCGATGAAAAATATTTTCAGGGCGACTTCGCTTTCCTGCCGCAGGTTAGCGCGGCGGTTCACCAGCCGGTGCTGTGCAAAGACTTCATTATTTCGGAGTATCAGATCTACCTGGCGCGCTATTATCAGGCCGACGCCATCCTGCTGATGCTCTCGGTGCTGGACGACCAGCAGTATCGCCAACTGTCCGATCTGGCGCATAGTCTGAAACTGGGCGTGCTGACCGAAGCCAGCAATGAGGAAGAGCTGCATCGGGCGATTAAACTTGAAGCCCGCGTGGTGGGCATCAATAACCGCAACCTGCGCGATCTGTCCATCGATCTGAATCGCACCCGTCAGCTTGCCCCGCTGCTGCCGGACGGCGTGACGGTTATCTGCGAATCGGGTATTCATCGCCATGCGCAGATTCGTGAGTTAAGCCGGTTCGCCGACGGTTTCCTGATCGGCAGCTCGCTGATGTCCGAACCCGACCTGACGCAGGCGGTGCGCCGCGTCATTCTCGGCGAAAATAAAGTTTGCGGCCTCACCCGCCCGGAAGATGCGCAGGCCGCCTATCAGGCCGGCGCCGTGTATGGCGGATTGATCTTTGTGCCGTCCTCCCCGCGCTGCGTGTCGCCGGAACAGGCTCGTCAACTGACCGCCAGCGCCCCGCTGCGCTATGTCGGCGTATTTCGCGACGATCCGGTCGAGCGGATTGTCAGCCTCGCCGGCGAATTAAAGCTGGCGGCAGTGCAACTGCACGGCAACGAAGACCAGCACGTCATTTCACAGTTGCGCGAACAACTGCCCGCCGACTGCCAAATCTGGAAAGCGCAGAGCGTAACCGGCCAGAGTCCGGCCAGAAACCTGCCGCATGTCGACCGCTATGTGCTGGATAACGCGCAGGGCGGCAGCGGTCAGACGTTCGACTGGTCGGTGCTGAAGGGACAAAATCTGGATAACGTGCTGCTGGCCGGCGGACTCAATGCCGACAACTGCGCACAGGCGGCGCAATTGGGATGCGCCGGGCTGGACTTCAATTCCGGCGTGGAAAGTCAGCCCGGCAAGAAAGATGCGCATAAAATCGCGGCGGTTTTTCAGACGCTACGGGCGATATGATCCCTTTCACCCTCGCGGCGCGGTTCAACATTCATACCCATCGCTCAGGCAGCCGACGCGCCTTGCGACATGAAATATGTAGGGTATTCGTGAATACAAAGACAGGAATATTATGACATTACTCAATCCATACTTTGGTGAATTCGGCGGACAATATGTGCCGCAGATCCTCATCCCGGCCCTGCGTCAGTTGGAAGAAGCGTTTGTTAGCGCGCAGCAGGATCCCGAATTCCAGGCGGAATTTACCGATTTACTGAAGAATTACGCCGGTCGCCCGACCGCCCTGACCCTGTGTAAAAACCTGACCGCCGGGACCCGCACCAAGCTGTACCTGAAGCGTGAAGACTTGCTGCACGGCGGCGCGCATAAAACCAATCAGGTGCTGGGTCAGGCGCTGCTCGCCAAACGGATGGGGAAAACGGAAATCATCGCCGAGACCGGCGCAGGCCAGCACGGCGTGGCCACCGCGTTGGCCTGCGCTCTGCTGGGGCTGAAATGCCGCATCTATATGGGCGCCAAAGACGTCGAACGTCAGTCGCCCAACGTGTTCCGTATGCGCCTGATGGGCGCTGAAGTCATCCCGGTTCACAGCGGTTCCTCCACGCTGAAAGACGCCTGTAACGAAGCGCTGCGCGACTGGTCCGGCAGCTATGAGAAGGCGCATTATCTGTTAGGCACCGCGGCGGGTCCGCACCCGTTCCCTACTATCGTGCGTGAGTTTCAGCGCATGATCGGCGAAGAAATCAAAGCCCAACTGCTGGAAAGAGAGGGCCGGTTGCCGGATGCGCTGCTGGCCTGCGTGGGCGGCGGCTCCAATTCCATCGGCATGTTTGCCGACTTTATCGATGACGCCGGCGTGCGCCTGATTGGCGTGGAGCCTGCCGGGTTAGGCATCGCCAGCGGACAACACGGCGCGCCGCTCAAGCACGGCCGCGT
Source organism: Brenneria sp. g21c3 (assembly GCF_040240345.1). Taxonomy (NCBI): domain Bacteria; kingdom Pseudomonadati; phylum Pseudomonadota; class Gammaproteobacteria; order Enterobacterales; family Pectobacteriaceae; genus Brenneria; species Brenneria sp. g21c3. Next base: position 222,103 of record NZ_JBEIAB010000003.1, on the reverse strand, counting down.
CGGAATTTACTTCGGCATGAAGTCCCCGATGATGCAAACCAGCGAAGGACAAATCGAAGAGTCCTATTCGATCTCCGCCGGACTGGATTTCCCTTCCGTCGGCCCCCAGCACGCTTACCTGAACAGCATCGGCCGGGCCGATTATGTTTCCATTACCGATGACGAAGCGCTGGATGCCTTTAAAGAACTCTCCCGTCATGAAGGAATTATCCCGGCGTTGGAATCGTCCCACGCCCTTGCCTATGCGCTGAAAATGATTAAGCAGGAGCCGGAGAAGGAACAAATCCTGGTGGTTAACCTGTCCGGCCGCGGCGATAAAGACATATTTACCGTTCACGATATTTTAAAAGATCGGGGAGAAATTTAATGGAGCGCTATCAACAGTTGTTCAAACGTCTCGACGAAAAGAAAGAAGGCGCGTTTGTCCCCTTTGTTACGCTGGGAGATCCTTCGCCGGAACAGTCGCTGAAAATCATCGATACGCTGGTGGCGGCCGGCGCCGATGCGCTGGAACTCGGCATTCCTTTTTCCGATCCGCTGGCCGATGGGCCGACGATTCAGGCCGCGACGCTGCGGGCGTTCGCATCGGGCGTCACTCTCAGCCAATGCTTTGAAATGCTTGCCGCTATTCGCCAGAAATACCCGGAGATCCCCATCGGCCTGCTGATGTACGCCAATCTGGTTTTCAGTAATGGCATTGATGCGTTCTATCAGCGCTGCGAGCAGGTTGGCGTCGACTCCGTGCTGATTGCCGATGTGCCGGTTGAAGAATCCGCGCCTTTCCGCGCCGCGGCGCAGCGTCATAACATCGCGCCGATTTTTATCTGTCCGCCCAATGCCGATGACGATTTGCTGCGTGAAATTGCGTCCTATGGCCGCGGTTACACCTATCTCCTGTCGCGCGCGGGGGTTACCGGTACGGAAAAACGCGCTCAGTTGCCGCTTCATCACCTGGTCGCTAAATTGACGGAATACCACGCCGCGCCGCCCATTCAGGGCTTCGGTATTTCAGAACCCGCACAGGTGCGGGAATCGTTGACCGCGGGCGCCGCCGGCGCCATCTCCGGCTCGGCGATCGTGCGGATTATTGAAAAAAATCAGCAAGATCCCAAAGAAATGCTGTCGCAACTGCATACCTTTGTCAGCAATATGAAGGCGGCGACACGCGCATAATGCGAAAACGGCAACGGCGGATGCATATCCGCCATTGCCGTTAAAAGCGCCGCTTCAGCAAATAACCGCAATCAGAAACGATAGCCGAAGCCGAACATAAAGACCCACGGATCCAGACGGGTGCTAATCGACTGCTGCTGGCCTCCGGCGTTAAACTTCACATCGGTATCGATATCCATCCACCACAACGATGCGTTAAGCAGCCAGTTATCAGCCAGATTAATATCCACACCGGCCTGCGCGGCGACGCCCCAGGAATTTTTCAGACTCAGGTCGGTTAAACCCAGGCTTTCGCCGCGGCTATTGAACTTTTCATCAAAGAACAGGGTGTAGTTCACGCCTACGCCGAGGTAGGGACGAAGTTTGTCGTTTTGATCGCCAAAGTAGTACTGCGCCATCAGCGCCGGGGGCAGATGGCTCACCTCGGCAAGCTCCCCGGTGCCGTTCAACCCGACCTTATGGGTAAACGGCGTCGCGGCCAATAGCTCCACGCCAATGTTATCCGTGACCAGGTAGCTGAACGTCAAACCCAGTTGGGTATTATTATTCACGTCGAATGAACCCAGGCCCAATACATTGTCGGAGCCTTCTACCGGACGAACCGTCGCGGTTCCACCACGGACAATGATATCTCCGGCCTGATGAGCCTGTGCGAATGACGGCAACAGCGTCGCCGCGATAAGTAAGAAAGACGCCTTTTTCATTATCCACTCCCTTTATATGGTTTAATTTCGAGCAAAATATACCTTTGCGCGGCTACTCTTGTTTTTAGCCAGATCACATCTTTTAAACGCATTTTGTAAAAAGTGAAAATTAATCAAATACAGCCAAATCATTAAAAACAAAGGAATTGATTTAGATCAAAATAACCAAAAATGCACATAACGTGCGATCCTGAAAAAATGCGCTGCCAGGGCGGTTATTTCGGCGCTAAATTTTCAGCAATATTTGTTTGGTTCCCGACAGATTTCAGCATTGGCCGACACTGCGCGGCTTGAAAAATGAAGGGGTTGATGCAATGCCGGTCGAGGACGGTAGAAGACAAATGAGTGATAACGCCTGTATGCATTGCGGCGCCTGCTGCGCCTATTTCAGGGTATCTTTTTACTGGGCGGAAGCGGATGATGGCGGCGGCGCCGTTCCTGTCCTCCTCACGGAGCCCGTTACGCCATTTTTGCGTTGTATGCAGGGAACCAATAGCAAAACGCCGCGCTGCGTCGCGTTAAAAGGCGATATCGGCGAAAATGTCAGTTGTTCTATTTATTCCGATCGTCCTTCCCCATGCCGTGAATTTATGCAATCAGGCGAAAATGGCCGGATAAATGAGGCCTGTGACCGCGCCCGGGCACGCTACGGATTGCCCCCGTTACCCGTCGGGATTGAAGCGCCGTCCGCCGAATCATGAGAAATCAGCGCATCGCTCGCCGGACGGGGTGCCACAGTCTGGCGTAACAGGTTACAATTAAAGGCTAATATGATTACCCATTTTTTCTCAAGGAGTTTGCATGTCCATCACGGCCAACACGTTGTACCGTGACACAATGAATTTTACGCGTAACCAGTTCGTCAGTATTTTACTGATGGCCCTGCTGACCGCGTTCATTACTGTCATTCTGAATCATGCCTTCGCACCCGGGGATGAAGAATTGCAAACGCTGAATAACGTGGGCGGCGATTTGTCTTCCTCCGTCGAGTTGGGCGTGATGGATATGATCCAGCAAATGACGCCGGAGCAGCAGGTGGTGCTGCTGAAAATGTCTGCCGCGGGTACATTCGCCGCCCTGGTCGGCAACGCGATTCTCACTGGCGGCATCCTGATGCTGCTTCAGATGGTGTCCGCCGGCAACCGCACCAGCGCCTTGCGGGCGATCGGCGCCGCCGCCCCCGCGCTGCCCCGCCTGTTCATACTGATCCTGCTGTGTACGCTGCTCGTGCAATTCGGCATGCTGTTTCTGGTCATTCCCGGCGTGCTACTGGCTATTGCATTGAGCCTGTCGCCGGTTATCGTCGTCACCGAAAAATACGGCGTATTCCGCGCCATCAAGGCCAGCGCCAAACTGGCTTATGCCAACCTGCGCGTCACGGCGCCGGCGGTGATCCTCTGGATACTGACTAAAATCGCCATCCTGCTGCTGGTAACGAAAATCCCGGTATTTTCACCCACCGTGCTGGCCATTCTGTTAAACGGCCTGAGCAACCTGATATCCGCTATTCTGCTGATCTATCTGTTCCGTCTTTATATGCTGCTGCGCGTTTAACCGCCGTCCGATGGATTTCAAGGCGCGTCCCGGGAAGTTAGCGAATAACCGATCGGGGCGATAAATCCGCGGGAGAAAGATCGCGCGGCTTACCGTCGCCCTGATAACGGTAAGCCGCCGGCGCGGCCAATCGTAATTTTCTGCAAATTATGGCGATATCAAGGGAACAGTACACCACAATAAAGGATAATGCGGCCAGTTATCGGATAGCCATTGCGGTTATCACCAACGAATTATTGAGCGACGGATTGATACAATGAAGCAACTTATTGATTTTATTCCACTGATTGTTTTTTTTGTCTGTTACAAACTCTATGACATTTATGTGGCGTCAGGCGCATTGGTCGCCGCGACCGCGCTGGCGCTGATCATCACCTGGGTGCTTTATCGCAAGATAGAGAAAATGATGCTGGTGACCTTTGCTATGGTCGCTATTTTCGGCACCTTGACGCTGGTGTTCCATAACGATGAGTTCATCAAGTGGAAAGTGACCATTATTTATACCCTGTTTGCCGCCGCACTGCTGTACAGTCAGTTCGTGATGAAGAAAACGCTGATCCAGCGCATGCTGGGTAAAGAGCTAACCTTGCCGGCGCCGGTATGGGGAAAACTTAATTTCTCCTGGGCCATGTTCTTTCTGGTATGTGGATTATTAAACATTTATATTGCTTTCTGGATGCCGCAAAGCGTATGGGTTAACTTCAAGGTGTTTGGTTTAACAGGATTTACCCTGCTGTTTACCCTGATCTGCGGCATTTATATTTACCGGCATTTACCCGGCGATCGGGAAAAGTCAGAGGAAAATGGAAACGAGCGCTGATGATGCCCGTTTGATAAAAACAATATGACTCAATGAGTCAACCTAATTTGATTGATACCACAATGAGCAAACAAGACGTTTTACCTCAGGGCGATCTGGTGCTTCGTACACTGGCGATGCCTGCTGATACCAATGCGAATGGGGATATTTTTGGCGGCTGGATCATGTCGCAGATGGACATGGGCGGCGCTATTTTGGCAAAAGAAATCGCAGAAGGCCGGGTGGTCACCGTACGCGTTGACGGCATGTCGTTTCTGAAGCCGGTAGCCGTCGGCGACGTGGTGTGCTGTTATGCGCGCTGCGTCAGCACCGGCCGCAGTTCCATCAATGTGAATGTCGAAGTCTGGGTGAAAAAAGTCTCGTCCGAACCGATCGGTCAGCGTTATCGCGCCACGGAGGCGCTATTCACTTATGTCGCCGTGGACAGCTACGGCCGTGCGCGCGAACTACCGCTGGGGAAAAGCCACTGCAATTATGATGAACCGGAATCAAATTGATATAGCGCGCCTTCCAGTCCAGCCCCGACCAAGCCAACAGACTCAAGCACCGCGATAAAGCGGTGCTTTTTTGTCGATAGCGAACTTACTCCATGGTTGAGCCGCCATTGATCCTGAAGACGAACGTCACCTCCAGATTTCTGCCGGGCTTGCTGGCTTCATAGCGCCATTTCCGCATCGCCTGTCGGATGTCCCGTTCAAACATGTTGCGCGGTTCTGCTGAAAGCACCCGAATATTCTCTACCCGGCCGGCATCATCAATATCAAACTGTATCTTCACCCGCCCTTCGACGCGCAGTGAAAACGCCCGAGCGGGATACTGCGGCTCAACCCGGCTCAGCGGACGAGGCCCTGCCGACTGCGTATTTGACGCAGGAGACGGCGCCTGCCTGACCGGCGCATTCTTCACATTTTGCGTCGGTTCTTCGCTGGTAAACGGCGACGGCGGCTGTTTTTCAACGGCCCTTTCCCGTTTCACCGGCTTCGGCTGCTCGACTTTCTTCACCGGTTTCGGTTTTGGCTTCGGTTTAGGCTCTGGTTTAGGTTCCGGCAGCGGCACGGGAACCGGTTCTGGAATCGGCTCCGGGATGGGTTCCGGCTCAGGTTCCGGAACCGGCTCGGGCGCGGCTTCCGGCTCTACTACCGGTTCCGGCTGTTCTACCGGTTCCGGCTCGGCCGGCGCTGATTTCGCCGCGGGCGCCGCTTCAAACGAGGCGGGATTGACCATAACGACGCTGATCGCTTTGGACTCTTCCGGCATTTCGAAAGCTTTATTGAACGACGCATACAGCAAACCCGCGATTAAAGAACCGTGAATACCAGCTGAAAGTATAAATGGCCATGAATAACGGCGGGTCAGAAAAAGCTTTTTTTGCGGCATAGTATTTCTTTATCCTCTTATGCCGCCCAAGTTTAAATGCAAATAGCAATCATATTCAATAATAACCCGCCAAATTGTTAAAATAATCCGGAATGGGATGCCATTTATCTGCTAAATCAACCTATTGCCCTGCTCACATCATCCAGTATGATAGGTTACCGCAGTTTTGCACTTGCTAATGAAAGAGGCCAATTATGTTATATGTTATCTATGCAGAAGATGTCGCCGGTTCGCTGGAGAATCGACTGGCGGCAAGACCCGACCATCTTGCCCGTCTGAAGAACTTGCAGGATCAGGGACGACTTATCACCGCCGGCCCGTTCCCCGCCGTTGATAGCGAAGATCCCGGTAAAGCCGGTTTTACCGGCTCCGTCATCATCGCCGAATTTCCCTCCCTGACGGAAGCGCAAACCTGGGCGAATGAAGATCCTTACGTCGCCGCCAAGGTTTATCACAAGGTCACGGTAAAACCCTATAAAAAGGTGTTTTAATTGCGCTGATAACGGTGGGTCATGGCGGCTATCGCGATGACCCGTCGCCCACACTCTTCAGGCGCCGACATCCGCCTCCCAACGGCTGAAAGCTGAAATATTTTAGTCATTTAACAATGATACGCTGATCGTTATTCATATGCAGGGAGTCAAATCATATGTTAACGTCCGCTACGCTACGATTAGGGATGTCAAAAATATTTCGCCGCCGGCCGGGTATTCTTTTGGGTTTATTGCTGGTCATCGGGCTGTTTTCATTATTGCAGCTGATCTCGGTCGGCATTCTTTCCCAAACCCTGACGCAGGTCCGACTGGATACGTCGATTAATGAGCGGTTGCGTCAACAGCAGGCGTTGATGGATAAAGCCAGAATGGAAGTCATGAACGCCAGCGATAAACTGAATCGGGCCGGAATCTATCTGCTGGTTGATAAAGAAACCGGCTCGGTCGGCAGTTGGCAAAGTTTGATGGACGAAGCCGAGACGTCATTAAAGCTGGCGCAAACCCATTACCAACAACTGGATACCGCATCCGCCTCCCCGGCCTTCGCGGCGCTGAAAACCAGCTATCAGCAATTGTATGCGGGACTGCTGGAACTGGCCGAAGGAATAAAAACGAGCAATCAAATTGATATCTTCTTTGCTATTCCGATTCAGGCCTACCAAAACGATTTCACCCAAAAGTACTCACGCTACCTGCAAGATAACGATATCCGGCAAAAACGGCACGGCCAGCAATTCCTCACCTCTCTCGATCGCGCCCATACTATTTTTATTGTTGTGCTGGCGTTATTGCTGTTGGTCGCGGTGCTGGTGTGGGTCGGCGTCAACAAAGTCATTATTCGTCCGCTAAAACGCATCATCGATCATTTACGCCTGATTGCGGCAGGCGATCTTTCGCATACCATCGATGCGGAAAAACGGGCGGCCGATGAAATAGATCAGTTGAATCACAGCGTTATTCAAATGCAGCGTGGTCTGGTTGTTTTGGTTAATCAGGTTCGCCAGAGCGTAAGGAGCATGAGCGCCCAGGTTGATAAGGTTGCTGAAGATAACCGAATCCTGTCGGCGCAGGCAAACCGGCAGTCTAACGAACTGAAAGCCGCCACCGAACATATCATTCAGTTGAGCCAGCATCTGGAACAGCATACGCAGCACACTCAACAGGCCGGTCTGCACGCCGAAGACACCAGCAATATCGCCTCGCAGGGCGAAGTCATGATGAATGAAGTGAAGACGGCCATGTCGGATATAGCGGGCAGAACAAGGGAAATGACGGATGCGATCGGCATGATTGAAAATGTCGCTTTCCAAACGCATATTCTGTCATTGAACGCGGCGATTGAAGCCGCCCGCGCCGGGGAGATGGGACGCGGATTTGCCGTCGTCGCGCGTGAAGTCGGTACGCTGGCATCGCAAAGCAGCCATTCCGCGCAAAATATCAATGCCTTGATCCGCGATTCCGATAACAGCGTTGAAATGGGCGCCAAAGTGGTTAACGATTTGAATGAGAGCCTGCAAGAGATCATTCAGGCAGCGAAAGGCACCAGCGCGTTTTTAAGTGAAATATCGGCAATATCACACCAGCAAAACCAGAGCATTCATGACGTCACCAGCCGCATTCGCACCCTGAATGATACCGTGCAACAGAATGCCGCGCAGGTTGAAACGACGGCATTGACCTTTTCATCGCTGCTGCAACACACAGAGCGGCTTAGTTCGACCGTATCGCTATTTCAGATGCCGTCCGATCCCGCGGAGTCGTCGCCGGCTGCCGATAAACCGCTGATACCCGTATTATCCTGAAACCCGTCGCCGTCGCCGTCGATTAAAAAATTAGCGGTCATATCAATGATGACCGCTAATTTTTTCGGCTAACTACCACTCATAGGCGACCGCATACAACAACGCGCGCCGTTTATGCTTTTGCTGCAAATAGCGGGCGTAGTGAATATGACGGTAAGTACGCGACTGCGCTTCCAGCCAGCGGCTTCTGCGACGCTGAACCTGACGCAACATTCGCCAGCGGCTAACTTCATTCCGGCTGCGTTTCATGGCATAACTCTTCTATCGACGATTTGCCGCGTCATTATAGTCCCTTCGTATTTCGATCCAAGCGATGTTTGACATTCCCTTTCCGCCAGGAAAGAGATATCAGGCTATTTTATTAAGACTAAAGGCGTTTCACCTTTCATCAAAGTATGCGTACACTTTAATTAATGACTTACAGAAGGGATTTGCGACGCCTTTATGACAACATTTTATACAGTAATGAGTTGGTTACTTGTTTTCAGTTACTGGTTGTTGATTGCAAGTATCACGCTACGTATTTTGATGAAGCGTCGAACGGTTCCCTCCGCAATGGCCTGGTTGTTGGTTATCTATATTCTGCCGCTGGTGGGTATTGTCGCTTACCTCTCCTTCGGTGAATTACATCTTGGCAAACGCCGGGCGGAACGAGCCAGTAAAATGTGGCCCTCAACGGCGAAATGGCTGCGCGAGCTCAAAGAGTACCGGCGAATATTCGCCACAGAAAACAGCGAGGTCGCCAGCGCATTATTTCAATTATGCGAACGCCGTCAGGGCGTCGGCGGCGTAAAAGGCAACCAGTTGCAATTACTGACCACCTTTGACGACACCATTAAATCGCTGATCCGAGATATTGAACTGGCTCATAATAATATCGAGATGGTGTTTTATATCTGGCAAGCCGGCGGCATTGTCGATCAGGTCACCTCGTCGCTGATTGCGGCCGCGCGGCGCGGCGTGCATTGCCGGATACTGCTGGACTCCGCGGGCAGCGTTAAGTTTTTCCGCAACACCTATCCGCAACTGATGCGAACCGCCGGAATTGAAGTGGCCGAAGCGTTAAAAGTGAATTTATTCCGGGCGTTTCTGCGACGCATGGATTTACGTCAGCACCGGAAGGTCATCCTGATCGATAACCGTATCGCCTATACCGGCAGTATGAACATGGTCGATCCCCGCTTTTTCAAACAGGATGCGGGCGTCGGTCAATGGGTCGATCTGATGGCCCGCATTGAAGGGCCGGTGGCGACAACGTTGGGAATTATTTATTGCTGCGACTGGGAAATGGAAACCGGTATACGGCTGTTGCCGCCGCCGCCCGACGTCAATACGATGCCGTTTGAAGAGGAAACCGACCATACCATTCAGGTGATTGCGTCCGGCCCCGGTTATCCGGAAGATCTGATCCATCAGGCATTGTTAACCGCGGTCTACTCGGCGCGTAAACAGCTGATCATGACCACGCCCTATTTCGTGCCAAGCGACGACCTGCTGCACGCCATCTGTACGGCCGCACAGCGCGGGGTGGATGTCAGCCTTATCGTTCCGCATAAGAATGATTCCGTACTGGTCGGCTGGGCCAGTCGGGCGTTCTATACAGAACTGCTGGCGGCCGGCGTCAAAATCTATCAGTTCAACGATGGCCTGCTGCATACCAAAAGCGTGCTGGTCGACGGTCAACTGAGCCTGATCGGCACGGTTAATCTTGATATCCGCAGTCTGTGGCTGAATTTTGAAATTACCGTGGTGATCGACGATGCCGGTTTCGGCACCGACCTCGCCTGCGTGCAGGAAGATTATATTGCCCGCTCCACTCTGCTCAGCGCCAAACAGTGGCAAAGCCGACCTTATTGGCAACGAATTATAGAACGGCTGTGCTACTTTTTCAGTCCCTTGCTATAAATACGGCTTTCCCCGTGTTTTAATAGTTCCACACGCATTAACAGGACACTTTGTATGGATTTGAATAACCGTCTGACTGAAGACGAAGCGTTGGAACAGGCTTACGATATTTTTCTGGAGCTGGCTGCCGATAATCTTGATCCGGCGGATATCTTATTATTTAACCTACAGTTCGAGGAACGCGGCGGCGCGGAACTCTTCGATCCGGCGGAAGATTGGTCAGAGCATGTCGACTTTGACCTCAATCCTGATTTCTTTGCCGAAGTGGTGATTGGGCTGGCTGAACAGGATGGCGGCGAGATTACCGATATTTTTGCCCGCGTGCTGATTTGCCGGGAAAAAGACCACAAGCTTTGCCATATTCTGTGGAAAGAATAAGCCGCGCGAACAGGAACCTCATCCCTGAGATTCGCCCTTTTTAGCGCGATCGTTATGACGAGCTCAGCGCTTGCGGATCGACCTTCAGGCAGGAGACGGCATGGGTAAAGCTCCCTTCCATTACCGGTCTGGTTTTCACACATTCAGGCCCGACGATCGGACAACGCGTGCAAAACACGCAGCCCGCCGGCGGGTTAATCGGCGAAGGCAGATCGCCCTCCAGTAGCTGTATCCGCTTATTTCTCTCTTTATCCGGATCGGGGATCGGTACGGCCGACATCAACGCCCGCGTATAGGGATGCTGAGGATTGCGATAAACCTGATCATAGGTGCCCAGCTCCACCGCATGCCCCAGATACATCACCAGAACCCGATCGGATATATGTTTCACCACCGACAAGTCATGAGCGATAAAAATCAGCGACAGTCGCATTTCATGCTGCAATTGCCGCAGCAGATTCACCACCTGCGCCTGAATGGAAACGTCCAGCGCAGACACGGGTTCGTCGCAGATAATCAGCTTCGGTTCCAGTATCAACGCCCTGGCGATGCCGATACGCTGACATTGGCCGCCCGAAAACTCATGCGGATAGCGGTTAATCAGGTTGGGCAATAACCCCACCTTCAGCATCATCGCTTTGACCTTTTCTTTCACCTCCTGACGCGACAGCCTGGGGTAATAGGTTTTTAACGGTTCCGCTATGATTTCGCCGATAGTCATGCGTGGATTGAGCGACGCCAGCGGATCCTGAAATATCATCTGGATATCGCCGCGCGCTTTACGCCACTCGGCCTCGTTCATACCCAGCAAATCGCGCCCCAGCCAGGTAATACTGCCGCCGGTTGCTTTCACCAGGCCGATAATGGCGCGCGCCAGCGTGGATTTGCCGCAGCCGGACTCGCCCACCACGCCCAGCGTTTCGCCCTCATACAGACGAAGCGTCACGCCATCGACCGCCTTTAGCATCTTGGGCGGCTGCCAGAACCATTGCTTATCATCGCTTACCGCAAAGTGGACTTTCAGATCGACAACTTCCAGCAACGCGTTTTTTTCCTGGACGGGACTCATAACACCTCCTCGATCGTTCTGAAACAGGCGCGCAGACGATCGTCGCCAAAGGGCGTCAAAGGCGGAGCTTCATGGCACCGTTCCATCGCATAGGGACAGCGCGGCTGGAACGGACACCCCTTCGGCAAGCGCAGCAGATTGGGCGGATTGCCGGGAATAGTCGCCAGGACGTCATCCTCGGCGTCCAGACGCGGAACCGCATTGAGCAATCCGACAGAATAAGGATGGCTGGGATGATAAAACACATCGCGCGCCGAACCGTATTCCATCGTCCGCCCGGCGTACATCACCAGCACCTTGTCGCAAATACCGGCCACCACGCCCAAATCATGGGTGATCATGATGATGGCGGTATTAAACTCACGCTTTAGCTCATTCAACAACGTCATGATCTGCGCCTGCACCGTTACATCAAGCGCCGTGGTCGGCTCGTCCGCAATCAGCAATTTAGGACGGCACAGCAACGCCATGGCGATCATCACGCGTTGACGCATGCCGCCGGAAAATTCATGAGGATACATGGTCATGCGTTTTCTCGCTTCCGGCATTTTCACCGCGTCGAGCATGCGGACCGACTCTTCAAAAGCCGCGCGTTTACCGAGCTGCTTATGCAGCATCAGCACTTCCATCAACTGTTCGCCGACGCGCATATATGGGTTCAGCGAGGTCATCGGATCCTGAAATATCATGGCGATCTCTTCCGCGCGCAGCTTATTCAACTGGCGCTCGGGCAAATTGAGGATCTCCCTGCCATGAAAACGTCCGGAACCGCTGATATGCCCATTGCCGGCCAACAATCCCATCAGCGCAAACGCCGTCTGAGATTTTCCTGAACCGGACTCGCCGACAATCCCCAGCGTTTCGCCGGCATTCAGGGTAAAGTTGAGATCGTTGACCGCCGTCACCTCGCCATCCTCGGTACGGAACGTTACCCGCAAATCCCGCACGCTGAGCAGCGGTTCATGTGTCCCGGTTGCATCATGTCTGTTCATCATGCCGCTCCTTAGCGATCTTTCGGGTCGAGGGCATCACGCAGGCCGTCGCCGATAAAGTTAAAACAAAACAGCGTCACCACCAGAAACGCCGCGGGATAAAGCAGCAGCCAGGAAGAGACTTCCATCGAGTTCGCGCCGTCATTCAACAAGGCGCCCCAACTGCTTAACGGCTCCTGCGTGCCTAATCCGAGAAAGCTCAGAAAGGATTCAAACAAAATCATACTCGGCACCAGTAATGAGGCATACACCACCACCACGCCCAACACATTGGGTACGATATGACGCAACACGATGCCGCGCGTCGAAACCCCGGACACCAGCGCCGCTTCAATGAACTCCTTACGTTTCAGACTCAGCGTCTGACCGCGCACAATCCGCGCCATATCCAGCCAGGACACCATACCGATGGCAACGAAGATCAACAGCATGTTCTGCCCGAAGAACGTCACCAGCAGAATGACGAAAAACATGAATGGAAAAGAGTTGAGGATTTCCAGCAAGCGCATCATGACGGAGTCGACTTTGCCGCCGAGATAACCGGATATCGCGCCGTACAAGGTGCCGACCACCACGGCGACCAGCGCGGCCGCCACGCCGACCATCAGCGAAATCCGCCCGCCGACGGCGACGCGAACCAGCAGGTCGCGCCCTGATGAGTCGGTGCCGAAATAGTGGCCGGACGTCATATCCGGCGCGGACGACATCATGTTCCAGTCCGTATCGGCATAATTAAAAGGCGACAGCCAGGGGCCGACAATCACAAATAAAGTAATCAGCGCCAGCACAAACAGGCTGGCAAGCGCGGCGCGGTTATGGATAAAGCGCCGGCGGGCGTCTTGCCACAGGCTGCGGCCTTCGACGTCCATCCTTTGGTTGAAATTATCCAGCGCCTCACTATTTTTTCGATGCCAAAACATACCGCCCCCGGTTTAGTAGCGAATTTTCGGATCGATAACGGCGTATAACACGTCAATTATCGCATTAAACAGAATGGTTAATCCGCCGACCAAAATCGTCAGGCTAAGCACTAACGAGTAATCACGATTCAGCGCCCCATTCACGAAAAGCTGCCCAATGCCGGGTAAGCCGAAAATGGTTTCGATAACCATTGAACCGGTAATGATGCCGACAAACGCCGGCCCCATATAAGAAAGCACCGGCAACAAAGCCGGTTTTAAGGCATGACGCAGAATAATGCGACGCAGCGGCAACCCTTTGGCGCGCGCGGTACGAATAAAGTTGGAATGCAACACTTCAATCATCGACCCACGGGTGATACGCGCAATACTGGCGATATAGGAGAGCGACAAGGCGACCATCGGCAGAATCATGTATTTGGGCGCCCCGCCGTTCCAGCCGCCGCCCGGCAACCAACGCAACGTAATGGCAAAGATCAACACCAGCAGCGGCGCCACGACAAAGCTGGGGATTACCACTCCGGTCATCGCAAAGCCCATTACCGTATAATCCCACTTGCTGTTTTGATTCAATGCCGCAATCACGCCGGCGCCGACGCCGAAAAATACCGCAAACAGAAACGCCGCCGCCCCCAATTTGGCGGAAACCGGAAATGAAGCCGCCACCAGATCGTTGACCGAATAATCTTTATATTTAAACGAAGGGCCGAAATCGCCCTGGGCCAGTTGCCATAAATAGTTGCCGTATTGCTTTAATATCGGATCGTTAAGATGGTATTTGGCTTCAATATTAGCCATCACTTCCGGCGGAAGGTTGCGTTCGCCGGTAAACGGGCTGCCTGGCGCAAGGCGCATCATAAAGAATGAAATGGTGATCAGGATAAACAGCGTCGGAATCGCTTCCAGACAGCGACGAAAAATGAATTTTAACATTGCCGTACCTATAAAACCTGCAAATAAGAGCGGGCGACGCTCTCGGCGCGGCCCGCAATATTATTAGTGTTTGATGATATAAAGATCTTTCACATAGATATGATCCATCGGATCTTTACCCGTCAAACCACCGACGTAAGGCTTCACCAGCCGGGTATTGGCATAGTAATAAACCGGCACGATAGTCGCGTCTTTGTCCAACTGAGATTCTGCCTGCTGATAAAGCGCAGTGCGCTCTTCATCGGAACCGACCTGCAAGGTTTTACTCATCAGCGCATCGTAAGCAGGACTTTTATAGTGCGAGGTATTATTGCTGCTGTCCGACGTCATGACATTGAGGAACGATGAAGGCTCATTGTAATCGGCGCACCAGCCCGCCCGGGCGAGATCGAAAGACCCCTGATGACGGCTATCAAGGAAGGTTTTCCACTCCTGATTATCCAACTTCACATTCACGCCGATATTCTGTTTCCAGATTGAGGCCGCCGCGATCGCCATCTTTTTGTGCAAGTCAGACGTGTTGTACAGCAGGTTGAGCGTTAACGGTTTATCCGCGCTATATCCGGCTTCCGCCAGTAATTTTTTCGCCTCCGCGTTACGTTTTTCCTGCGTCCAGCCAAACCATTCGGGCTGCGTTAGCGTTATCCCCTCGACATAAGGCGGTACAAAGCCATAGGCCGGAATATCCCCCTGATTTTTAACTTTATTGGTTAAGATATCCTGACTCAGTCCCAGGCGCAGCGCATTTCTTACCCGCACATCGGTAAACGGCGCCTTCTGGTTATTGATTTCGTAATAATAGGAGCATAAATACGGGTTTACCTTAACTTCCTGCGGGATCTCTTTTTTTAACTTCTGAAACAGTTCTATCGGCAGGTAATTGTAAGTCATATCAATTTCACCGCTGCGATAGCGGTTGACGTCGGTGACTTCTGAAGCGATGGGCAGGTAGGTGACCTGATTAACCACCGTATGGGCGTTATCCCAGTACTGCGGGTTGCGCTCCAGCACGATTTTTTCATTAACCACCCACGCTTTCAGCTTATAGGCGCCATTGCCGACCCAATTCTGCGGCTGCGTCCATTTTTCGCCAAATTTCTCCACGGCGGTTTTGTTTACCGGCGATAAGGAGGAGTGGATCGGCAATTTGTAAAAATAGGGAACGGCTTCACTCAGCGTCACCTCAAGCGTATGGTCGTCGAGTGCTTTAACGCCGAGCGTATCCGGGCTCTTCTTTCCGGCGATGATGTCATCAATATTCAGCAGATGACCGTATTGCAGATAGCTGGCATAGGGCGATGCGGTTTGCGGATCGGCCAGACGCCGCCAGCTATAGACAAAATCCTGAGCCGTGACAGGGTCACCATTTGACCAGCGGGCATCTTTTCGCAGATGGAAAGTCCAGACTTTAAAATCTTTGTTATCCCAGCTTTCCGCCACCCCGGGGATAACCTTGCCATTGGGATCCGTAATCACCAACCCTTCGAGCAAATCGCGGGATACATTGGCCTCGGGTATGCCTTCAATTTTATGCGGATCCAATGATGCGACTTCAGCGCCGTTATTCCGCACCAGTTCCTGTTTTGCCGCCAGTTCAACGTTTGCCGGCACCACCGCGGACCAGGCGGGAACGCCCGCCGCCAGACTCAATGCCGCAACGATGCCTGCGGTCAGCCTTTTTTTTGTCATGCGCGCCATTGTTTTCTCCTGTGTTGTTGATTATGCCTTTACGACATGCGCATTCCGATGACCAACAAAATGTCAGCGGAAAATTGTTTTTACCGTTCATGCCATTCACAGATAACCCGTAGCCTTGAGCATGAGGCAACCACGGACAGCTTCCCCGATTCGGACAGTGAGATAATTAATAAAATTTACTTATAGGTAATTGACAAAAAACTGTCCGAATCGACGTTAGCAAAAAGAGAATTCATTCGCCAAACATTTAAAATGACGCTGGACTGATTTTTTGTAAACGTTAGAAACATCACTAAAAATCACCTTTCATCCTGCCGGCCGATTCACAAGCAGCAATATTGTCTAAAATGTTTTGCGCGCTCCACAAGAAAAAAAACGTTAAAACAATCCATTTTAAGCACAAAAAACCATCACTTATCTCACCCCGGCACAAAACCACGCTAACAGGCAAGCGTGATAGCAATAACGTTATACGCGATAAATGTTATTAATTTAACAAATTAGCACATAAGAAAAGAGACCAGAAAGAGACCCCAGTCACAATTAGCAGACAAGGCGCGGGTAAAAAACAACCTGAAGAAATTAGTATTGCTTATGCGAAAAATATTTATGCGATAAAAAAGACGGGTAAATGCGATTAACGACGGCAGCGGTTGTTAAGGCATAATCCAGCGATAGGCCTTAATTTCAAATTCAATTTAACGCTTTCAAATCGTCATAATAAACCAGGGAAAAGCGCTTTAACGCCGGTCACAATAAACTCAATGCCCAATGACATCAGCAATAGCCCCATAATACGGGTAATGACGTTAATCCCCGTCTGGCCGAGAATTCTGACTAAAAGCGGCGCGCCCCGAAACAGCAACCAGCAGCAAAACGCAAACAGCGCGATAGTCAGGGACAGACCCGCCAGATTCTGCCACTCATGATAGCGGGAACTCCAGACAATGGTGGAACTGATGGCACCGGGGCCGGCCATCAACGGCAGCGCCAGCGGCACGACGCCGATACTTTCGCGGTTGGCGGTTTCCGTCTTTTCCTGCTTGTTTTGTTTGTCTTCCCCCAGCTTACCGTTGATCATCGACATGGCGATCGTCATAACCAATAAGCCGCCGGCAATGCGGAAGGAATCAATCGAGATGCCGAATAATCGCAAGATACTGTCGCCAAAGAACAGCGATATCCATAGGATCACCACCACGGAGAAGTTGGCCGTCAGGTTGGTTTTATTGCGCCCTTCCACCGCCAGATAGTTAGTCATACTGATGAACACCGGCAGAATGCCTATCGGATTGATCAGCGCAAACAGGCCGATAAAGAACTTGATATAATCTGAAACGCTCAACAATGACTGGACCACATACCACCCCGAATGGGTTACTGTTCACATGAGTGCCTTACCGGCGCTAATGTAGTGTAATCAGCCCTATTTATCCATGCCGGGAGGGTGGATTTTATTTCTCATTTCACAGCCAGATAGAATAAAAAATCACCGGCCTGCGTTTTCCTTAAGCAGGTAAAAGGCTGCATGGCCTATAACACTCCATCAATTGATAATGATTCTCATAAACAGCAA
This sequence comes from Brenneria sp. g21c3, assembly GCF_040240345.1. Taxonomy (NCBI): domain Bacteria; kingdom Pseudomonadati; phylum Pseudomonadota; class Gammaproteobacteria; order Enterobacterales; family Pectobacteriaceae; genus Brenneria; species Brenneria sp. g21c3. The sequence goes on along the minus strand of NZ_JBEIAB010000003.1, from coordinate 204,708 downwards.
TGCTGAATGGTGTCAGCATGAAAAAAACTAGATAAAGATCACAAAAAAATGTCCAGTAAGCGCGTATGCTCTTCCTCACCCGGTTAGTACAAATGAGTCGCGTCTGATCGGGTCGGTTGGCAGAATATCTTTTGCCTTGACGTTGCTGAAAATCTCAGGCGATGCCGTCGACAACCGTTAGGATGGCCGTGTGCGAGCTCTTTGAGTCAATGAATGCAGTAACGAGTAAGCTGGCCGGCGCTAGCCGCCGGACAAACGCAATATTCGCGCGTTTATCTATACTTTGTTACTTGGCAGACCATTGACTGAAAGAGTTTAACATTATCAGGAGAGCATTATGGCCGTAACCAATCTTGCTGAACTTAACGCACTGGTCGAAAGAGTAAAAAAGGCGCAGAGTGAATTTGCCAGCTTTACTCAAGAGCAAGTCGACAGAATCTTCCGGGCTGCCGCGTTAGCAGCTTCAGATGCGCGGATCCCGCTGGCCAAGATGGCCGTCGCTGAGTCCGGAATGGGTATTGTGGAAGATAAGGTGATTAAAAACCACTTTGCCTCCGAATACATTTACAACGCCTATCAGGACGAAAAGACCTGCGGCGTTCTCTCCACCGACGACACCTTCGGCACCATTACTATCGCAGAGCCTATCGGCTTGATTTGCGGTATCGTACCAACCACCAACCCGACCTCCACGGCGATTTTCAAGGCATTGATCAGCCTGAAAACGCGTAACGGCATTATCTTTTCTCCCCACCCGCGGGCGAAAAATGCGACCAATAAAGCCGCAGACATCGTGTTGCAAGCCGCGATTGCCGCCGGCGCGCCGAAAGACATCATCGGCTGGATTGATCAACCCTCCGTTGAACTGTCCAACCAGTTAATGCATCACCCGGATATCAACCTGATTTTGGCTACCGGCGGCCCAGGCATGGTAAAAGCCGCTTACAGCTCCGGCAAACCGGCCATCGGCGTAGGCGCCGGCAACACGCCGGTCGTTATTGACGAAACGGCCGACATTAAACGCGCCGTGGCCTCGATCCTGATGTCGAAAACCTTTGATAACGGCGTCATTTGCGCATCCGAACAATCCGTCGTTGTCGTCGACAGCGTTTATAACGCCGTCCGCGAACGTTTTGCCTCGCACGGCGCTTATATGCTAAAAGGCAAAGAGCTTCAGGCGGTTCAGGGCATTTTGTTGAAAAACGGCGCGTTGAACGCCGCGATCGTGGGCCAACCGGCGGCGAAAATCGCTGAGCTGGCCGGCATCAGCGTTCCCGAGAAAACCAAAGTGCTGATTGGCGAAGTGACGGATATCGACGAATCCGAACCTTTCGCGCATGAAAAACTATCGCCGACGCTGGCGATGTATCGCGCGGCCGACTTTGAAGACGCCGTCATCAAAGCGGAAAAACTGGTTGCGATGGGCGGTATCGGCCACACTTCTTGCCTGTATACCGATCAGGATAACCAGCCGGAACGCGTCGCCCACTTCGGCGACATGATGAAAACCTCACGTATTCTGATTAATACGCCGGCTTCGCAAGGCGGTATCGGCGACCTGTATAACTTCAAACTCGCCCCTTCGCTGACGCTGGGCTGCGGTTCCTGGGGTGGTAACTCCATCTCGGAAAACGTCGGTCCTAAGCACCTGATCAACAAGAAAACGGTAGCTAAGCGAGCAGAAAATATGTTGTGGCATAAACTTCCAAAATCTATTTATTTCCGTCGCGGCTCATTACCCGTCGCGCTTGAAGAGGTTGCTTCCGACGGCGCAAAACGCGCCTTCATCGTTACCGACCGCTTCCTGTTCAATAACGGTTATGTCGATCAGATCACCGACGTACTGAAACGGCAAGGTCTGGAAACCGAAATCTTCTTCGAAGTCGAAGCGGATCCAACGCTGAGCATCGTTCGCAAGGGCGCGGAACAGATGAATTCGTTTAAACCGGATGTCATCATCGCACTGGGCGGCGGCTCCCCGATGGACGCAGCCAAAATCATGTGGGTGATGTACGAACACCCGGAAACCCACTTCGAAGAACTGGCGTTACGCTTTATGGATATCCGTAAACGTATCTACAAGTTCCCGAAAATGGGTGTAAAAGCGAAGATGATCGCCGTCACGACGACATCCGGTACCGGTTCTGAAGTTACGCCGTTTGCCGTGGTGACCGATGATGCGACCGGTCAGAAATACCCGTTGGCCGACTATGCGTTGACGCCGGATATGGCGATTGTCGATGCGAATCTGGTCATGAATATGCCTAAATCACTGTGCGCATTCGGTGGTTTGGACGCGGTGACTCACGCACTGGAAGCCTACGTTTCCGTACTGGCGAATGAATACTCCGATGGTCAGGCTCTTCAGGCCGTGAAGCTGCTGAAAGAAAACCTGCCGGCCAGCTATCATGAAGGGGCGAAAAACCCGGTGGCCCGTGAACGCGTTCACAACGCCGCGACGATCGCCGGTATCGCGTTTGCCAACGCCTTCCTGGGTGTTTGTCACTCCATGGCGCATAAACTGGGTTCGGAGTTCCACATCCCGCACGGTCTGGCCAATGCCCTGCTGATTTCCAACGTTATCCGTTATAACGCTAACGATAACCCGACCAAGCAGACCACATTCAGCCAGTACGATCGTCCTCAGGCTCGTCGTCGCTATGCCGAAGTCGCCGACCATCTGGGACTGACCGCGCCGGGCGATCGCACCGCTCAGAAAATTGAGAAATTGCTGAACTGGCTGGAAGAAATCAAAACAGAGCTGGGTATTCCGAAATCGATCCGCGAAGCCGGCGTACAGGAAGCGGACTTCCTGGCGAAAGTGGACAAACTGTCTGAAGATGCGTTCGATGACCAGTGTACCGGCGCCAACCCGCGTTATCCGCTGATTTCAGAGCTGAAACAAATCCTGCTGGATACTTACTACGGACGTAAGTACTCTGAACACGCAACCAAGGAAGAGGCCGAAATTGCCGCGCCCGCGGTAAAAGCGGCCAAGCAGCCCAAAAAAGTGACTAGCTGATACTCTGTACAATAACCGCCTCCCCGGAGGCGGTTTCGCAGAAAAGCTGCCTGCCCCGCCCAACCGGCGGGGCATTTTTTTTCCCGGATTCAAGCCATGACGCCTCGCTCGCCGGGGCAAAAGCAAAGCGTGAAATCCGATAAGCCGGTTTCAGCGCGTCTAAACGCGCAGGCACGGCGATTTCCCACCTTGAATGAGTATCTGGCTGGGCAACCCTCTGTAGGCTCTCCTGACGCCGATAAACGCGATAACGCTTTCTTGTTTTGATGCCGCGCCCACCTGCCGCGGTACAGGCAAACTGTTTCACGCCGTCGAGGCTTATCGCAAAGGCTGGACGCGGTATCGGCAACGCCTTCGGTTCAATGACAACCGTTGTATAAGAACATAAATTCGGCTTGCAGCAAGGCGCCTGTGCACGGTCGACGCCCATACGGACAGCAGCATGACGAGCATAAGTCCAATATTGACTTTAAATGCTTTAATATCTGTTATAGCGGGTAATTTCATTAAAAATGGATAAGTCCTATCGCATTAAATTACACGACCGACTAACCTATTTAACACGCCGCGACGGGAATATGGCAAAAGGCGAAGACAGCGCTCCGCCTGGTTCACAAATACATTTAAACGCCGCGACGTTTTTTTATTCCGCTTCCGTTCTGACTAAACCCAATGCCGTTTTATAATGTTTTCTGCAAACGGAAACATAGTTTTCATTACCGCCGATAACCACTTGCGCCCCTTCTTGCAAAGGATTTCCTTCCGCGTCCAACCGTAATACGCAGTTGGCTTTCCGACCGCAATGGCACACGGTTTTAAGCTCGACCAGCTTATCCGCCCAGGCTAATAAATAGTGACTGCCGGAAAACAATTCGCCGCGAAAATCCGTGCGTAATCCGTAGCACAATACCGGAATATCCAGTTGGTCGACGACATCCGAAAGCTCGCTGACCTGTTCGCGGCTTAAGAACTGACATTCATCAATTAAGACGCAGTCAATAGGCTGGCGGCGGTGTTCTTTAGCCAGCAGACTAAATAAGGATGTCTGCTGATTAAACAATAACGCCGGCGCAGAAAGGCCAATCCGTGAACTTACCACCCCAACGCCGTAGCGGTTATCTATTTCTGCGGTGAAAATCACCGTTCTCATGCCACGTTCTTGATAGTTATATGATGACTGCAATAACGAGGTAGATTTCCCCGCATTCATTGCTGAATAATAAAAATAAAGTTGAGCCATGCTCAGATGCTCCCAAGGACGGGCTATATCATGCTATACAGTGTGCATTATTGTAACAACTCCCCATCAGACCATGCAATGGGCTATTACTTGCACAAAATCACCAAGTTTCATCTATTGATACGCAATATGGATATAATCATTCCTTATAACATTGGGCTGCGTCACAATATCTTCAGGCCGACAATGCTGGAAAAACGACAGGTTAAATGTATTTCCATTTGAGGTGTCCGTATTTATATTCATGTAACATGACATGTGATATCTGTTTTAAAATTGGTATTTTTTAACAAACTTACAAATTTCACTATTGCAGAAAAGAAAATAGCACTCTATTATCTCCCCACACGCCACCAATAATATGAATTTGAGATTATCACAATGAGCGAAGCACTAAAGATTCTAAACAACATCCGTACTCTGCGTGCCCAGGCCAGGGAATGTAGTCTGGATACTCTGGAAGAAATGCTGGAAAAACTGGAAGTCGTGGTAAATGAACGCCGCGAAGAAGAAAGCCAGGTTCAAGCAGAAGTTGAAGAACGCGCACGCAAATTACAACAGTATCGCGATATGTTGATTGCCGACGGTATTGATCCGAATGAACTATTACAGTCTTTAGGTTCAGTCAAATCAACTGGCAAAAGCAAACGTGCCGCTCGTCCCGCCAAATATCAATATACCGATGAAAACGGCGAAGTTAAAACCTGGACCGGCCAGGGCCGCACACCGGCTGTAATCAAAAAAGCGATCGAAGAACAAGGTAAATCTTTAGACGATTTCCTGATCTAATCGGTTTTTTTAATAAACAAATAGAAAATACCCTTGATTTTTATCAAGGGTATTTTTTTTGCAAAATAAACCCTGTGCGAACCAGAATTCATGCTCTCTATCTTTGTAATAAAACAGAGAGCAGTCTTTTCTAAATATTAATTTTCTTCTTCTTCAATAGTTTCCTGTAGCCACTGCGTCAGTTGCGGCCCCAAATTTTCATGGCGCAAACCGTATTCAACGAAGGCCTGCATATAGCCGAGTTTGTTGCCGCAGTCATGGCTCACGCCTTTGAGGTGATAGGCTTCCACCGTCTCTTTTTCCATTAACATTGCAATGGCGTCGGTTAACTGGATTTCATTACCTGCTCCAGGCGGTGTCTTCTCCAGCAGGGACCAAATGTCGGCAGACAGCACATAGCGGCCGACAACGGCTAAATTAGACGGCGCTTCGGACGCTTTGGGTTTTTCTACTACGCCGACCATTGGCGCGCTATCGCCCGGTTTTAATTCCACGCCTTTGCAATCGACAACGCCATAACTGCTGACATTCTCAACCGGCTCGACCATAATCTGGCTATGTCCGGTTTCTGAGAAACGATGCAACATTTCACTCAAGTTGTCTTTTGTCAGATCGGATTTATATTCGTCAATAATCACATCAGGCAAAATAACCGCGACAGGTTCATCCCCGACCAAAGGATGAGCGCACAATACGGCATGACCCAAACCTTTCGCCAGCCCCTGCCGAACTTGCATAATAGTTACGTGTTTCGGGCAAATAGATTGCACCTCTTCCAGCAGTTGGCGCTGAACACGTTTTTCAAGCATGGCTTCCAGCTCGAAGCTGGTATCAAAATGGTTCTCAATAGAATTTTTAGATGAATGCGTGACCAAAATAATTTCATTGATGCCGGCGGCAATACACTCATTGACAACATATTGGATCAGCGGCTTATCAACCAACGGCAGCATCTCTTTAGGAATGGCTTTCGTGGCCGGCAACATACGTGTTCCCAATCCAGCAACCGGGATAACCGCTTTTTTTACCTTTTTATTGATAATCGACATAAACAACCTCTTATATATCGTTCAAATAATGAACTTTAATTGTTTGGTCTAAAAACCGGATGAGTATACCAGTTTAACGCTGCCATGCTTGCCCAACGTCATAGCCCAAGAAAAATTAGGATGATGACTCAATAGTAGGAAATAAAGAATAACAACGGAAGGAGAACACCGTCAGACAAAGGGTATAACCCCAGCTATCGGACTATTCTGTAGAAAGCATCAGCCGTAAACGACCGCCGCCGCCCCAAATCTGACATTGCCAGGCATCGCAATCGTGATTTAACTGCTTAAGGTAAGCTTCATCGAGCGTGCCTAATGGTACGCCGCTATTCAACGCAATCTGATCTTCATTAACATTTAACGTGGCATTTAAACCGGCGGAGATCAGTATCAGCCGTTTTAATTCGCGATGATAATAACCGACCAGTAATGGGAAACGCCCTTCCAGACTGGCCTGACGGAATAGCTGGTTTACCTGTTTTAATAAAAGCGGCAAATGCGGCAGCCGGTGTTGTTGATTCGCCATGTGTTCTTGCAGAACGCTGTTGAACAATGTACGCAGTAATAGCGCCGCGAGCGTACCGTTATTGTTTACCGCCTGGGTAACATCTAAACAATAAAAAGCCAGATCTTCTTCTGAAAGCGCGGCAATATCCAAGACCAGCCCCGGTTGTTCGGCCGCGGTAAGCTGTCGATAATTAATACGACATCGCGCAAGCGTTTGCTGAACCGGCGGTTGTAATTGAGCCAACAGTTTTACCACCGCATCGGGAGATTGATTCAGGGAATCCATATCCTGCATTAATTGCTCAATTTCATTCACCGGCGAAGTAAACATATCCGGGTAAAGGCATCCCATCACCGCCTCGCGCAGGCGGCTATAATCACGGATCGGCTTGAGCAAGACATCCTGCACGCCAAGGCGCAAAACCTTCGCGACATCGGCCATCTGACTGGTCGCGGATATCACCAGTATCGGCGTATTGTTATCTTTTAAACGCAGGCGTTCGAGGAACTCAATGCCGCCCATCATTGGCATGATCAGATCGCAGATAATCAAATCCGGATGATGGTGCTCCAGAATACTCAATGCCTCCAATCCATGAACCGCCTCCCGAATTGAAGCGCCTAGCGAAGTCAGATAACCGGCAAGCACCGAGCGGAAAACGGCCTCATCCTCAATAATCAATACGTGTTTACCCGCTAATGGTTGTTCCATCAATCACCTCTTACTTCAAACGCTTAATATTCAATTTACTTTATCGCCCATGACGTTTTGCCGCCGCTTGCAACGCCTTGTTTCTCAACGCGCTCTGTTCGCCAGCGACAACAATTCATCACGTTTCTTTGCCACCGCCTGACGACCGGCTGCAATCGTTTCCTGCGCCCGATGAAAATCCAGCGTGGCTATCTGTGGGCAATAGGGTTGTACCAGCACATCAGGCGGATCCCCCGCCATCCTCGTCATCTTCAATCTGTTTTCAAGAATATGAATTGACGTACTCATGATCTCCATCGCTGTAGGCGACAACACGGTCTGTCGACGTCGCCCCTGTGACAAACGTTTGCGTATCTTACGGCGCCAGTCATCGACATCGGGTTCTACTTCAGAGTTCGGCGCCGTTGGTTTAATCGATAATAAATCATGGTGGTCGAGACTGGCGTCTTGTTGCAGATCGACCGCTATCACCACATCCGCCCCCATAGCCCGCGCCAACGACACCGGTACCGGATTCACCACCGCGCCATCCACCAGCCAGTAACCGTTGAACAGAACGGGAGAAAGTAAACCTGGAATGCTGCAAGAAGCCCGAATGGATTGATGCAGATCCCCTTCCGTTAACCAAAGCTCGCGACCCGTACTCAGGTTGGTCGCGACGACGCCATATTTAATCGCACAATCCTCAATTTGTTTCGTTCTTAACAGATTTTTTACGTTATTGAATACTTTATCGCCACGCAACAGACCGCCACGTTGCCAGGACAGGTCCATCAGACGGATAACATCCCAGTAGCCGAACCCGCTGACCCAGCGCTCCATGGCATCCAGCCGATGCGTCGCATATGCTGCGCCGACCAGTGCGCCAACGGAACATCCGGCAACGACATCAATCTCGATCCCCAGCTCCGTCAGCGCATTTATCACACCAATGTGAGCCCATCCCTTGGCAGCACCAGAACTTAATGCCAGACCAACTTTTATCCGTCTCATGGTTGACCTCGTGTGTTTTCATTCTAGCGCACATTGATACCTCCAGAGATTATTAGGTAACATATCGGCATCCTGATAAAGGATCCCACTATTATTTATCATTTTTTTTAAAATTAATTTTTTTTCAGGAGACGCAGTGTCGGAAATTTGCCCCTGTAACAGTGGATTACCCTATAGCGTATGCTGTCAGCCCTATCTCGGCAATCTCGTTGCCCCCGCCGACCCGGTTACCTTGATGCGCTCCCGCTATACGGCTTACGTCAAACAGGATGTGGATTACCTGATAGCGACCTGGCACCCCGACCATCAGCCGGAAAAATGGCGCGCAGCCATTCAGGAAAGCTGCCGGGATACGCGCTGGCAGGGACTGAATATTGTCGCGACCGCGCCGGGGAAAACGCCTGACGAAGGGTATGTGGAATTCGCCGCCCGCTATACCGCCACCACTGAGAAGCAACAGGCTGGATTAATGCGAGAACGCTCACGCTTCCTTCGCCATCACGATCGCTGGTACTATATGGACGGCATCCATCTGCAAACCGGCAGAAATGAGCACTGTCCGTGCGGTTCCGGCAAAAAATACAAAAAGTGTTGCGGACAGTAAAAACAGTGATAAACCGCGGTGAATTCCGGCACTGCGCAATATAAACATACGTACGCTATCAAGTTTTGGACAGGATCCACACGCCCATGCAACCCCAGAATACAGAAAGAAAAGTATTACGGACCATTTGCCCTGATGCTAAAGGGCTCATCGCAAAAATCACCAATATTTGCTACAAACACGAACTCAATATCGTACAGAACAATGAGTTTGTTGATCATCGCACCGGGCGTTTTTTCATGCGCACCGAGCTGGAAGGGATTTTTAACGACATCACCCTGCTGGCCGATCTCGACGGCGCGCTCCCTGAAGGCTCTGTTCGTGAACTGACGACCGCCGGCCGTCGCCGCATCGTCATATTGGTGACGAAAGAAGCCCACTGTCTGGGCGATCTGCTGATGAAAAGCGCATATGGCGGGCTGGATGTGGAAATTGCGGCCGTTATCGGCAACCACGATACGTTACGTACCCTGGTCGAGCGGTTTGATATTCCCTTCCATCTGGTCAGTCATGAAGGATTTACCCGCGAAGAGCACGATCAGCACATGATCGCCCAGATCGACCAATATCAACCGGATTTCGTCGTGCTGGCGAAATATATGCGTGTGCTGACGCCGGCGTTCGTGCAGCACTACCCGAATCAGGTTATCAATATTCACCACTCATTCCTGCCGGCGTTTATCGGCGCCCGTCCGTATCATCAGGCCTATGAGCGCGGCGTGAAGATCATCGGGGCAACGGCTCACTACGTGAACGACAGCCTGGATGAAGGCCCGATCATCATGCAGGACGTGATCAACGTCGATCATACCTATACGGCCGACGACATGATGCGCGCCGGGCGTGATGTCGAGAAAAATGTGTTAAGCCGCGCGCTCTACCGGGTGCTGGCTCAGCGTGTTTTTGTCTACGGCAACCGCACCATCATTCTTTAATTCGCCGCTGGCGCATCGCTGTATCCGTTAAATGTATAAGTATGCGCCATCTGGAATAAAAAATCGGCAAACGCATTCTTTTTTGATATATCAGGCTTTACAGGGGCGCAGCATTTGATATGATGCGCCCCGCTTGAAGCGAAAGCCTCTTGCAGCAAGGCCAGTGGTGGGGTTCCCGAGCGGCCAAAGGGAGCAGACTGTAAATCTGCCGTCACAGACTTCGAAGGTTCGAATCCTTCCCCCACCACCACTTCGAAATACTCTCCTGAATTGAATCCCAAAACATTACTTACAGATTCCCGTTAGGGGAAGGTGAGAACCTTCGACCAAGGTTCGACAAAACCGCAGGTTTTGCACAACGCGCCAGCGTTGGCCCGTAGGGCGAGCCGCGCAGCGGCGAGTCATCCTTCCCCCACCACCACTCCAAAATACACTTCTGAATCAAATCCCAAAAAATTACTTACAGATTCCCGTCAGGGGAAGGTGAGAACCTTCGACCAAGGTTCGACAAAACCGCAGGTTTTGCACAACGCGCCAGCGTTGGCCCGCAGGGCGAGCCGCGCAGCGGCGAGTCATCCTTCCCCCACCACCACTCCAAAATACTCTCCTGAATTAAATCCCAAAAAAATTACTTACAGATTCCCGTCAGGGGAAGGTGAGAACCTTCGACCAAGGTTCGACAAAACCGCAGGTTTTGCACAACGCGCCAGCGTTGGCCCGTAGGGCGAGCCGCGCAGCGGCGAGTCATCCTTCCCCCACCACCACTTCAAAATACTCTCCTGAATTAAATCCCAAAAAAATTACTTACAGATTCCCGTCAGGGGAAGGTGAGAACCTTCGACCAGGGTTCGACAAAACCGCAGGTTTTGCACAACGCGCCAGCGTTGGCCCGCAGGGCGAGCTGGCCTGACGGAACGTCTGTCGCTCACAACCTCACGCCGACATTCTCCAGGAAACTGTCAATACGGTTATCAACCTCAGCCTTCGTTTCTGCCCACGCCGGAACCGACTGAAGGAGATTGTCATGCCAGGCCATGAGGTTTGGATATTCCCGGAGAGGAGGCTTTGAACGATCGATCTGGGAGAAAGGCCCCGCAATATCGAAATCAGCAAGGGTCAGAGCCTCACCAACCATGAACTTGCGGCCTTCAAGATGCTGATCGAGCACCTTTGCAGCAGCGCGAAACTTCTCCTCGGCGAACTCAATCACCGGTTCATTCTTCGGCAGGCCCATGACTGTCTTCCCAACCCGCTCGTCGAAGAGAGTGGTTGCAAAGATGCGCCATTGCTCACCCGACCAGAACATCCACTGAAGAACTTGAAACCGATCTTTCTCCGTGGTTCCGATCAGCGGAGAATTTACCTTATTAGCCAGATAAAGATTGATCGCAGCGGCTTCATAGAGAATGAAATCGCCATCTTCCAGAACAGGCGTCAAACCGTGGGGATTGAGACGCGATTTGAACTCATCAGTCTGGCTTTCTCCCTTAAATAGATCGACATTCACACGTTCAATTTCAACGCCCATTATCTTTGCCGCAGTGGTCACGCGACGCAAGCTGCCCGAGCCGGGATCGCCATAAATCTTGATCGTCATTACTTATTCCTTTCCGTTGGGAGCCCGTCACCGGGCGGTCAAACGAATACTCACATATTCTCATATAGAATGTCATTGACGTTAAATGAATACCGCCTATTCTTTATTTGAATAAATAGTGAGGGAATATTGGTGCCGAGTCGTAGTCGGAACAGTCAGCTCGACCAACACCCTATCGGGATAAAAGTGAGAAAACCGACGATGTTGTCGCCTATGCGCATTCGAAGGTGGGCCTGGGCCTGAAGCGGGTGATAAGCTATCCTTTCTCCCGCAAATCAACGCCATTAATCAATCAGGTAAAACCGGAAACCATTATGTCTTCGATTGTTGTGCGGAATGAAAGCGGTGGATAAATTAGATGCAATGCGGATGTTCGTGCGCATCGTCGAAAGTGGCAGCTTTTCGCAAGCGGCGCGAGACCTCAACGTCAGCCAGCCGACAGTCAGCAAACAACTTGCAGGGCTTGAAGCGCGGCTAGGTACGCAGCTTCTCGCGAGAAATTCCCGTACCCTTTCCGTGACGCCGGCAGGACAGGATTATTACGAGACCACCGTCCGCATCCTTCAGGAGATCGACTCCGCAGAAGAGCGGATACTTCAAGGGCAATCGACTCCCTCAGGGCTGGTACGCGTAACGCTCTCACCCGCCTTCGGGCGGATGTTCATTATTCCCCGGCTATCCGATTTCAGGAAACGTTTCCCCGATGTCGCAATCGAGATGGAGGTCTCCGGGCGGCACGTTGACCTTATTGAGGAGGGTATAGACGTTGCGGTGCGCATCGGTCGGCTTTCGGATTCAGCGCTCGTTGCCCGGCACATTGGCGACATGCAGATGATAACCCTGGCCTCCGCAAGCTATCTTGCTCAAAACGGCACACCGCAAACATTGGATGAACTGCGCAGCCACCAGTGTATCAGCTATGTTTACCAGGGCGATGTCACCGGGTGGGATTTCCACGTAGACGGCAGACAGGTCACGATCAACGGTACGGGAGCATTCCGCACAAATGACGCCGAGCATGTCCGCAGCGCGGTCATTGCAGGTCTCGGCATCGCTCATCACGCGAGTTGGTTGTTCACGGATGTGCTGGCCTCCGGTGAGGTCAGACAAATTCTGAATCAGTATGCGCCACAGCCCCTTCCTATCAACGCTGTGACAACTGCCGGACGGCGCATTCCATCCCGTGTGCGGGAATTCATCCATTTTCTCGCTGCCATTTGCGCCGAAGAGCCGGAATTAAAGATAGGCGACGGCTAGCCGTGATGGAGCGGATAATGCCGGATTAGCCCTGAGCCTGACGGTACAAAAAAGTCATTTTAACGTACAATATGTCCCTTTCTCGAAACGACGCCCTGCTGAATCAAATCCCAAAAAAATCACTTACAGATTCCCGTCAGGGGAAGGTAAGAACCTTCGACCAGGGTTCGACAAAACCGACCCAGCGCGACGGATTAACTCTTCCAACTCCCCGGAACGTAGGAAAAAACCGGAAGTTGCCATGACCAGCGGATCGCGGCTAAGCGCACCGACAAGCCAATGCTGAAAGAAACCAACAGATTGATATCATGATCCACGTTCAGCGCCTTCAACCCGAGGTACAGCAGCGCCACTAATAATGATACGCAGGCGTAAAGCTCTTTTTTCAAAACCATCGGAGTTCGATTACAAAAGATATCGCGCAGAATTCCGCCGAAAATACCCGTCACAATCCCTGACATCACCACCACCGTGATGGAGTAATTCAGCCCCTGGGCGACATTGCAGCCGATAATCGTGAAAGCAATCAGCCCCATGGCGTCCAGCACCAGGAACAGGCGATGCAAATGGTGCATCACGCGCGCAATGACGATGGTAAACAGACCGGCGCCGATCGTAAGGTAAATATAACCGGGATGTTGAGTCCAACCGATGGGATAATGACCAAGCAGAATATCGCGTACCGTGCCGCCGCCAAGCGCGGTGATAAAAGCGATCATACTGACGCCGAAAATGTCCATATTGCGACGCCCGGCCGCCAGCGCGCCAGACATTCCTTCCGCCGTGATCGCGATCAGATAGATATAGGTAAGCACAAAAAGTTTCCTGTGAAATGTGCCCCTCCCTCTGTCCGTTTACCTGAGAGTTTACGCCGCTGACGGCGCTTGCCCCTTCGGTGGGTTGTCGCAACAACCTCTCTCCAGTTGGCTTTAATGAAATTCGCAGTATGGGTGACCTGAGCGATTATGGGAGTTTGCGCCTTCGGCGGAGCGTCAATTGACGCGCTCTCTCCTGCGAATTGCGGAGTATACGGGCTCCGTCGCCGCCGTTCAACTCATCATGAACGAGTCCCGAAATCAGCTTCCCGCGCCGCCGTGACTCCCGGCATGGAAATCTGTTACCATCTGGAAACATTTTTATCGAACGGCAGCTAACATGAAAGTTGTTTCTTTTAATATCAATGGACTACGGGCGCGCCCTCATCAGTTGGCCGCCATTATCGAACAGCACCAGCCCGATGTCATCGGCTTGCAGGAAACCAAAGTCCATGACGATATGTTTCCGCTGGAAGACGTCGGCCAGTATGGCTATCACGTTTTTTATCATGGCCAAAAAGGCCACTATGGCGTCGCGCTGTTGTGTAAAAACCCACCGATAGCGGTGCGCCGCGGTTTCCCAACGGATGAGGAAGACGCGCAGCGGCGGATTATCATGGCGGATTTTGCGACCGAACAAGGAACGCTTACCGTGGTGAACGGCTATTTCCCTCAGGGAGAAAGTCGCGATCATCCGATCAAATTCCCCGCTAAAACCCGCTTTTATCAAGATCTGCAAAACTATATCGAGCAGCACCATGCCGCCGATCAACCGTTGATTATTATGGGCGATTTGAATATCAGCCCGACCGACCTCGATATCGGCATTGGCGAGGACAGTCGTAAACGCTGGCTGCGCACGGGAAAATGCTCATTCTTGCCGGAAGAGCGCGAGTGGCTTGCCCGTCTGCAAAGCTGGGGCCTTGTCGATACGTTCCGGGCCGCCCACCCTGACTGTAACGATCGCTTTTCATGGTTCGACTACCGTTCCGCCGGCTTTGATGCCAACCGCGGTTTGCGTATCGATTTGATACTGGCGAGTCAGCCGCTGGCGGCGCGTTGCACCAATACCGGCATTGATTATGATATTCGGGCGATGGAAAAACCGTCCGATCATGCGCCGATATGGGCTGAGTTCGCGTTGTAATAACGAACAATCACCACTTCCCGAGGCGGTGGTTTAAGCTGACAAAAAAGGCGCAGCGCCGGCATACACCGCGGCTGCGCCTTTGAACCCCTTCAGTCAGCATTGATTACTGCTTAAGCGGTTGCCAAATCAGATCGTTGGTACCCACCGTCTGTTTATCCCGCACGCACTGGAGGATCGCGCCATCGACTTTCAACACCGCGCCTTCCGAATAGTTACGGTTCTCATACACGCAGCAGCGCAAACAATTGTTATTGCGTTCACGCGCGGCGGAACCCGAACTCCAGACCTCGGCAGGCACCGGCACCACGATGTCCGTCCCGCCGCGGTTCGCTAATACCACCGACGGCAACGCTAACGCCGCGCCCATCACCAACCAGCAAACCTGAGATTTCATTGATTCTGCTCCTTTACTTTGGGCTTGGCTTTACGCCGTTTTTTACTGTTCGCCTGAGGCGCGCTAATACCTTTGAACGCGCCCACGGCCCGGTTCTGCCTGGCCTGATGAATCAATTCCTGTAAAGAATGCGTCAGCGGCTGCATAAAATCCTGGTAACGACATTTTTTTTCGCTGATTTGCGTCAACGTCGCCTCCCAGTGCGCCGTCATATCCGGATGCGCGGCCATATCGGGCAGAGAGTGAATCAACGCCCGCCCCGCTTCGCTGGCATGGATATAACGCCCTTTCTTAAACAGGAAAGAACGCTTGAACAACAGCTCGATAATGCCGGCGCGCGTCGCTTCCGTCCCTAAACCATCGGTTGCCCGCAGGATTTTCTTGAGGGCTTTATCCTGCACGAAGCGCGCGATACCCGTCATCGCCGACAACAGGGTCGCATCGGTAAAAGGACGCGGCGGCTGCGTTTGCCGCTCGACCACCTCGCCGCGCTCGCACAGCAGTTCATCGCCTTTGGCGACCACCGGCAGCGGCGAACCTTCATTCTCTTCATCACGCTCTTTTCCCCCCAACAGCGTACGCCAGCCGGCTTCGGCCAGAAAACGCGCCTTGGCGACAAACTTCCCGCCGGCGATATCCAGATCGATCACGCATTTGCGGAATACGGCATCGGGGCAAAACTGCATGATGTACTGGCGGGCGATCAGCCCGTAGACCTTCTGCTCATTATCGGACAACGCCGCGTTCGCGCTGCGCGCCGTGGGGATAATCGCATGGTGGGCATCGACCTTGCCGTCATCCCAGCAGCGATTGCGCCGGTCGATATCCATCACCGGCTGAGGCAAGAGATCCGGCTGATGTACCGAAATCGCGTTCAGTACCGCTTGACGCCCGGCAAAATGCTCTTCCGGCAGATAGCGGCTATCCGAACGGGGATAGGTGATCAGCTTATGGGTTTCATAAAGCTTCTGACAAATATCCAGCACCTGCTGGGCGCTGAGCCCGAACCGCCTGGCGGCTTCAATCTGAAGCGTTGACAGCGAATACGGCAGCGGCGCGGTTTCTGATTCCCGTTTATCATTATACCCGGTCACCCACGCGGGCTGCCCGTCGATGCGCTTAACGACATGCTCCGCCAGGGCGCGGTGCAATAGGCGCCCTTCTTCATCCTGATAGGGTTCGCAGGACTCGCTCGGTTGCCAGACGGCGATAAACCGCTCCCCGGCCGGCGTTATGATGTGCGCTTTCACCTCGAAGTAATCTTTCGCAATAAAGTTCTCGATCTCTTCATCACGACGCACGACCAGCCCCAGCACCGGCGTTTGCACTCGTCCGACCGACAGCACGCCGTCATAGCCGGCATTGCGCCCCAGGATGGTATACGCGCGCGTCATATTGATGCCATACAACCAGTCGGCGCGGGAACGCGCCAGCGCGGAGACGCATAACGGGATGAACTCCCTGTTTTCGCGCAGCCTGGCCACCGCGCGCTCCACCGCCTGCGGGTTCAGGTCGTTAACCAGACAACGTCGCACCTGCTGACGTTTTTCTTCCGGCAGGGAAAGATATTCCAATACCTCGTCGACCAACAGTTGTCCTTCACGGTCGGGGTCTCCCGCGTGAATGATCTCGCTGGCGTCCGCCAGCAGTTTTTTGATGGTGTTGAGCTGTTTACTCACCGAGGGACGAGGCTGAAGCAGCCACTTCTGTGGGATAATGGGCAAGTCGGCCAATGACCAGCGCGCATAGCGCGCATCATAAACATCGGGTTGCGCCTGTTCGAGCAAATGCCCGACGCACCACGTCACGACATCGTGCTGCCCGCAGGCGATAAACCCATCGCCGCGGCGATGCGGTTTCGGCAATACATCCGCAATCGCCCGGGCCAGACTGGGCTTTTCGGCAATAAAAAGTCGCATTACGCACCATTGCGCTGAAAGATCGTGGCCCTGCGCGCCGGAAGCATAACGCACCGCAAGCGCAGAGAGGGACGAAAGTTTTTCACTTGGCGCTTATCAGAAATAATGAACGAATTTTTCGACATCAGGCGGCGTCACATTAGCCGGCGCCTTCAATTGCGGCGTACCCAGATAGAGGAAACCGACGATCGCATCCTGTTCGCGGCAATTAAACGCCGCGCGCACCCGTTGATTATACGTCCAGGCGCCGCTGCGCCAAATGCCGTTAAATCCCTGGGCCAGGGCCGCCATTTGCATCGCCTGAACGGCGCAGCCGGCGGAAACAAGCTGTTCCCAATGCGGCACCTTCGCATTTTTTTCGCAATGCGCCACCACGGTAATAATCAGCGGCGCGCGAAACGGCGCCTGCCGGGCTTTTTCGATACCGGCCTCATCCAGACCTTCCTGCTCCGCCGCTTGCGCCAGCAACGCGCTGAAACGCGCCAGACCGTCATTGGCCAGCACGAAGAAGCGCCAGGGCTGTAAAGCGCCGTGATCGGGGGCGCGCATACCGGCGCGAATAATGTTGTTCAACGCCTCACCGGAAGGTGCCGGCGCCGTCAGGCGTGAAGCCGAACGGCGATTAAGTAACAGTTCGAGAGCATCCATCGCACATCTCCTGTATGGCAATCTGATTTTTATGGCAAGACACGATGCGCGCCAAGGTAGCATAAGTAGAAGTTTTGTTACAAGATAGCCCCACCCAAGCGCTGCCTGGGCATCATTTAATGCTGACTTTTTACTGCCCGCTTATTAGGATATTAGAATAATAAGCTGTTTTCCCGTTTCCGGAGATATCATGCGCACATTGTGGCGAATTTTTAGCGGCATTTTTAAGTGGACCTGGCGTCTGCTTAATTTTATCAGAGAGTTTATTCTCAATATTTTTCTTATCGCGCTTATTCTGGTTGGCGTCGGGATTTACACACAGTTCACGAGCGCCCCTACCGATATTACCCGTGGCGCCTTACTGGTGGATCTGACCGGCGTGGTCGTCGACCAGCCCTCCATGAACAATAAATTGCGACAACTGGGACGGGAATTTTTCGGCGCATCCGGCAATCGCCGGCAGGAAAACTCCCTATTCGATATCGTCGACAGCATCCGTCAGGCCAAAACCGACGATAACATTACCGGTCTGGTGCTGGATCTGCGTGATTTTGCCGGCGCGGATCAGCCCTCTTTGCAATATATCGGCAAATCGCTGCGGGAATTCCGCGACAGCGGCAAGCCCATTTATGCCGTGGGCGATAGCTATTCCCAGGCGCAATATTATCTGGCCAGCTTCGCCAATACCATTGCCCTGACGCCGCAGGGCGAAGTCGACCTGCATGGTTTGGCCACCAACAATCTCTACTTCAAATCGTTGCTGGATAAACTGAAAGTCACCACCCATATTTTCAGAGTCGGCACCTATAAATCCGCCGTCGAACCCTACCTGCGAGACAACCTGTCCCCCGAAGCCAGGGAAGCCGACGGCCGCTGGATCAACACGCTCTGGCGACATTATCTGGTGACCGTCGCGGCGAACCGCCAGATTACGCCCGAACAATTGTTCCCCGGCGCGGCCGGCATCATTTCCGGCTTGCAGGCCGTACAGGGCGATACCGCCCGCTATGCGCTGCAAAACAAACTGGTTGACGAGGTCGCCTCCCGTTCGGTTATCGAACAAACGCTGATTAAAGCCTTTGGTTGGAATGACAAAACCAACAACTTTAATTTCACCAGCATTTATGACTACCAGCCTAAGTCTCCGGCGCCGAACAATAATCAGATTGCCGTGGTCTTTGCCAACGGCGCGATTATCGATGGTCAGGAAACGCCCGGCATGGTCGGCGGCGATACCACCGCCGCCCAACTGCGCGAAGCGCGTCTCGATCCCAAGATCAAAGCGGTTATCCTGCGCGTCAACAGCCCTGGCGGCAGCGTGACGGCATCGGAAATGATCCGATCGGAACTGATGGCGGTACGCCTTGCCGGCAAGCCGGTGGTGGTCTCCATGGGGGGAATGGCGGCATCCGGCGGGTACTGGATTTCAACGCCGGCCAATAGCATTATCGCCAGCCCCAGCACCCTGACCGGTTCTATCGGCATCTTCGGCGTGATCAATACGTTTGAAAACTCACTGGAAAGTATCGGCGTGCATACCGACGGCGTCGCCACCTCGCCATTGGCCGATCTGTCGGTAACCAAATCGTTATCGCCCGAGTTCAGTCAGATGGTTCAGCTGAGTATTGAGCGCGGATATAAGAACTTTATCGATATCGTGGCTCAGGCCCGTAAAAAGACGCCGGAGCAAATCGATCAGATTGCGCAGGGACACGTCTGGATCGGCAGCGATGCGAAAGAGAACGGATTGGTCGATCAGTTAGGCGATTTTGACGATGCGGTGAAGAAAGCCGCCGAGCTGGCGAAACTGGGCCAATACCAGCTTAGCTGGTTCGAAGAACAACCGAGCCTGTTCGACGCCATGATGAATCAGATCAACGCGTCGGTGTATGCCTGGTTGCCGACCGCCGTTCAGGCGCTGCTGCCCGCTCCGGTGGCGCAGTTGACGCATGCGGTGCAGGCGCAGCCCTCCATCGCCAATCACCTCAACGATCCGCAGCACCGGTACGCGCTTTGCCTCACCTGCGGCGAGGTAAAGTAAAGCCGTAACCATACAGCCCGGCGTTCCCCTTTCGGGGGGAATATGCCGGGCTGCTTTTCCTTCGGGTTATCTCTATAATCCTGCTTTTATCTGATTAATTTTACCCCATGCAAAAAAAATCCATCTACGTTGCCTATACGGGCGGCACAATCGGCATGCAGCGCTCCGCTAACGGCTATATCCCGGTCTCCGGGCATTTACAACAGCAACTGGCGCAGATGCCGGAGTTCCACCGTGCCGAAATGCCGGCATTCACCATTCATGAATATTCGCCGCTGATCGACTCCTCCGACATGAGCCCGGCCGACTGGCAGGCCATCGCGGATGACATTCAGCAAAATTATGACGATTATGATGGTTTTGTTATTTTGCATGGTACGGACACCATGGCGTTTACCGCATCGGCGCTATCGTTCATGCTGGAAAACCTGTCCAAGCCGGTGATCGTGACCGGATCGCAAATCCCTCTCGCCGAATTACGCTCCGATGGGCAAACCAATTTGCTTAACGCGCTGTATGTCGCCGCCAATCACCCGATCAATGAAGTCGCCCTTTTCTTCAATAACAAACTGCTGCGCGGCAACCGCACCACCAAAGCGCACGCGGATGGTTTTGACGCTTTCGCCTCGCCCAATTACCCGCCGCTGCTGGAAGCGGGTATTCATATTCGCCGGCTGGCGCCGTCGGCGGTCTGCGAGAATTGTCCGCCGCTGCGGGTACACGCCATTACGCCGCAACCTATCGGGGTGATTACCATTTATCCCGGCATTTCCGCCGATGTGGTAAGCAACTTTTTGCGTCAGCCGGTAAAGGCATTGATATTGCGCTCTTACGGCGTCGGCAATGCGCCCCAGAGTCCCGGTTTGCTGAATGAGTTGCGTCAGGCATCGGAACGCGGCATCGTGGTGGTTAACCTGACGCAATGCCTCTCCGGCCGGGTGAACATGGGCGGCTATGCCACCGGCAATGCCTTAGCCCAGGCCGGAGTGATCAGCGGTTTCGACATGACGGTGGAGGCGACGCTGACCAAATTGCACTATCTGCTGAGCCGGCAGGATCTTGACCCAGAGAAAATCCGGCACCTGATGCAGCAAAATCTGCGCGGCGAATTGAGCGACAAAGACTAAATTAACCACGAGGTCACCATGAAGAAGGCGCTGTTGTTAATTGATTTACAAAATGACTTTTGCCCCGGCGGCGCACTGGCCGTCAGCGAGGGCGACCGCGTGATTGAACTGGCAAATCGCGCTATCGCGGCCTGCGTCGCTTCAGATGTCGCGGTCATCGCCAGCCAGGACTGGCATCCCGCCAATCATGGGAGTTTTGCCGTCAATGCCGGCAAACCGGTGGGTGAAACCGGCGAACTCGACGGCCTGCCCCAGGTCTGGTGGCCCGTACACTGCGTTCAGGGTCAACCCGGCGCGGAATTTCATCCAACGTTAAACCGACAGGCGATAACCTGGGTGGTGCGTAAAGGCACGCAGGCCCATATCGACAGCTACAGCGCATTCTTTGATAACGGGCATCGGGCGAAAACCGATCTGGATGACTGGCTGCGCGCCCATGCCGTCACCCATCTGACCGTCATGGGGATCGCCACCGACTACTGCGTCAAATTCAGCGTGCTGGACGCCCTCGCCCTGGGCTACCAAACGGAGGTGCTGGCGGAGGGATGTCGCGGCGTAAATCTTAATCCGCAGGATAGCCAGCATGCGCTGCGGGAAATGCAGCGAAAAGGGGCGAATCTAATCGATCTGGACACTTTCATTTCCAGCCTGCCCGCACCTCGCTAAGCGAACGCTCGACTTTGCCGCGGAATTGACGCGTCGCCGATATTGCCCGGCCGACTGGCCGCTCAGCGGGGATAAAGCTTCGCAATGGCTGGCGCAGTGAACTGCTGCTTCAGCTCTTGCTTGCTTTTCATCACGATCTCCCCGTCGCTGCCGATGGTCATATGCTCCGCCTCGGTGTTGTGACGTGCTTGCCACAGCATCACCATTTGCAGACAGTTTGCTTTCTGTTCCTCAGACAAGGAGACCCCGTCCGGCCACTTCCCTAACTCCACCGCCGTCGCCAGACGTTGGTAAATTTCCGGCGTCATGGCATCAATCAGGTCATCAAGTTGCATAGCCTCTTCCTGCGCATTTTGCTGAAACGGTTAAGCTAATCATTCGCCACAAGCGGCGACATCTTCAAACTACCGGCATTAGCCGTCGATCCGCTTGCCGTCATCGGCATCGATAAAGCTTAATGACGCGGAATTGACGCAATAACGCTCGCCGGTAGTCTGCCGGGGGCCGTCAGGGAAGACATGCCCCAAATGCGCGTCGCAGTTGCCGCAGCGGATTTCAATACGGTGCATATTGTGAGAATCATCGTCGAGATAGCGGATGGCGTCAGGCGATACGGGTTGATCGAAGCTTGGCCAGCCGCAGCCTGAGTCAAATTTATTATCTGAATAGAACAGCGCTTTCTGACAACACAGGCAATGATAAATACCGGTGCGCTTGTTATGCAGCAGCTTGCCGGAAAAAGGCGGCTCCGTGCCGCTTTGCTGGGTGACATAGCGTTGTATTTCCGTCAATTCCGTCGCGTCTGCGGCGCTTTGCTGAGAGGATTTGCTAATCATAACGGTCTCGCTGGCACAGTCGGCAATCAAGTTATTCATTAATAATAACAAAAAATTAACAACTTTACAGGCCATTTTGGCTTAATATAATGAGCGTGGACAGGATGAGCATTTAATTGTGACATTCATCACAATTTCAGGCGGAATGAGCTTTATATGATACATAGCGCCCTATATCAGCCTTAAATGTTCTTTATTTACAGAGTCAGGTGGAATTTCGTTCAAAGGTTGGTCATAGGATTGACTTACAGCAACTATTGACACGATTCCGCTTGACGCTCAGCAAGGTTTTTGTAATTTTACAACCAACCTTTTATTCACTAACCAATATCTGGTGGAATATATGACTATCAAAGTAGGTATCAACGGTTTTGGCCGCATCGGCCGTATTGTTTTCCGCGCAGCGCAAGAGCGTTCTGACATCGAAATCGTTGCAATCAACGATCTGTTGGACGCCGATTACATGGCGTACATGCTGAAGTATGACTCTACTCATGGCCGTTTCAACGGCACCGTTGAAGTTAAAGATGGCCATCTGGTTGTTAACGGCAAAACTATCCGCGTTACCGCAGAACGTGACCCTGCTAACCTGAAATGGAACGAAGCGGGCGTTGACGTGGTTGCTGAAGCGACCGGTCTGTTCCTGACTGACGAAACCGCGCGTAAACACATCACCGCCGGCGCTAAAAAAGTGGTTCTGACTGGTCCGTCCAAAGACAGCACCCCGATGTTCGTCATCGGCGTTAACCACAAATCCTATGCTGGCCAGGACATCGTTTCCAACGCGTCTTGTACCACTAACTGCCTGGCGCCGCTGGCTAAAGTCATCAACGACAACTTCGGTATCGTTGAAGCGCTGATGACCACCGTTCACGCCACCACCGCAACTCAGAAAACCGTTGACGGCCCGTCTCACAAAGACTGGCGCGGCGGCCGCGGCGCATCCCAGAACATCATCCCGTCTTCTACCGGCGCAGCCAAAGCTGTAGGTAAAGTTATTCCTGAACTGAACGGTAAACTGACCGGTATGGCGTTCCGCGTTCCTACGCCGAACGTATCCGTTGTCGACCTGACCGCTCGTCTGGAAAAACCGGCTTCTTACAAAGAAATCTGTGCCGCTATCAAAGCAGCTTCAGAAGGTGAACTGAAAGGCGTTCTGGGCTACACCGAAGACGACGTTGTTTCTACCGATTTCAACGGTGAAAAACAAACTTCCGTGTTCGACGCTAAAGCAGGTATCGCGCTGAGCGACAACTTTGTGAAACTGGTTTCCTGGTACGATAACGAAACCGGCTACTCCAACAAGGTTCTGGATCTGATCGCGCACATCTCCAAATAAGTTCGAATGATGATTCAATGATGAAGGGCGGCCTCCGGCCGCCCTTTTTACTTGCTGATTAACAACAACCAAAATAGGCAACATCATGAATGACAAGATTTTCAAACTTCCCATCACCAAACAGATTACCCCGACCATCAGCCAGCGACAGTTGGAACAACTGCCGGCGATCGTGATTGAGCATCCTCAGGTTCGCGCCGCTATCGCCTTACAGGGCGCGCATCTGCTGAGCTGGCAACCTGCGAATGAAGCGCCGGTTCTCTGGCTGAGCGAGAATACCGCCTTCAGCGAGCATGTAGCGATTCGCGGCGGCATCCCTATCTGCTTCCCCTGGTTTGGCCCGTTTGCCCAACCTAGCCACGGCTTCGCCCGTCTGCTGCCGTGGGAGTTCACGTCCCATAGCGAAGACGAACAGGGCGTGGAGCTGGCTTTCACGCTGCGCGACTCGGCGCAAACCCGTGCGGCCTGGCCGCATGAATTTACCCTTATCGCACGCTTCAAGCTGGGTAAAACCTGTCATGTCGAGCTGGAAGCGCACGGCGACTACAGCATGACCAGCGCGTTGCATACCTATTTTCAAATTGGCGATATCGACAAAATCAGCGTCAGCGGACTGGGTGAGCGGTTTATTGACAAGGTCAATCAGGGTCAGGTTTCCCAACAACAAGGGGAGCTGGTCTTTACCGGCCGTACCGATCGCATTTACACGCACGCGCAGGATATTAGCGTTATTAATGATCCGGAATTGCAACGCACGATTGAAGTGCAGCACACCCACTATAGCGACGTGGTGGCATGGAATCCCGGCGCCGAATTATCCCATACCATGAGCGATATGACCGATGAGGGCTATAAAACGTTTGTTTGCGTGGAGACGGCCCGGATTAATCGGACGTTAAACGCAACGGTGCAGTCCCCTGCCCGTTTAGCCACGCATATCCGCATCAAGAAGCCGGCATAATGAAAAATGGCGTGTGAACCCAGGTTCATACGCCATGATTTTCCGCGTCTTACACGACATCCAGCGGCTGTTTATGCTTCGGCGCTGGAAAAGCCTGATCCAACAAGAGCAGTTCATCCGCGTTAAGCTCAATATCCAGCGCCTGCGCATTCTCTTTAACATGCTGTTCCGAACCGGCTTTCGGTATTGCGATCACCTCAGGCTGACGGATAACCCAGGCGAGCAACACCTGAGCCGGCGTGACGCCATGCTGTCGGGCGATTGAGTTAATCACAGGATGCGTGAACAACCCATGGCGCAGCCGCCCCGCCTGGGCAATCGGACAATATGCCATCACCGGTACATGATGTTGCCGACACCAGGGCAGTAAATCAAACTCTATTCCGCGTGACGCCAGATGGTAAAGCACCTGATCGGTCATGCATTCCCGGCCGCCTTCCAGCGACCAGAGCGTCTGCATGTCATCGGTATCAAGGTTGGACACGCCCCAGCGGCCAATCTTGCCCGTCCGCTGTAGCCCCTGCATGGCGGCGATAGTATCCATCAATGGAATACCGCCGCGCCAATGCAGCAAATACAGATCGATATAATCGGTTTGCAGTCGTTCCAGACTCTGCTCACAGGCTTTCACCGCATTTTCGCCGCTCGCATTGTGAGGATAAACTTTGGAAACCAGATAGACTTCGTCGCGCCGCCCGCGAATCGCCTCGCCGACAACCCGCTCCGCCCCGCCGTCCGCATACATTTCAGCCGTATCGATCAGAATCAATCCCTGGTCAATACCGGCCTGCAACGCTTTCACTTCCTGCGCTTTTGTCTGTGGGTTTTCCCCCATGAACCAGGTACCCTGCCCGATAGCAGGCACCGTGGCGCCATCAGGAAAACAGACTTCTTTTATCGCCATGGTCAGTCTTCCTCCCGAAAAAGAGAGCGCGTCTTCAAACGCACCATTACAAGGCAAACAAATAGCAACGCCCCATTTTAGAGCATCGGATGCACGTTTAAGAACCGATTTGCCTTAGAACCGATAACTCACGCCGACGCTCATCGCCGCGCTATAGCTGCTATCGACAATCGGACTCTCCTTCACTTCATCCGACAACCGGGTATAACGGCCAACGGCCCAGGCGCTCCAGCTTGGATTTATTTGATAGTTGGCGCTCAACTCGACATACGGCGACCATCCATCGCCCGGCTGATAACGGCCAAAACCGGATCGGGCGGACTCCCCGCGGCTGACGCCATAATAATAGCGGTTCATATTCTCGCTGAACCAGGTGACGCCGAACCCAGGCACCACCGTCAGATCGCCCGCCGTAAAGCGGTAAAGATAGGCGGTATCCCAGAGGAAGCCGTTGCTGTAATCCAGCGTATCGCCAGACAGAATGGTGCGAATCTCGCCCCAATCGGCAATATGCCGATAGGCGGCCCCGGCCATCAGCGTACCGCGTCTTTTATCCAATTGCCGCATCCGTTCGTCATCGTTGTCGCTCGGTTTAAGCCCTAACGGCAGGTAATACGCGCTCAGCGACAGCTTATTTTCTCCGTCATTCCATAAATAATAGCCGCCGCCCAACCCACGAAAATAGACGTTTTCGCTTTCGTAATTCAGCATCGGCAACGGATAAACGGCGTTATCGTCGCCTCGATAAACGGATGTCGCCCCTGCCGCGCCTAATCCCAGGGATACGTCGGCGGCATAGGCGGTCGGCAAGGCGGCGAGCGCCGATACCAGGGCGGATGACAGCAATATTTGCGATTTATTCACGGTTTTCGTTTCCTGTTTCGACAAACAGCGTTAAACACGATGACTCTGCGATTCACCGCTGTTCCTGGTTTAAATAAAAATAAGATAATCGAATAACTTATAGCAATATTATCTCTATTTCCCAAACCGCGGCGCCAGGCGGCCCGGACCGCCGCATCACGTGATATTACAGGTTATTGCCGAGAAGTGAGTCATTGAAATATCTTAAAAATATCTCCGCTGAGTAGAGGAAATTTTACGGATGCAAACTACGCTTTAATACAGAAGGCGAAGTTTTTCCGAGGCGGCGGTAATGGGTAAAACCATGATATTCTCTTCATACCACAAGTTGGCATAAGGGTTGCTGTACTCAGGGGGATTTCTTCTTTCGGGGAGCAATATTATAGGCAGTATGCACTCTACACGCTCTCTTAATCTGTGCTAATCGACGAAGGACGGGCATCGCTATGAACATATTTGATCACTACCGTCAGCGCTATGACGCTGCCAAGGATGAAGAGTTCACATTGCAGGAATTCCTTACTATCTGTCAGCAGGATCGGAGTGCGTATGCCAACGCTGCTGAACGATTGCTAATGGCCATCGGTGAACCCGTGATGGTGGATACCGCCCATGAGTCGCGCCTATCCCGTTTGTTTTCAAACCGGATCATTGCTCGTTATCCTGCTTTCGAAGAGTTCTATGGTATGGAAGACGCCATAGAGCAAATCGTGTCTTACCTGAAACACGCCGCGCAAGGATTGGAGGAGAAGAAACAAATCCTGTATCTGCTGGGACCGGTCGGCGGGGGTAAATCCTCGCTGGCGGAACGCCTGAAAGTGCTGATGCAGCGCGTCCCTATTTATATTCTCAGCGCGAACGGCGAACGTAGTCCGGTTAACGATCACCCGTTATGTCTGTTCAATCCACAGGAAGACGCGGCGATTCTTGAGAAAGAGTATGGCATACCGCGGCGCTATCTGGGCACCATCATGTCGCCGTGGGCGGCCAAGCGTCTTCAGGAGTTCGGCGGCGACATCACGAAATTCAAGGTCATCAAGGTATGGCCGTCCATCCTGGCGCAGGTGGCGATTGCCAAAACCGAACCCGGGGACGAAAACAATCAGGATATTTCGGCGTTGGTCGGGAAAGTGGATATCCGTAAGCTGGAACATTACGCCCAGAACGACCCCGACGCCTACGGTTACTCCGGCGCGCTGTGCCGGGCCAACCAGGGTATTATGGAGTTCGTGGAAATGTTCAAGGCGCCTATCAAGGTGCTGCACCCGCTGCTGACCGCGACGCAGGAAGGCAACTACAACGGTACGGAAGGCATCGCCGCTCTGCCGTTCAACGGCATTATTCTGGCCCACTCCAATGAATCGGAATGGGTGCAATTCCGCAACAACAAAAACAATGAGGCGTTCCTCGACCGTGTCTACATCGTGAAGGTGCCTTATTGCCTGCGTGTTTCCGAAGAGGTCAAGATCTATGACAAGCTGCTAAACCACAGCGAGCTCTCTCATGCGCCTTGCGCCCCCGGCACGCTGGAAACGCTGGCCCGCTTCTCGATTTTGTCGCGCTTGAAAGAACCGGAAAACTCCAGCATTTATTCCAAGATGCGCGTTTATGACGGAGAAAGCCTGAAAGATACCGACCCGAAAGCGAAGTCTTATCAGGAATATCGCGATTACGCGGGCGTGGACGAAGGCATGAACGGCCTTTCAACCCGTTTCGCCTTTAAGATACTTTCCCGGGTATTTAACTTCGATCACAGTGAAGTGGCCGCCAACCCGGTACATCTGTTCTACGTGCTGGAGCAACAAATTGAGCGCGAACAGTTCCCGCAAGAACAGGCGGAAAAATATCTTGAGCACCTGAAGGGATATCTGACGCCCAAGTACGCGGAATTCATCGGCAAAGAGATTCAAACCGCCTATCTGGAATCCTACTCTGAATACGGACAAAACATCTTTGATCGTTATGTCACCTATGCAGACTTCTGGATCCAGGATCAGGAGTATCGCGACCCGGATACCGGCCAATTGTTTGACCGGGAATCGCTCAATGCCGAGCTGGAAAAAATCGAGAAACCGGCGGGTATCAGTAATCCCAAGGATTTCCGCAACGAAATCGTCAATTTTGTTTTGCGCGCCCGCGCCAACAACAACGGCCGCAATCCGAACTGGACCAGTTACGAGAAATTGCGGACGGTGATCGAGAAGAAAATGTTCTCCAACACCGAAGAGCTATTGCCGGTGATTTCGTTTAATACCAAAACCTCAACGGATGAACAGAAGAAACATGATGACTTCGTCGATCGTATGATGGAGAAAGGCTACACCCGCAAACAGGTACGTTTGCTGTGCGAATGGTATCTGCGGGTGAGGAAATCATCATAATGATGCATGACGTTGGTAATGTCGCGTGGGGGAAGTATGGCCTATTTCATTGATCGACGGCTAAACGGCAAGAACAAAAGCATGGTGAACCGCCAGCGCTTTCTGCGCCGTTACAAGTCGCAAATAAAACAGTCGATTGCCGAGGCCATTAACAAGCGTTCGGTGACTGATATCGAAAGTGGAGAGTCCGTCTCAATTCCCAATGGGGACATCAACGAACCGATGTTTCATCAGGGACGCGGCGGACGACGCCACCGCGTCCATCCGGGGAACGATCATTTTGTACAGAACGATCGCGTCGAGCGGCCACAAGGAGGTGGCGGCGGCGGTTCCGGTCAGGGCGATGCCAGCAAAGATGGCGAGGGTCAGGATGAATTCGTCTTCCAGATTTCCAAGGATGAATATCTGGATCTGCTGTTTGAGGATTTGGCGCTGCCGAATCTGAAAAAAACGCAGCACCGCCAGCTTACCGAGTACAAAACGCATCGTGCGGGTTATACGGCTAACGGCGTTCCCGCCAACATCAGCGTCGTGCGCTCGTTGCAAAACTCCCTGGCCCGCCGTATGGCGATGACCGCGGGGAAACGCAGGGAGCTGCACGCGCTGGAAGAAACGCTGGAGCAACTGGAGCATAGCGAGCCGGTTCAGTTGCTGGAGGAAGAACGGCTGCGTCAGGATATCGCTGAACTGCGTCAGAAGATTGCCCGCGTGCCGTTTATCGATACGTTCGACCTTCGCTACAAAAACTACGAGCGGCGGCCCGAACCTTCCAGTCAGGCGGTGATGTTCTGTCTGATGGATGTTTCAGGCTCGATGGATCAGGCCACCAAAGATATGGCCAAGCGCTTTTATATTCTGCTCTATCTGTTTCTCAGCAGAAGTTATAAAAACGTCGAGGTGGTCTATATTCGTCACCATACCCAGGCGAAAGAGGTTGATGAGCAAGAGTTTTTCTATTCGCAGGAAACGGGCGGCACCATTGTCTCCAGCGCATTGAAGCTGATGGAAGAAGTGGTACACGAGCGTTACGATCCGGCGCAATGGAATATCTATGCGGCACAGGCCTCGGACGGCGATAACTGGGCCGACGATTCACCGTTGTGCCACCAGATCCTGGCGAATCAGCTGCTGCCCATCGTGCGCTATTACAGCTATATTGAAATCACCCGGCGCTCGCATCAAACGTTATGGCGTGAGTATGAGATGTTGCATGATGAGTTTGATAATTTCGCCATGCAGCATATTCGCGATCCGGATGACATCTATCCGGTATTCAGAGAACTGTTCCGCAAGCAAACCGTTGGCCATTAGCATGATATAAATCAGCCAGTTAACACCTTTCCCTGGCTGATTTTATGCTAACGGATCCCTTTCGCTCCAGCAATAACGCGGCAAGCTGTTCCCCGCACAAGGCCGATCGCGTTTTGATATCGTTACACCGTCACAAATATAACGCTTTCATTCCCTCCCGCCGGACATTACCCTAGCGGCAACGTCCATTCAGTATTCTGTTTTCTCATGCAAAAATTTGTTTTTCTCTTGCTGACGCTGGTATTGCTGGGGCCGCTGGGGATCGATATTTATTTACCGCTGATTCCCGCCATCGCTCAGGGGTTGAATAGCGGCGAAGCGCTGATTCAGTCAACCATCGCGCTTTTCATTATGGTCATGGGACTCGGCCAGTTGGTCACCGGCCCGCTGGTGGATATGTACGGCCGCCGTCCGCTGGCGTTGGCCGGCGTAACGCTCTACATCATCGGGGCGATGATGGCGGCATTGGCATCCGATGCGACCATTTTCGTACTATCCCGACTTTTTCAGGGCGTCGCGGTCTGCTGCACCGGCGTGGCGATTTCCAGTTGCGTACGCGACAGGCTGAATGGCGACGATGCCGCGCGCGCCTTTGGTTTTCTTAACGGAACGCTGAATATAGTCCCGGCCCTGGCGCCGTTGATCGGCGGACTTCTGGCGGAAATGTTCGGCTGGCGCGCGCCCTTTTGGTTTCTGTCGGGCTACAGCGCGATCGTGTTGCTGTTAACCTTTTTTTTCCTGCCGGAAACCCGGCCGGACTCAACGTTGCCGACCCGTTCGTTACCGCTGCGTCAATATACGCGCCTTCTATCCAATCCCCGCTTTTTAGGCTTCACCTTGGTTAATGCGGGCGCCATGGGCATGGCGCTGACCTATGTGACCTTCTCTTCCGTGGTATTGATGAATCAGGCCCGGTTAACCCCATTACAGTTTTCATTGGCCTTCGGCGCCAATGGCCTCTGGATCATGCTGGTCAGCTTCTTCGCCAACCGGATTATCCGAAAAGTCGGCCGGCCGCGATGCCTGAGCGTGGGAAGCCTGTTGATGGGCGCAGGGGCGCTGAGTCTGATTGCCGGCGTGGCCCTGCTGCCGCCCCAGCTACAGAATACCTGGCCGAGCTATATGCTGCCGGTCGCGCTGGCCTGCGCCGGGCTGGCGTTTCTTATCGGCCCCGCCACCAGCTACGCGCTGGAAGCCTACTCGAATGAAGCCGGGATCGCCTCGGCGCTGGCCGGCTTTATTCAGATGGCCGGCGGCGCGGCGCTGGGACTGGCGGCGATGGCGTTACCGCTGCCGGCGAAGATATCGCTGGCAATAGTCATGCTATGCGCGGGTTTGCTGGCCTTGCGGGCAAGGTTATTAACCCGTGGGTTGCAAGGCAGCCTTACCGAGCTGCCCCGGAATTAAACTTTGGCGTAACGGAATACGGATAAATCATCGTATTGAATCGCCGGCGCGTTACCTGAAATAATGTCGGCCAGCAATTGTCCGGAACCGCAGGCCATCGTCCAGCCTAACGTGCCGTGGCCGGTATTCAGATAAAGATTGTTCAGCGGAGAACGGCCGACCAACGGCGTGCCGTCCGGCGTCATCGGGCGCAATCCGCTCCAGAACGTCGCCTGCTCAATCGGCCCCACGTTCGGGTAGAGGTCGCGCACCACCATCTCCAGGGTCGCTCTGCGCTTTGCATTCAACCCGGTATTGAAACCGACGATTTCCGCCATTCCGCCGACGCGAATACGCTGATCAAAACGCGTGACGGCCACTTTATAGGTTTCGTCCAGTACCGTGGAAACCGGCGCCGCCGCTTCATTCGTCAGCGGAATGGTCAGCGAATAGCCTTTCAGCGGATACACCGGAATAGAGAACCAATGGCGCAACAGCCCCGCCGAGTAGGAGCCGCAGGCCATGACGTAGGCGTCCGCCGTTATCGTTTCATCGCGACATTGCACGCCGGTTACCCGTTGCCCCTCAACCTGTAGCCGACTGACTTCCTGACCGAACCGGAATACCACGCCGGCCTGCGCGGCCATTGTTGCCAGATGGCGGGTGAACAGCTGACAATCGCCGGTTTCATCATTCGGCAGGCGCAGACCGCCGGTGAGCTTATCCGTCACGTCGGCCAGCGCCGGCTCGACCGTCGATAACTGATGTTTCTCCAGCAATTGATACGGAACGCCCGCCTCCTTTAACACCGCAATATCGCGCACCGCGTTTTCATACTGTTGCTCGGTGCGAAACAATTGCAGCGTGCCGCCCTGTCGCCCCTCGTATTGAATAGCGGTTTTCTGTCGCAGCGCCTGTAAGCAATCCCGACTGTATTCGGCCAGTCTGACCATCCGGGCCTTATTGACTTTATAGTGCCGGCTGTCGCAATTCAGCAGCATCTGCCACATCCATCCCAACTGTTCAGTCGAAAAGTCTGGCCGGATGGCCAGCGGCGCGTGGCGTTGAAATAGCCACTTGACGGCTTTCAACGGTATGCCCGGCGCCGCCCAGGGAGCGGAATAACCCGGCGAGATCTGCCCCGCGTTGCCGGCGCTGGTTTCAAGCGCAGGCTCCGGCTGTCGATCGATCACGGTCACGTCATGTCCTGCTTGCGCCAGATACCAGGCGGTACTCACGCCAATAACGCCACTTCCCAGAATAGCAACCCGCATGCTTAGTTATCTCCCACTTATGATTCCGACTGACCATGTAATATGCTGGCTAACTGTTTATATATTGGAACAAAAGGCTACTCTAGCATTTAGGCGTAAATTGTCATCAGGCGTAGATATAGCATTTATCTATTGTTCGCGCGCCGTAATAACGTCATATTATGAATACCGATTCTGTAAATCTTTTCGGCCAACCTACCGTTTTTACGTCACTTTTATCAGATTGAGCTACGATTAATAGTGTCTGTACGATTTTGTGCAGGCCGATCACGTAAGGGGCGCGCTGATGGCTATATCGACTGATAACCCGGTAAAGAAAACCAATCGCCTGGATGACGGGCCAGACTGGTCGTTTGAGCTATTGCAGGTCTATCTTGATGAAATAGATCGGGTAGCGAAACTTTATCGTCTGGACACCTATCCTCATCAAATCGAAGTGATTACCTCTGAGCAAATGATGGATGCTTATTCCAGCATAGGTATGCCGATTAACTATTCTCACTGGTCATTCGGCAAAAAATTCATCGAGACCGAGCAGCGCTACAAACATGGGCAACAAGGATTGGCGTACGAAATCGTCATCAACTCCGATCCCTGTATCGCTTATCTGATGGAAGAAAACACCATGCCCATGCAGGCGCTGGTGATGGCGCATGCCTGCTACGGACATAACTCGTTCTTCAAAGGCAACTATCTGTTCCGCAGTTGGACCGATGCCGGCTCGATTGTCGATTATCTGATCTTCGCACGGCAGTATATTGCGCAGTGTGAAGAGCGCTATGGCGTGGAAGAGGTTGAACGTCTGCTGGATTCATGCCACGCCCTGATGAACTATGGCGTGGATCGTTACAAACGTCCGCAGAAAATATCGTTGGAAGAGGAGAAATCACGGCAGAAGAGCCGCGAGGCTTACCTGCAAAGCCAGGTCAACGATCTGTGGAAAACGCTGCCCCGCCGCGAACCAGACGTTGCGCATGAACGTACCCGCCGCTTCCCGCAGGAACCGCAGGAAAATCTGCTTTATTTTATGGAGAAGAACGCGCCGCTGCTGGAGCCCTGGCAACGTGAAATTCTGCGCATTGTGCGTAAGGTCAGCCAGTATTTTTATCCGCAAAAACAGACGCAGGTGATGAATGAGGGATGGGCCACATTCTGGCACTACACCATTCTTAATCATTTATACGATGAAGGCCGGGTTTCCGAGCGTTTCATGCTGGAATTCCTGCATAGCCACACCAATGTGATTTACCAACCGCCGTACAACAGCCCCTACTATAGCGGGATCAACCCTTATGCGCTGGGCTTTGCGATGTTCCAGGACATCAAGCGCATCTGTCAGGATCCGACGGAAGAAGATCGCTACTGGTTCCCGGAGATCGCCGGTAAAGACTGGCTGGATACGCTTCATTTCGCGATGCAGAATTTTAAAGATGAAAGTTTCATCAGCCAGTTCCTGTCGCCGAAAGTGATGCGGGATTTCCGCCTGTTTACCGTGCTTGACGACGATAGCAATAACTATCTCGAAATCGCGGCGATCCATGACGAAGAAGGCTACCGCTTAATCCGCGAGGAGTTATCCGCACAGTACAACCTGAGCTATCTTGAACCTAACATCCAGGTTTGGAACGTCGACTTACGCGGTAATCGCTCCTTAACGCTGCGTTATATTCCGCATAACCGTGCGCCGCTGGATAAAAGTAGTCATGAAGTGATGAAACATGTCCATCGTTTGTGGGGATTCGAGGTATTCATGGAACAGGCGAACGACGATGGCAGCGTCGACCTGCTGGAGCGCTGTCCGCCGCGAAACAACCCCGCGTAATGAATGCGCTTGCTTCAGACGCAGAGGGGAAGGTCGAGGTATTTCATCGGGGTATTCAGGCGACGGGCTGAATACCCTTTATTTTTAGCGCCGGATTTCCGCAATATCCTGTGGAATAGCGCTGCGCATGCTGTGCCAGATAGCGCCGCTTTCTTTACCGTAATGCCGAACGACATCCAGAACCTGCTCATACAATCCATCCCGGCACAAGGTTCCCAGCCGACCATAAAAATCCAGCGCCAGCTTGCGCGCTGCGGGATTGGAAAAGTAGTAACGCCCGACGCGCAGATACATGCCTTTCAGCCCGTTCAGAATCAGACCGTAAATCGGATTACCGGACGCAAACGCCAGACCGTGGAGTACGTTGTAATCAAGCTGCGCGAAGGCGTCCGCGTCATCGTCCACGGATTCGGTTTGCTTTAATACGTCATGCGTCTTTTCCGGATGGCGCCGCAACGCGGTCCGGATAAAAATGGCGGCAATGTTCGTACGCACAGACAGGAGATTATCGATAAGTTGCGGGACGCTGTCGTGATCGAGGCGAGCCAGCGTTTCCAGAATATTCAGCCCCGACGTTTCCCAGAAGTTATTGATTTTTGTCGGTTTGCCATGCTGAATGGTTAACCAGCCGTCACGCGCTAAACGCTGTAGCACTTCCCGCAACGTGGTGCGCGTCACGCCAATCAGTTCGGAAAGTTCTCTTTCCGCCGGCAAAATCGACCCCGGCGGGAAGCGGTTATTCCATATACTTTCAATAATATACTCTTCCGCGAATCCAGCCGGACTTTGCGCCTTTATGACCATGAGTTGATATTCCGTAGCGATATTTACCGATAAAAGCCGAACTCATCATACCAGATGAACCAGGCATGATATAGCGCCGCGGCCATACACGAAATAAATTCAAGATAAAATTGTGACTGCCGACAACGCCGCGGATCGCGATATCGATATACTTTGACGGATTATTAAAATACCGCGCCATAAGTCACGCCGCGCCGACACGCAGCATATCCGGCAGTCATTCGCGATGGCAATCGTGTATAGTAGATCCTGCGATGCAAAATCGCCCCTCAAAGGCCCACTTCAGATGAACGACGGTTGAACCATTGCTGAATAAAGAAGAGAATCAAATAAATACCTACGGTGTTTTGCACAGTGAAAAGATGGTGGTGAAGCCGATTCGGTTTACACTGCTGACTCGATCATTTTTAGCATGGAATACTTGTTATGTTGCGATTTCTTAACCGTTGCTCACGCGGGCGCGGTGCCTGGTTGTTACTGGCATTGACAGCCTTGATTTTGGAATTGGTCGCCCTTTATTTCCAGCATGTAATGCTACTAAAGCCCTGCGTGCTTTGCATTTATCAGCGCTGCGCGCTCTTTGGCGTTATGGGCGCCGGGTTGCTGGGCGCCATTGCGCCAGCCGGTCTGCTGCGTTATCCCGCCATCGCGCTTTGGCTATACAGCGCGTTTGAAGGGCTGCGTCTGGCCTGGGAGCACACCAATATACAGCTTCATCCGTCTCCCTTTACGACCTGCGACTTTTTTGTCAGTTTCCCGTCATGGCTGCCGCTGGAAAAATGGCTCCCCGCCGTTTTCAACGCTACTGGCGACTGTGCCGATCGCCAATGGCAGTTTCTGTCGCTGGAAATGCCGCAGTGGCTGATCGGTATCTTCGCGGCCTACCTGTTGGTCGGCGTGCTGGTATTGATCGCACAGCCCTTTCGTCCGAAGCGTCGCGATCTTTTCAGTCGCTGAAAAGTCAGCGAGTAAGCACAAAAAAACCCGGGAGAGTCAACCCGGGTTTTATTATCCGTCGGTTATTGCTGCGGTCCGTAAATATCCCTGTAATGATTCAATCTTTCTTTGAAATACTGCCTTTTCTCCGGCGGGATATTTTTCGAAATTTCCTCAGCATTAATCTGTTTTTTCTGGCTTTCCATGAATGCTATCGTGGAAGCAGCAAAATCAGCGTACTGATCGCTGTAGCCTAGAATCATCTTTTCAAAGTTAATCATCTGCCCCCCCTTTTATCCGTCCA
This sequence comes from Brenneria sp. g21c3, assembly GCF_040240345.1. NCBI lineage: Bacteria > Pseudomonadati > Pseudomonadota > Gammaproteobacteria > Enterobacterales > Pectobacteriaceae > Brenneria > Brenneria sp. g21c3. The sequence continues at coordinate 168,121 of NZ_JBEIAB010000003.1, read as the reverse complement.
TTGCTGTATTCAAAGTATACAACACCCCCGGATTTTCACATCGGGAAAGCAAGCCGACTTTGGCTTATCGGGCTAAAGCCGACAGGTTTAAAATAAATATGTGACGCAGGCCGGAAAACACCGGCGCCTGCATACTTCATACGCTGTGATAACCATCAAAAAATATCAGGCGGAAACCCGGCGCAAATGAGTGGTTATCTGGCCCACTCGGGCTTGTTCAGAATATGGTCCTGCCAGTCAACCACTTCGCTTTCGCGCACGGCGATATGCCGAACGGAAATACGCTCGCCGTGCATCGCCGCTTTCGATCCCGTGAGCAGCGGATGCCATGAAGGCAGTCCCTTTTTCTCATGGATCAGACGATAAGCGCAGGTCGAGGGCAGCCAGTCAAAGGTCAGCAAGTTTTCCCGCGTGAGTTTGATGCAATCCGGCTCATACTCGAAGCGACGAGCATAATTACGGCATTGACAGCTCTTTATATTCAACTGATTACAGGCTACGTTGGTGAAGTAAATTTCTTCCGTATCTTCATCAATCAGTTTATTCAAACAGCACTGACCGCAGCCATCGCACAGCGACTCCCATTCGTCGTCAGTCATTTCAGACAACGTTTTTTGCTGCCAAAAAGGGCGTTCAGTCATTTTTCTTTCCGGTTAATTCTATTGGATGCTCTGTATAGCGGGTTTAGCTGACGGAGACAACGGTTACCGCCCGTTCTTGTCGGAACGGGCGGCGCGACATTCAGATAATGCGGGTGTTCAGCGTGCGATCGTTGATGGTGATTTTCAGCATATCGCCGGATTGAATCGGCCCTACGCCCTGTGGCGTGCCGGTCAGGATAATGTCTCCGGCCCGCAGAGTAAAGAAACGGCTCATGTAGGCAATCAATGGCAGGATCGGCGTAATCATGTCACGGGTATTCCCCTGCTGGCGAACTTCCTCATTCACCTTCACGCCCAGATCGGTCTGCTGCGGGTCGCCGAATTCGGCTACCGGAATAAAACCGGAGATGGGACAGGAACCGTCGAACGCTTTCGCTTTTTCCCACGGCTGCCCTGCCTTTTTGAATTGAGACTGCAAGTCGCGCAGGGTCAAATCCAGCGCGACGCCATAGCCCGCGATCGCGCGCGCTACGCGCTCTTCAGTGGCTTGTTTTAACGGCGTGCCGATCAGTACCGCCAGTTCGACTTCATGATGAACGGCGCCCAGGTTTTTTGGAATAGCCACGGGTTGACGCAAATCGCACAGCGAGGTTTCAGGTTTAATGAATAGCACCGGCTCCGCTGGCGTAGCGTTCCCCATTTCCTTGATATGCGCCGAATAGTTGCTGCCGACGCACACCACTTTATTCACCGGGAAGTCGAGCAGCGCGCCCTGCCAGTCTCTGTGTTGATACATGAATCATCTCCTGCCCCGTCAGTGGGGTAAAATTCCCCTTATCGCCATGAAATCGCGACAAGCGTCATCATTTAACATTAGGTTCCGTCGCGGTTATCAGCCGATGCCGATAACAAAGCCATCCGGACGTTTGGACAAATCAGTTTTTCGCATGCCGGCGCCAAACGCCCCTGAATCTCATCAGCCGACGCTACGCCAATCTACACCGCCGCGAAAGCAAACATCAAAATTTCTGTTGCCGACAATAGCGAGCAAAATGTTCGACGCAGGCCCGGAGCTTTGCAGACGCATATAATGGCGTCTGGTACACCGCCCAGATATTGGCACTTTGCGCATATGCCGGCAATACTCTGATTAATGAGCCATCTTTAAGCAACGGGGCGATATCCCACAGAGAGCGTAACATAATTCCTTTCCCCTCAAGAGCCCAGCGCAGAACAATTTCCCCGCTATTGGAAGATAAATGGCCGGACACCTTTACCGACTTCCGCCCTTGCTCGTTCTCCAATTCCCAAACCCCCACGGTTTGATCGCGTTCTTTCGTGATCAAACAGTCATGTTGTTGTAATTCGGCGAGCGACGCCGGCACTCCCCGCTGGCGTATATATTGCGGCGAAGCGCAAAGTATGCGTTGGTTTTTGGTTAGAAGCCGGGCGATACAACTGTCGGCGATGTCATCGTTAATGCGGATATCAAGATCGATATTGTCTTTATGCAAATCAATTTGCCGGTCAAAGAGTTCAAAATGTATCTGCAACTCCGGGTATTGCTCCATAAGCTGCGTAATCGCCGGCGCAATATAATTACGCCCGAAGCCGAAACTGCACCCGATACGAACCAGCCCTTTCGGTTCGGTCTTCACCTGAGAGACGGCGTCAAGCAAGCTCTGCAACTGCTCAAGGATATCGCCGCCGCGTTGGTATACCAGCTTACCGATATCCGTCAACGCGATGCCGTGCGACGAGCGGTGCAATAGTTTCACCCCCAGTTGATTTTCTAAAAACTGTATCCGTTTAGTGACAAAAGCAGGCGTTTGCCCTAACTCATCCGCGGCGGCGGCAAGGCTGCCTTTATCAACCACCGTAGTCAATACCTGCAAATCTTTGGGAATGGGAAATCGGCTGTTCATCAAAAACGTTATCCTGCGCAGGAAAGGTTATGCCACAGACCGTAATTCATGGTTATTTAAAATAACATGACAAAATCCGCTTATGTGAAACCTGTCACGCGGTATTGTTTATCCGCCATCGCCAGGTAAATCAAACATCAAAAAATTGTTCCATCATGGTTAACTCATGCCGTTGGATAAATCGAGCAACCACCGTCGAATCAAGCTAAGTCGCTTATAGCGTAGATAAATTCTGACTTCATGAATCGTGAATCCTATATTCATACTTCCATTCACCGATAAACCACACACTTTGTGTTAGCTTGCTGATGACCTTTGATAAAAATAGCCATTAATAGCACAACCTACCCGCGATTATTCATACTGGAGCATGTCAATGATCCGACAACAAGATAAATATCAAAATGTGGAAAAGCTGACCGATATTATCGCCCGGTTTACCGCCATGATTTCAACCCGCATGCCGAACGATGTCGTTAAAAAATTAGCGGCATTACGCAAGATAGAAAATGAGGGGATGGCAAAAACCATCTATGACACGATGTTCGAGAATATGGAAAAAGCCATAGCGCTGAATCGACCCGCCTGCCAGGATACCGGCGAAATTATGTTTTTCGTCAAGGCCGGTACGCGTTTTCCCTTATTAGCCGAATTACAATCTATTTTAAAAACAGCCGTTGAAACCGCGACGATAAAAGCGCCGCTTCGTCACAACGCCGTCGAGATTTTTGATGAATTCAATACCACGACTAATACCGGATCGGGCGTTCCCTGGGTGACCTGGGATTTAATTCCTGACGGCAATCAGGCCGAAATTGAAGTGTATATGGCGGGCGGCGGCTGTACTTTGCCAGGCCGTTCAAAGGTGCTGATGCCGTCCGAAGGTTATGAAGGCGTGGTCAAGTTCGTCTTTGAAAATATCTCAACGTTAGCCGTTAATGCCTGTCCTCCGGTGCTGGTCGGCGTCGGCATCGCCACCTCGGTAGAAACCGCCGCCGTACTTTCCCGCAAAGCCATCTTAAGGCCCATCGGCACGCATCACGCCAACCCCAAAGCAGCCGAACTGGAAAAAAGGCTGGAAGACGGGTTGAACCAACTGGGTATCGGTCCTCAAGGGCTGACCGGCAAAACATCCGTTATGGGCGTTCATATAGAGTCCGCCGCCCGTCATCCTTCAACCATCGGCGTAGCGGTTTCTACCGGCTGCTGGGCGCATCGCCGGGGAACATTATTGATTCACGCGGATATGACCTATGAAAATATTTCTCATCGGGGGGCTTCGCTATGAACAAGGTATTAACTACGCCCATCAAAGATGAAGATTTGGCTGATATCAAAGCCGGCGATGTGATTTACCTTAATGGCACCCTTGTGACCTGCCGTGATGTTTGTCATCGCCGTCTAATTGAAGCAAAACGTGAATTGCCGATTGATTTGCAGGGTAAAGCGATATTTCATGCCGGACCTATCGTCAGGAAAAACGGCGACAAGTGGGAAATGGTTTCCGTCGGCCCGACGACAAGTATGCGGATGGAAAAATACGAAAAAGATTTTATTGCCGCAACCGGCGTAAAACTCATCGTCGGCAAAGGCGGCATGGGGCCGAATACCGAACAAGGCTGTATCGCGCATAAAGCCTTACATGCAATATTTCCCGCGGGATGCGCAGTATTAGCGGCCACGCAGGTTGAGGAAATAGAAGAAGTCCATTGGATGGAATTAGGCATGCCTGAATCATTATGGGTTTGCCGGGTGAAAAATTTCGGCCCATTAATTGTATCCATTGATACCGCGGGGAATAATCTGATAGAGGAAAATAAAAAATTATTTGCGGAAAAACGTGATGAGATCGTGGAGGAAATCTGTCGGCACGTCCATTACATTAAATAACGCCATTCAGGCTGACGCGTCGACGGCCTTACCGCTGTGGATTTTCTCAACCGGTCTCAGGATGCCGTCATGTTGTCGACGCCGGCCAGATAGTTGGACGACGGCATCGGCATAAAATTGGCCGGGGAGATGACGCCGACCGCTAACTGCGACGCGTATTTTACGGCGGCGGGCATTGGATCGACGGCGATCGATGCGCCGACCTTTTCGCCCCGCCGCCGTTCACCGGTTTCACACGGCGGCCGCTGACGCGCAAATGTCCCGGCGATCAACGTCATTTGCAGCAAAACCCGGTTTTAAACACTGGATTTCTGTCCGGCATGATAAAATCAGGGATATTACCTTTGGGGAATTATCCGAAAATATACCCCGGTATTGTTTTTTTACATTTATAAGATCGTCTTTAATAAATTTTCCGGCGGCGGCGGAACCTGTAGATAAAAACCCTGTTCCTTGATCGCCTGTTTAACTTTTTCAATATCGGCATTGACCAATTTCTTGCTGCCGTCCAGCGGCAATAACATCGCTAAATGCGGCTTACCGAAACTCTTCATCAATTCTTCCGGCACGCGGGAAAAATCGTCTTTTTTTTCGACATAAAGATAGGTTTGATCGCGTTTGGAACTTCGATAGATCACACAAAACATTTTTTTTACTCTATTTAATGAGAATGGCGTCTTGCCTGTATATAATTGTGACTATAACATGCTTACAGCGCTCTGGAATATCATGCCTCAAATGTTACTCTAGGGATTAAAAGATGCTGAAACTGAGTCAGGATAGATGTCACAAACGCCAATTGAGCTAAAAGGCAGCAGCTTTACCTTATCGGTTGTTCATTTGCATGATTCCCAACCCGAGGTAATTTATCAGGCATTACAGGAAAAGATTGAGCAAGCGCCGGCTTTTCTGAAGAATGCCCCTGTTGTCATTAATGTCGCCGCCCTCACGGCGGAAACCGACTGGATAAAATTACAACAGGCTATTTCATCGACAGGACTGCGCGTCGTCGGCATCAGCGGATGCAAAGACCCACAGTTAAAACAGGCGATTACCCAGGCCGGGTTGCCTCTGTTAAGTGAAGGGAAAGCGCAACGTCGGGCGCTCGACCCTGTCGTCGCGCCCCCTTCCGTGGTGAAAACCAAAGTCGTTAATACGCCTGTTCGTTCCGGCCAGCAGATTTATGCCCGGAACAGCGATCTGATTATCACCAACGGCGTCAGCGCCGGCGCGGAAGTTATCGCTGACGGTAATATTCATATTTACGGCATGATGCGTGGCCGTGCCCTGGCGGGCGTTTCCGGCGATGTGCAAAGCCAGATTTTTTGCACGCATCTGGCCGCAGAGTTGGTATCCATTGCCGGCCGTTACTGGCTAAGCGATCAGATACCCGCTTCTTATTCCGGACAGGCAGTCAGGATCAACCTGAACCTGCTGTACAATGTATTGAACATACAACCTTTAGACTAAGCCCTTTGACAAGGAAACATTTATGGCACGCATCATTGTTGTTACATCGGGTAAAGGGGGCGTTGGCAAGACCACTTCAAGCGCGGCCATTGCTACCGGTTTAGCCCAGAAAGGAAAAAAGACGGTTGTCATCGATTTTGACATCGGTCTGCGTAACCTCGACCTGATCATGGGATGTGAGCGCCGGGTGGTTTATGATTTTGTTAATGTTATTCAAGGTGATGCGACGTTAAATCAGGCGCTGATAAAAGATAAACGCACCGATAACCTCTATATTTTGCCTGCGTCGCAAACCCGTGATAAAGATGCCCTTACCCGCGAAGGGGTTGAAAAAGTGTTGGACGGCCTGCACGCAATGGAATTTGATTTCATCGTCTGTGATTCGCCGGCAGGGATCGAAACCGGGGCGCTGATGGCGCTGTATTTTGCCGATGAAGCCATTATCACCACCAACCCCGAGGTTTCTTCCGTACGCGACTCCGACCGGATTCTTGGCATCCTGTCGTCGAAATCGCGCCGGGCGGAACGTTCGGAAGAGCCGATTAAAGAGCACCTGCTGTTAACCCGCTATAATCCAGGTCGGGTCAGCCGCGGCGATATGCTGAGCATGGAAGACGTGCTGGAGATTCTGCGCATCCCTCTGCTGGGCGTGATCCCTGAAGATCAGTCAGTGCTGCGCGCGTCCAACCAGGGCGAGCCGGTTATTCTCGATGACGCCGCCGATGCAGGTAAAGCCTATGCGGATACGGTGGATCGGCTGTTAGGCGAAGAGCGGCCCTTCCGCTTCGTTGAAGAAGAGAAGAAAAGTTTCCTTAAACGCCTTTTTGGGGGATAAATTATGGCATTACTCGACTTCTTTCTGTCCCGTAAAAAAGCGACGGCTAATATTGCCAAGGAACGGCTGCAAATTATTGTCGCGGAGCGACGCCGGGGAGATAGCGAACCCCATTATCTGCCGCAATTAAAGCGGGATATTCTTGAGGTTATCTGTAAATATGTACAGATAGATCCTGAAATGGTCAATGTTCAGTTAGAGCAAAAAGGAGATGATATTTCCGTGCTGGAACTGAACGTCACATTGCCGGAAGTGGAAGATACGCCCAAATGATTCTTCCGCTCGCACCCCCCGGCTTATTTCCGGGGGGGGGCTTATCGCTGAAAAGTGATATCGCGGGGGAAAGACGACTCGTCTTGAGCTTAATTGCCGCAGATGGCGATTAATATCCCTGAAGAATAACCCGCAGTTCATCACCGAATAAATCATTGCGCCAGCCTGACAGCATTTCTGGTTCAGCATTTCGTCCGTTTAATTTCCAGTGCCAGTTAAGCAGCCGGTTAATCTGACGCCGCGACGCCAACAGCTCGGTTGATAATCCACTACGTTCGCCGGCGCGCTGTACCATCGCTTTAATATCTTTAAACGCTTTTTTATATCCCGGATACTCGATCAAATTAATCACCGGCGCCGGACAGGCTTCGTCAGTCAAGTATTTAGTTTGCTCAACCATCGCCAGCAGCGTTTTGCCATGATAGCGAATTTCCGGGCCGCTCAGCCCCAGCGAATCCAGCTCGCCCAGCGATGCGGGCATAAAGCGCGCCACCTGCCACAGGTTCTCTTCACGCACGACAAAATTCACCGCGCTATCCCGCTCGCGCGCTTTACGCAAGCGCCACTCGGCCAGCCGCTGAAGGCAAGCCAGATGCCGTCCGCGCAACTGCCAGGCGTTGCCGATTTCGCGATAGGCCAACGCCGGCTCCAGGATCTCCTGCTTACGCTGACACAGCGAACGGCATTCATCCAACGCCGCGTTCATCCAACCGGCTGCCTGCGTTTCCTCCACCAGTTTGAGCGCCATCGGCAGCAGATAGAACACGTCCGCGGCGGCATAGTCACACTGTTTTTCACTCAACGGGCGAGCAATCCAATCCGTCCTCGACTCGCTTTTATCCAGCTCGACGTTCATATATTCCGCCACCAGCGCGGCGAAACCGTAAGACAACGGTTTCCCTAAAAAGGCCGCCAGAATCTGAGTATCGATAAACGGCTCCGGCGTCATGCCGAAAGCATTCAGAAAAACCTCCAGATCTTCACTGCCGGCATGCAGGAATTTGACGACCTGCTCATCGCGCAACAGAGCCTGAAACGGCGACCAGTCCGTTATCGTTAACGGGTCGATAAGCGAAAGCCGTTCGCCGTCATACAATTGGATCAGCCCAAGTTGCGGGTAGTAAGTACGCGTTCTGACGAATTCGGTATCCAGCGCAACCTGTTTATACTGGCGCGCCTGCGTGCAAATTTCTTTTAACCCGGCGTCGGTCGTGATCAACTGATAATTCAAAACATCATTCTCTCGGTTGTATTCGTATGAGCCTGGCCCATAGCGATAAAAATTGACGCCGGCTATACCGGCGTCCTGTACTGTCGGTGATGATAACGCGTCTTGGCGGCTTCTGGCAGAGGATTTATTGATAAATAATATGGCGCCTAAGCATTCACGGCGGCCCTGGACGGATTTTCAGCGCCGCGTAATTCCCGCCGCAGGATCTTGCCCACATTCGACTTTGGCAAGTCTGTGCAGAACTCAATTTCTTTCGGCACTTTATAGCCGGTCAGATTTTGGCGGCAGTGAGCGATCAATTCATCTTTAGTCAATGAACTGTCGCGCCGCACCACAAAAGCCTTCACCGCCTCACCGGATGACGCATTCGGCACGCTGATAACCGCCGATTCCGAAACTTTCGGGTGACGGGTAATAACATCTTCAATTTCAGTCGGATAAACATTAAATCCCGATACCAGGATCATGTCTTTCTTACGATCGACGATGCGCAGAAAACCCTCGCCGTCTAACGTGACAATGTCACCAGTGGTCAGCCAGCCGTCCTGCAAAACCTCATCGGTCGCGGCAGCCTGCCGCCAATATCCCTTCATCACCTGCGGACCGCGGATCCACAGCTCGCCGGCTTCGCCCGCCGGCACGTCATGCCCTTCATCATCAACGATTCTGATCTCCGTGGAAGGAACCGGTAAACCGATGCTGCCGCTGTAATATTTCAGATCGTAAGGATTGCCGGCAACCAGCGGCGAGCTTTCCGTCAGGCCATAACCTTCCAGCAGATGTTTACCGGTCAGTTTCTCCCATCGCTCCGCCACCGCCTGCTGAATGGATGCGCCGCCGCCAACCGAGAGACTGAGCGTCGAAAAGTCGAGTTTATGGAATGCCTCGTTATTCAATAGCGCGTTGAATAACGTATTGACGCCGACGATAACGGTAAAACGATGTTTATCTAACGCTTTGACCAACGAGGGAATATCTCGGGGATTGGTAATCAGCAGATTGCTGCCGCCAAACTCGATGAACAGCAGGCAATTCACCGTTAATGCGAAAATGTGATACAACGGCAGCGCCGTAACCACCAGCTCATGCCGTTCCTGCAAGACCGGTCCGTAAGCGGCCTTACACTGCGCCAGATTCGCCTGTAGGTTGCGATGCGTCAGCATCGCGCCTTTGGCGATGCCCGTCGTACCGCCGGTATATTGCAGAAAAGCCAGATCGGTATTGTCGATCTCCGGCCTGACGTACCGCATCCGGCGCCCGCGTTGCAGCACCTGACGAAAAGAAATCGCATCGGGCAACGCGAATTTGGGTACCCGTCGCTGGATGTATTTGACGACAAAATTGACCAGCGTTCCTTTGACCCGCGCAAGCTGATCGCCCACATGGGTCAGAATAACGTGCTTGACCGGGGTGTTATGCACCACTTTTTCCAGCGTATGGGCAAAATTGGCGACAATGACGATGGCGCAGGCGCCGCTGTCCTGCAATTGATGCTCCAACTCGCGCGGGGTATATAGCGGATTGACGTTAACCGCCACCAGTCCCGCCCGTAAAATCCCAAATAAGGCGACCGGATATTGCAGCAGATTCGGCATCATCAGCGCTACCCGATCGCCTTTTTGCAATTTAAGCTGATTTTGCAGGTAGGCGGCAAATGCCCGACTACGCGCGTCCAGCTCGCCGAAGGTCATCGCCTTCCCCATGTTGATGAAGGCGGGCCGGTCTGCATAGCGCGTTACCGCGAGCTCGAACATCTCAACCAGCGAGGAATAGCGATCGGGATCGATATCCGCAGGAACATCCGCCGGATAGCGGGATAGCCAGATTTTCTCCAAGTCATTACTCCCGGGATCTTTTGTTATTCGGTCACGAAAGTTTCAATCTCCGCCGGGCCGTACCAGCCGCCGAATCCCCACCCCGGCCCCCAGCCATAACCATAGCGGCCATGCCAACCCCAGGGACCGGGACCATAAGGGTTTACCACTCGCTGCGCGACGTTCCAGCGTTGATATCCCTGAACCTCGACGACGACGTAGCGGTAAGGCCGATCGCCGATAGTCCCCTGTTCCGTTCCGGTAATCGGGCCGACCACGGTAATCAAACGGTCTTGAAAATCAACCGGCTCCAGAAAACGATGTACGTAAGCGATAAACCGGCCTTCAGAGGGATAATTCAGTCGTGGTTTGGCGGCGCTGTCCAGCGGCAGGCTGGCGATTTCCAGACGCGTCCGGTCGGCTTCATTGCGAATACTGACCACCCGGCCGCCAAAGCGGGACGCCTGCCCGACGTAAAGCTGCGGCGCATTCATGACCCGAACCAGATCGTCCTGCGGGGTCGGCGAGGTGCCTTTGATGGCGTCCGGTACCGTTACGCAACCGGAAAGCGACAGGACGGCGGCAGCCAAAACGCCGCCCAATCCCGTGCGAAACGCTCGTCTTGGCTGAGCGCTCTGCGTCATACGCTGAGTAATCATTTTCATCGCATCCACCTTTTCCAATGTCTGCTCATTAGACTATAACGCACGGAATAAGTTGCTGTTATTCGCGACCGGGAAGTTTTTTCCAGGCGACTTCATTACGCAGATAGCGAGGCTGCGCCAGTTCGACGCTGATGGCCCGTCCCGCTTGCCATTGCCGACACGCCAGCGGCAACATGTCCTCCGCCTGCGGTAGCGGCGTCTCGCCATCTTGTAATGAAAGCGCCGGATGCTTCGCCAGGTCGGCATAGGTTTTCCAGCCCGTGCCGACCGTCGTCCATCGACCGCTTAATTGTTCCGTCAGCGACTGCACCTGTTGCGGCGTCAGCACCGCCTCTGAGGCATCGCCCTGCCAGCGCCCGTCGGCTTCTCGCTGATATTGCGCCCAGTAAACCTCGCCCATGCGGGCATCGATAGCCGCCAGCACCTGCGTCGCGCCAGTACGACGGAAAGCGCCCTGCGCCATGGTTGCCAGCGTGGAAACGCCGATCATCGGTAAATCGGCGCCCAGCGCCAGCCCCTGCGCGATACCAATGCCGATGCGCACGCCGGTAAAGCTCCCCGGCCCCTGGCCGAATGCCAGCGCGTCTAACGCATTAAGCGTCAGACCGCTTTCGGCCAGCGCCTGCCGCACCATCGGCAACACACGCTGAGTATGCTCACGGGGACAAACTTCAAATAAAGAATGAATTTCACCATCATTCCAGAGTGCGACGGAACAGGCTTCCGTCGCGGTATCAAGCGCTAGAATTCGCGTAGACATGCCAACCTCAGGCGGGATAAATAAACCTTAACGGCGCGCATCATAACATATATCCCGCGCTGACTTGAGTTAAGCCGATCGGGATCCTCGCGTTTTATCTGATTGATGCGGCGTGAATTAAACAGCGGTTCGGGCGCGCGCCCTGTCAATTAGCGCGCGGTTTCGCGGGTAAGAAAGGCAATCGCCCGACCCAGATCGCGCGTACGCGGCGCCGGCGGCAAACTGTTGAGAAAAACCTCGCCGTAGGGACGCATAACCAGCCGATTATCACAAATAACCAGCACCCCGCGATCGTCGATATCGCGAATCAGGCGACCCACGCCCTGCTTCAGGGTGATCACCGCATCCGGCAGTTGGACGTCGTCGAATGGCTCGCCGCCGCGCAGACGACAATCTTCAATGCGCGCTTTCAGCAACGGATCCTCCGGCGAGGTAAATGGCAGTTTGTCGATGATCACGCAGGACAGGGTATCGCCGCGCACGTCCACCCCTTCCCAGAAGCTGCTGGTCGCCACTAACAGCGCGTTGCCGGCGGACACGAACTGCGAGAGCAATTGCGCTTTACCGGTCTCGCCCTGCAATAATACCGGCAGCGTCAGCGTGGCGCGGAACTCGGCGGCCAGATCGCGCATCATCTGGTGTGAAGTACACAGCATAAAACAGCGCCCCTGGTTTGCTTCAATCAACGGGCGCAGCATGGCGGCGAGTTTTCGCGCCGCTCCCGGACGGTTGGTTTCCGGCAGGTAGCGCGGCACGCAGAGCAAGGCCTGACTGGCGTAATCAAACGGACTCGGCAGCAGCAAGGTTTGGGTATTGTTCTCGTCCAGGCCCAGTCTGTCGGTAAAATGCGTTAAGCGATCGTTGACGGACAAAGTGGCGGAAGTGAACACCCAGGCCGAGGGTTTCTCTTTCATCAGTTCACGAAAACGATCGGCCACCGAAAGCGGCGTCAGCGCCAGCACAAAGTGTCGGGAACTGCATTCGTACCAGTAGCTGTAGCCGGATTGCTGCACGTCCATCAGCCGCTTTAGGCGACCGCGATACAGCGTCGCCCGTTCAAAGGCGGCATCCAGCAACGCGGAACGCCCTAAAGAGAGCTTCGCCACGTCGTAGCACAGCTCCAGCGCATCATCCAGCAGCACCAGCGCGCGCTGGAGAGTCGGTTGCGCAAGGATCTCGCGCAGATTGCCGCGGTATCCCGGTTCGCCCAGCGCCAGACGAAAATCCTGCGTGCTTTGCGACAGACGGTCCGCGCTTTTTTGTAATTGCGCGGCATCGCGCACCTCTGTGCGATAGGCAATAACGATATCTTTCGCTAAATCCATCAGTTGACGGCTGGACAGTTGCTGACCGAAATACTGGCTGGCGATATCGGGAATTTGATGGGCCTCATCAAAAATCACCACGTCGCTGTCCGGGATCAGTTCGGCGAACCCGCTTTCCTTCACCACCATATCGGCAAGGTATAAATGATGGTTGACCACCACGATATCGGCATCCATCGCCTTGCGCCGGGCCTTGACCACAAAACACTCTTTATAGCGCGGGCAATCGCTGCCGAGGCAGTTATCATTGGTGCTGGTCACCAGCGGCCAGACAGGGCTGTCTTCCGCAACCCCGGCGCAGGTGGTGACATCGCCCCCCGTCGTTTCCGAAGACCATCCCCGCAGCCGGACGATGTCGCTTAACATCTCGGCCGGCAGATCGCCGCCCGCCAGCGATTGCTGATCGAGCCGCTCCAGACAGAGATAGTTGGATCGCCCTTTCAGCAGCGCCAGCTTGCCTTTGTATTTAAGCGCTTGCGCCACCATCGGCAGATCCCGGTTGTAAAGCTGATCCTGTAACGCTTTCGACCCCGTCGAAATGATGACTTTTTTATCCGCCCGCAGGGCCGGCGCCAGATAGGCATAGGTTTTACCTGTCCCGGTTCCCGCTTCCACCACCAGCGCCTGCTGCTTGCCGATGGCCTGCACAACGGCCTGCGCCATTTGCCGCTGCGGCTCGCGCGGCTTAAATCCGCTGATGGCCTTTGCCAGCGCGCCATCGGTTGCAAAATCATCTATTACGCGATCACTCGTCACACTGTCTCTCTTTGTAGGTGGGTTCCAACGGCCGACGCCGCGCTGATTATGCCAAGACTCCACTACCGCTACCACCCTAAATCAGGCTGACTTTGGCCGCGGAAATTAAAGACGAAGAAAAGATTATGTTACGCTTGGCGCTACCATTATCCCAAACTGGAAAGGCCGACACTCATGTCAATCATAAGAATCGAACCCGAAGCCCGCTGGTCCAACGCCGTTATTCATAACAATACGCTGTACCATACCTGCGTCGCGGATAATCTGGATGAAGACGCCCGGGCGCAGACAAAAAACGCGCTGGCGGCACTGGACGATGTGTTACAGCAGGCCGGCACCGATAAAAGCCGCCTGTTGGACGTCACCATTTTTCTGGCTGATGCCGAGGATCTGGCGGCGATGAATGCCGAATGGGACGCCTGGGTGGCGCCGGGCAGCGCGCCCGTACGCTGTACCGTACAGGCCAAATTGATGGATCCGAAATACAAGATTGAACTGAAAGTGATTGCCGCGCTGTAAACACGCCCAAAGAAGAGGAGAATTAGCGTTCTTCCTCTTCTTCACCATCATCAAAGGTACGATCCTCGTCGTCATCCATTTCATTGGTTTCTTCATCATCAAACATCGCGGAAACCCTATCACCCTGATGTTCCGCACGAATTTCAGCCGCCACCACGGCAATCGCCTGACCGCTGCTCATTCCCTGCGCCATCAGATCCTGAATACGCTCTACGGCTGCTTGCTGCTGCTCGTGCGTCAACGCGGGCATACCTGCAATCATGATAAACTCCTGCTGGTTGAAACGGCGCGTATCATCGCACGCTACCTTAGGCATACACCAGAACTTCCGGTTTGTGATACGCTCTGCGCCTGAAGAGACCAATCCCCAGGCCGGTACGAAAAATAGCCGCCTGCAAAGCATGAGATTATACAAAAAGACGATGCGCCCATCTCCCGTTTATCACCCGCTTCCCTATCAGCCGCAGGCGCTGTTGACGCTTTTTGCCGCCTTCTCTCACCAGCCGTGGGCGATGTTATTGCATTCCGGCTTTGCCGATCATCCCCATAATCGTTTTGACATCATGGTGGCCGACCCAAAAGCCACGCTATGCACCCGCGGCGGACAGACGGAAATCATTCAGGGCGACAGCCGACGGCTATCCGACGCCGATCCCTTTTGGCTGTTGCAGCAACAACTCGACAGTCTGGGGATCGCGGCGGACGCACAGCCGGATTACCCCTTTCAGGGCGGCGCGCTCGGGCTGTTCGGCTATGATTTGGGGCGGCGCATTGAAACGCTGCCCGCGCGGGCGGAACGGGATATCAATCTGCCCGATATGGCGGTTGGCCTGTATGACTGGGCGTTAATCGCCGATCATCGGCGCCAGACGTTAACCTTGATCGTACAGGATAATCTTCAGGCGCGTCTGGACTGGCTGGACAATCCCCCCGCTTGCCGGCAGAACACGGGTTTCCGGCTTAACGGCTCGTGGCGCGCCAATATGTCGCGCCACGAGTACGGCGACAAGTTTGCAAAAATACAGGATTACCTGCGCGCCGGCGATTGCTATCAGGTCAATCTGGCGCAGCGCTTTGTCGCCGACTATCAAGGCGATGAATGGCAGGCTTTTTTACGTCTGTCGTCCGACAATAAAGCGCCCTTTTCCGCGTTTCTGCGCCTGCCGGAAAACACGGTGATCAGCCTGTCTCCCGAACGTTTTCTGTGGCTGGAAAATCAACGGATCCAGACCCGCCCCATTAAAGGCACATTGCCGCGGCTGGCGGATAAAGACGCGGATGCCCGGCAGGCCGAACGGCTGGCCGACTCGGAGAAAGATCGTTCCGAAAATCTGATGATTGTCGATCTACTGCGTAATGATATCGGCCGGGTTGCGGCGCCCGGCAGCGTTCGCGTACCGGAGCTATTCGTCGTCGAGCCTTTTCCCGCCGTGCATCATCTGGTCAGCACCATCGTGGCCGAACTGCCGCTGCGCTGTCATGCCACCACGCTGCTGCGCGCCTGTTTCCCCGGCGGTTCTATCACCGGCGCGCCGAAAATACGCGCGATGCAGATCATTGAAGAGCTGGAGCCGCAGCGGCGCAATGCCTATTGCGGCAGTATCGGCTATCTGAGCATCTGCGGCACGATGGATACCAACATCACCATCCGCACGCTGTTAACCGAACAGGGGAAAATATACTGCTGGGCCGGCGGCGGCATTGTCGCCGATAGTCAGGAACAGGCGGAATATCAGGAAACCTTTGATAAAATAGATCGTATCCTGCCCGTATTAAGTCGGTCGGATAATCAGCCGCAGCCTCAATAATTCGAGTTAATATTCGTGACGCCTTTAGTGATTGAAACAGATTTGCCGACACCTTGCTCCGCCGCGCCGTTTAATCTGGCGGAGTTTATCACGCGTTTTCAATTACAAACGCTGCGCGCGTCTCCGCCGGCTCGCCAGTCGCGTCAGGCCGCCGTGCTGGTGCCGATTGTCCGTCGCACCGCCCCGACCTTGCTGTTGACCCGCCGTTCGTCCGAACTCAGAAAACATGCCGGGCAGGTCGCCTTTCCCGGCGGCGCCGCTGACTGCGGCGACCGTTCGTTAATCGAAACGGCCTTGCGAGAAGCGCAGGAGGAAGTGGCTATTCCGCCTGAGAACGTCCAGGTGTTGGGCGTATTGCCGCCTATCGACAGCATCAGCGGCTTTCAGGTCACCCCGGTGATCGGCCTGGTTTCCGCCCATACCTGTTTTTATCCGAATGAAAGCGAAGTCGCGGAGTTATTTGAGATGCCGCTGGACGTCGCATTGGCGCTCGATCGCTATCATTCCCTCGATATCGAGCGACAGCGAAAACCGCATCGGGTTTACCTCTCCTGGTACCAGCAGCAGTTTGTCTGGGGGTTGACCGCGTCGATCATCCGTCAGCTCGCGCAGCACGTCGCCAGTCAGCCCTAAACGCCTCGTCATGCCATTCTCGGATAAATTCCATTGCTCATTGGCATAAGTTTATTTCATGCGAAAAAGAAAACTTCACGACATAATTCCACACTACAATAGCGCATTCTGAGCGTTTTATTCTAGCCGTTAGGTATGGCGCGCTTTTAAGGAGTTTTTAGCGTGATAAGCGTTTTCGACATGTTTAAAGTCGGTATTGGCCCCTCCAGCTCTCATACCGTAGGACCGATGAAAGCCGGTAAGCAATTTGTCGATGAGTTGATAAACAAGGATCTTTTAACCCGCATCACGCGTATTGCCGTGGATGTTTACGGTTCTCTGTCGTTGACCGGAAAAGGTCACCATACCGATATTGCCATCGTTATGGGGCTGGCGGGCTATCTGCCGGACAGCGTCGACATCGATGCCATTCCAGGCTTCATCCGTGATGTGGAACAACGTGAGCGCCTGCTGTTGGCCGATGGTCGGCATGAAGTCGATTTCCCTCGCGAAGGCGGCATGGTGTTTCGCAGCGAAAATCTGTCGTTGCACGAAAACGGCATGACGATCACCGCGTTTACCGGCGACGAGGCCGTTTTCCGTAAGACCTATTACTCCATCGGCGGCGGCTTTATCGTTGACGAAGAAAACTTCGGTAAAAGCGTATTATCCGACGTCTCTGTGCCGTATGACTTTAATTCAGCGAAAGAGATGCTGGCGCACTGCAAACAAAGCGGTCTCTCTCTGTCCGGCATGGTGATGCGCAACGAACTGGCGGTACACAGCCGTCAGGATATCGACGATTATTTCTCGCATATCTGGCACACCATGCGCGCCTGTATCGACCGCGGCGTCAACACCGAAGGCGTGCTACCCGGCCCGCTGCGCGTTCCCCGTCGCGCCTCCGCGCTTCGCCGCATGCTGGTGGCGTCCGATAAACTGTCGAATGACCCGATGAATGTCATTGACTGGGTCAACATGTTCGCCCTGGCCGTGAATGAGGAAAATGCGGCCGGCGGACGCGTCGTCACCGCGCCGACGAACGGCGCCTGCGGCATCGTGCCTGCCGTGCTCGCCTATTACGACCATTTTATCGAGCCGATTGAACCGAACATCTATATCCGTTATTTTCTTGCCGCCGGCGCCGTCGGCATCCTCTACAAAATGAACGCCTCTATCTCCGGCGCCGAAGTGGGCTGTCAGGGTGAAGTCGGCGTCGCCTGTTCAATGGCGGCGGCCGGACTGGCGGAACTGATGGGCGCCAGCCCGGAGCAGGTCTGCGTGGCGGCCGAAATCGGTATGGAGCACAATCTCGGCTTAACCTGCGATCCGGTTGCCGGTCAGGTGCAGGTACCCTGCATCGAGCGCAACGCCATCGCCGCGGTGAAAGCCATTAACGCCGCGCGCATGGCGATGCGCCGCACCAGCGAGCCGCGCGTCTCCCTGGACAAGGTGATTGAAACCATGTACGAAACCGGCAAAGACATGAACGCCAAATATCGCGAAACCTCGCGCGGCGGACTGGCGATTAAGGTGCAGTGCGACTAGCGCCCGCTTCGCCATAATCGGCGGGCGGGCGACGCCCGCCGATCCGATATCTCGCAGCGAATCGTTCCGCTTCATCCTCGATCCCCCATACTCCCCCCCCTTTTGTCAAGGCGTAACAGAACAGAGATTGCAATAAATACATACAATTGGCGATCTCTTGCCGCTTGTTAACATCAGATGAAGGGCGCACACTTGTACTAGTCAACTGGATCAACAGAGGAGTGGTAATGTCAAATATCCTAATCGTCTACGGCATGGCATCGCTGGCCGTCACCGTCATCCCCGGCCCGACCACGCTGTTAGCGTTAACCAACGGGGCGACAAAAAATATCAACGTGATTTCTTGCGGGATTCTGGGCGCAGCCTTATCCGATTTTATTCTGATTGGCCTGGTAGCCATTGGCTTGGGATCATTGATGATCGCCTCCGAAACCCTCTTTTTGCTGGTTAAATGGATTGGCGTCGGTTATTTATTCTGGCTCTCGTTACAACTTTGGCAGGCAAAACCCTCTGCGTTGCTGACCACTTCGTCTGCCGATCGCGCTGCGCATTCGGCCAATCGCGCTTTTATGCGCAGCCTGCTGGTCGCCCTATCAAACCCCAAAGGTTTGCTGTTTTTTTCTGCTTTTCTGCCGCAGTTTATTATGGTGAATGAACCTCAATTACTTCAGTACGTGGCTTTTGCCTGCATTACGGTAGCCATTGATATCGCCATCATGGCGGGATACGCCTTTGGCGGTATGCAAGCCGCCCGTGCCTTTACCGCTGTTGGATTGAGAAGACTTAATCGCACCTGCGCCGCCATAATGGCATTTCTGGCGGGGGGATTGGCGATCTATCGCAGATAGCGGCAAGCAGTCCGCCCACAATAAAAAGGAGTGGTAATGGGATACAAACAAAAGAATGCGCCGGAAAACTGCGCGGACATGAATGAAATAAGAGCGGAAATCGATGCGCTGGACCAGGAAGTGATCGCCCTGCTTGCACAGCGTTTTGAGTATGTTAAGTCCGCCGCGAAATTCAAGAAGAATCCCGATCAGGTGCAGGCTAAAGCCCGCTTTGAGAGTATGCTCGCGCAGCGTCGGATCTGGGCGGAACATGCCGGGCTGAGTCCGGCGGTGATAGAAAAGATGTTCCGCGATCTGGTGACCTGGTTTATTGCGCAGGAAATGGCGCACTGGTCGCAGTCGCAAAGCGCATCTTGACGAAAAATCGCCGCCAACGTTATACGGCTTGCTCCATCCGGAGCAAGCCGTATTGTTCTGCCGCGCAACCGCCTCGCCAACAGGCGGCAAAACCGCGATTATTCGTCGTCGGCTTCAATCGGCTCGGCGATTTTCTCCACGCGCACCAGCTCGATACGGTATTCCGAGACCGCCATAATCTCGAAACGCAGTTGATGAACCTCGATGACATCCCCGACGTTGGGAAACTCGTCGCTGTGCGACAGCAACATCCCCGCCAGCGACGAGTAATCCTCTTTCGGACTGACCAGATCGCTGCTGTCGAGCACCTGCTGTAAAGAGTGCAGATCCGTACCGCCTTTTACCAGCCAACCATCGCCATCGGCGACAATTTCCAGCGTTTCATCTTCATCCGGGAACTCGCCGGCAATGGCTTCCAGCACATCCAGCGGCGTGACCAGCCCCTGCACCACGCCGAACTCGTTGGTAACCATCACCAGTCCGCCTTTGGCGCGCCGCAGCACCGGCAACAGGTTAATCACATCCAGCGTTTCCGGCACCACAATCGGTTGATTGGCCGCCGCGAAACTCTCTACATCGGTATGCTCTTCCAGCGCGACCAGCAAGTCCTTGGCGCGCACCACGCCGATTAACTCATCCAGCGAGCCGCGGCATACTGGGAACAGGCTGTGAGGCGTATCCAGCAACTGGATGCGGATCTCTTCGACCGAGCGCTCGCTGTCGACCCAGGAAATTTCAGTGCGGGGGGTCATCACGCTGCGCAAAGAGCGCGACGCCAGCGTCAGAACGCCGCTGATCATATAGCGCTCTTCTTCGGCAAAGGTTTCGGACATGACTTTTTGCGGTTCGTCGTCCTCATCGCGGTTCGTCTTTCTGGCGCCCATCAGTCGCAAAATAGCCTCGGCGGTACGCTCGCGCAGAGGCCGTCTTGACTGATGCTTCATAAAGTTATGTCGGGCAATCTGATTAAACAGCTCGATCAGAATCGAGAAGCCAATCGCCGCATACAGATAACCTTTTGGAATATGGAAGCCGAAACCTTCCGCCACCAAACTTAAACCGATCATCAGCAGGAAGCTGAGGCACAGCACCACCACGGTGGGATGCGCATTGACAAAATTGGTCAATGGTTTGGATGCCAACAGCATCACGCCCATCGCGATAATCACCGCGGTCATCATCACGCCAAGATGGTTCACCATCCCCACGGCGGTAATCACCGCATCCAGCGAGAATACCGCATCCAGCACGACAATCTGGGCGACGACGGCCCAAAAACTGGCGTGCGCGCGGTTGCCATGCTCATCATGCGATTTATTCTCTAACCGTTCATGCAATTCCATGGTGGCTTTAAACAGCAAAAACAGCCCCCCCGCCAGCAGAATCAGGTCGCGGCCGGAGAAACTGAACTCGCCCACGTGAAACAGCGGACGCGTCAGCGTGACCATCCAGGAAATCAGCGACAACAGCCCCAAACGCATTAACAAGGCCAGCGATAAACCGATAATACGGGCTTTATCTCGCTGCTTGGGCGGCAATTTATCGGCAAGAATGGCGATAAACACCAAATTGTCGATGCCCAGAACAATTTCAAGTACTACCAGCGTCAATAGGCCTGCCCAGATTGAAGGATCTAGCAAAAATTCCATGTCAGACTCCGAAAAATGAACGAGCAAATGACTTCAATGCGCTCATGGCATTGAATGGTAACGAAAAGAGTAGGTATGAATCAGAATGACTCTGAAGGTGGTCGGAATGACCAACCGGGTACAGAAAACCACCAGCGTTAGCAGGTACACAGAGAACGTTTTGTCGGTGACAGTCCATGGGAAGGGCTAAGGCCCGATGCTCCTAAGTAATTTAACAGAAGATTACTCTAACAGCTTGATCCCGATTTTCACAAAGAATTTCTTGCCCTGCAATTATCCAAAAGCGCGTAACATTTTTGTTATTTATTCCACATTTTCATAACAGCGCAAATTTTACGCGAGTGCCATCACACTATTTATTTTTTCGCTGAGTAAAATAAATCCGGCAATCCGTTAATTTATGGTTAACAGACAGGTCGTGAATTCATTAAACAGTATGAATTCATTGTGAATTTTCACCTATTGGACAAGCAGGTAAAATTTTTTCAGCCACACCAGATTGTAACGGCTAACGTTAATAGAGGAACGTTAACCCGCTATTCCGACACATTACACACTATTTGAACGTGAATAATGAGGAGGTAACAAGTGAGTATTGCGATAATGCTATGCACTCACGGTACCACCGCAGGGCCGCTGCTTAAAACAGCCGAAATGATTCTGGGTGAACAGCATAACGTCGCCTGGATAGATTTCGTACCCGGTGAGAATGCTGAAACGTTAATAGAAAAATATCAGGAGAAGCTATCCCAATTAGATACTTCGCTTGGCGTCCTGTTTTTAGTCGATACCTGGGGCGGCAGCCCGTTTAACGCCGCCAGCCGCATGGTCACGGATAAGGAGAACTATGAAGTCATTGCGGGGGTCAATATCCCCATGCTGGCGGAAACGTTTATGGCGCGCGACGACAATCCGGCCTTTGCCGATCTGGTTTCCATCGCCCTTGAAGCCGGACGGGACGGCGTAAAAGCCCTGAAGACGCAAGAGCGACAGAAAACCGCCGTCTCCCCGCCTCCCAAAGCCCCTGCCGCAGCGCCCGCCGCCGGTTCCGGCGAACATATGAAGATCGGACTGGCACGTATTGACGATCGTCTGATTCATGGACAGGTCGCCACCCGCTGGACAAAAGAAACCAATGTAAACCGCATTATTGTCGTCAGCGACGACGTCGCCGCCGACAACGTGCGCAAAACGCTGCTGACGCAGGTCGCGCCGCCGGGGGTTACCGCGCATGTGGTCGACGTGGCGAAAGCAATCCGTGTTTATAACAATCCTAAATACGCGTCCGATCGGGTCATGCTGTTATTTACCAATCCGACCGACGTGCTCGCGCTGGTGGAAAATGGCGTAAAAATAACCTCGGTCAATATCGGCGGCATGGCGTTCCGGCAAGGGAAAACGCAGGTAAATAATGCGGTTTCTATTGATGAAAAGGATATCGCCGCATTCAAAGAGCTGGACAAACGCGGAATTGAATTGGAAGTCAGAAAAGTTTCAAGCGATAGCAAACTCAAAATGATGGACTTAATCAATAAGATGGCCCGTTAGCGCCTTAAATAACGCTATGTAACGATTTATTTTATACCCAATAGATTTCAAGGCGCAGGCAGGCGGCAATCGAGTGAGGCCCCAGGAGCTTACTCATGTAAGTGACTGAGGTGAACGAGAGCGGCCAACGCATCTGCAACTTGAAAGATGAAGGGGATACTCAGAAACGTTTTTCATAGGAGAAGTACAATGGAGATTACCACGCTTCAAATTGTGCTGATATTCATCATATCTTGTGTTTCTGGGATGGGATCGATTCTTGATGAATTTCAGTTCCATCGTCCGCTTGTCGCCTGTACGCTCATCGGAGCGGTACTGGGCGACCTGCAAACCGGGATCATTATCGGCGGTACACTGGAAATGATCGCGCTCGGCTGGATGAACATTGGCGCGGCGGTAGCGCCCGATGCGGCGCTGGCTTCCATTATTTCAACCATTCTGGTTATTGCCGGCGGGCAGAGCGTCGGGGCGGGGATTGCGCTGGCGATCCCGTTGGCGGCGGCAGGCCAGGTACTGACGATAATTGTCCGCACCATTACCGTCGCCTTCCAACACGCGGCCGACAGCGCGGCGGAACGCGGCAACCTGAGCGCTATCAGTTGGCTTCACGTCTCGGCGCTGCTCCTTCAGGCCATGCGTATCGCCATCCCTGCCGTTATCGTCGCGATTTCCGTCGGTACCGATGCCGTGCATGCCATGTTGGGTTCAATTCCGGATGTCGTCACCAATGGTCTGAATATCGCCGGGGGCATGATTGTGGTGGTTGGTTATGCCATGGTCATTAATATGATGCGCGCCGGTTATCTGATGCCTTTCTTCTATCTCGGTTTCGTTACCGCCGCATTCACCGATTTCAACCTGGTGGCGCTGGGCGTGATCGGCGTTGTTATGGCCGTGCTGTATATCCAGCTCAACCCGAAATACAACAAGGCGCAGGGTCAACCTGCGGCGGCGGGCGGCAACGATCTTGATAATGAACTGGACTAACAGGAGTGAGAGAAATGGTTGAATCAACGAATGTCAAGAAACTCACTGCCGGCGATATCCGCGGTGTGTTTATTCGCTCCAATCTTTTCCAGGGGTCCTGGAACTTTGAACGTATGCAGGCGCTCGGTTTCTGTTTTTCCATGGTGCCGGTGATCCGCCGCCTTTACCCTGAAAACTCGGAAGAACGTAAACAGGCGATTAAACGCCATCTGGAATTTTTCAATACCCAGCCATTCGTCGCCGCTCCGATTCTGGGGGTAACGATGGCGATGGAAGAGCAACGCGCGAACGGCGCACCGATTGACGATGGCGCGATCAACGGGCTGAAAGTCGGTCTGATGGGGCCGTTGGCCGGGGTCGGCGACCCAATATTCTGGGGTACCGCACGTCCGGTATTCGCCGCTTTGGGCGCAGGGATCGCCATGAGCGGCAGCCTGTTGGGACCCGTTCTTTTCTTTGTGCTATTCAACCTGGTCCGACTGCTGGTTCGCTACTATGGCGTGGCCTATGGTTACCGTAAAGGCGTGGATATCGTGGGCGATATGGGCGGCGGTCTCCTACAGAAGATGACGGAGGGGGCATCCATTCTCGGCCTGTTTGTCATGGGGGCGCTGGTTAATAAATGGACGCACGTCAACGTCCCGCTGGTCGTTTCAAGGATAACCAACCAAAACGGAGAAACCACGGTCACCACGGTTCAGTCTATTCTGGACCAATTGATGCCCGGTTTGATCCCCCTGCTGCTCACATTCGGCTGTATGTGGCTACTGAGACGCAAGGTGAATGCTCTGTGGCTCATCATGGGATTCTTTGCCATCGGTATCTTTGGCTATTGGATCGGCCTGCTGGGTCTGTAGTCGGTTAATCTGCCGGGGGCCTTGCCGCCGGCAGACTTCGAGGTGGAATATCCTTCAACGCGGGAAACCTCAGCGTGATAACACGCCCCGCTTCCCTCACATGGAGTTATCTATGACGGTTACGGATACCGCCCTGATTGTCTTGCTTGCATTGGCGCTGATTTACGCTATCTATGACGAACTCATCATGGATCGCTTAAAGGGAGAAACCCGGCTACGCGTGTTGCTAAAACGCGTGAATCGACTGGATGCGCTTATATTCATTGGCTTAGTCGTTATCCTTATTTATCGTAATGTCATGAATAACGGTCCGGTAATAACCACATCGCTTTTGCTTTTTCTGGCATTTATGGCGATCTATCTTGCCTATATTCGGCGACCCAAATTGTTGTTTAAATCAACAGGTTTCTTTTACGCCAATATATTTATTTTGTATAACCGCATTAAGCATATGAATTTATCCGAGGACGGCATTCTGGTCATTGACTTAGAAAAACGTCGATTATTAATCCAGGTAAATCAGCTTGACGATCTTGAGAAGATATATAAATTTATGATTGAAAATCAATGATATACAATTTAAATACTATAAATTTAAAATATTATTAAACATTCCATTAACTTATTAAAGGTCTTTTATCCCTATCAATCTCGCCATTATTTTAAGCGACGACTATCACCTGACTTTAAATGAAAATCATTATCAATCGCATTGTTAACACATATGTTTTTTATTGTTGTTTACCGCATAAATAATATGTTAAGGTTGCGCCGTCATTGGGGAGTAGCCGGTTTCTGAAAATTAATTCAGAAATGTTCGTATCAACATACTCGTTTTATATCCTCGTCAGGATAATTTAAAACGTGGTGCGGACGGCCGATGGGCAGGCGAGACCATAGACACGATGATCATCATGAGGTTGGGGATGATCGCCGTGGATATGGAGAAGCACCCAGCCGAGGCTACTTACATGAACTTATCAGCGACCCTCATCCTTGCTTTTGGCATGTCTATGGATGCCTTCGCCGCGTCTATCGGTAAAGGCGCGGTATTGCACAAACCTAAATTTCGCGACGCCATTCGTACCGGTCTCATTTTCGGCATCATTGAAGCTATCACGCCGCTAATCGGCTGGACGCTTGGTTTTTTCGCCAGTCGCTTCATCCTTGAGTGGGATCACTGGGTGGCATTCACCCTGCTGTTGATTCTCGGCGGGCGCATGATTATGAATGGTTTCCAGGCCTCGCATGGCGATGAATGCGGACAAATCAAGAAACATAGTCTGCCCGTTCTGGTGTTTACCGCTATCGCAACCAGTCTGGATGCCATGGCGATTGGCGTGGGGCTGGCGTTTTTACAGGTTAATATTTTTCACACCGCGATGGCGATCGGTTGCGCCACCATGATCATGGTGACGCTGGGAATGCTGATCGGGCGCTATATCGGCCCTCTGCTGGGTAAAAAAGCGGAGATTTTCGGCGGTCTCGTGCTCATTGGTATTGGCTGCAATATTCTTTATGAACACCTCGGTTATGTCGCCTGAAACGCCACGATAACCCCTCATCAGATATGATGCGGCAGGACTCCACGCCCTGCTGCATCAAATCATTTTCCCGCAGAGTGAATATAGCCGCTACTCGCCGGCGTCATCATCCGCAACACGCTGGTGAAATCGAATAATAAAATCGGTCTCGCAGCTAAATTGCGCGGTTTGCTGCAATTTTTGCCTCACATCCGGCGTCGCCCGCCAGGCGAACGGCGTCATCTGCAACAGCGCTGCGCCCTCCGCCCCCGACAGTTGCATCGGGTATGCCAGCGTTTGTT
Organism: Brenneria sp. g21c3; assembly: GCF_040240345.1. Classification (NCBI taxonomy): domain Bacteria; kingdom Pseudomonadati; phylum Pseudomonadota; class Gammaproteobacteria; order Enterobacterales; family Pectobacteriaceae; genus Brenneria; species Brenneria sp. g21c3. The sequence goes on along the minus strand of NZ_JBEIAB010000003.1, from coordinate 142,017 downwards.
GATCAAACAGATGAAAACCAGGCAGCGTTTCATCCCTGATGGGATGCAACTGCACCTGATCATAGACCTCGGCTTTCAGTTGATAAAGATGTCGTGGTCCCGGCGATACGGTAATAACCCAGCCGCCCGCTTTGACCGTACGCTGCAATTCGGCATCATTGCATGGCGCATAAATTTTTAATATCGCATCCAGCGATCGATGGTTAAACGGCAGCCGCTGACTTGATGCGACGCAAAAGTCGACGTCACGATAACGTTTCGCCGCGCGCTGTATCGCGGCTTTTGAAACATCCAATCCATAGACGGCGATCGCCGCCCGACGTTGCTTAAGGCAATCGGCCAGAGCCGCCGTGTAATATCCCTCTCCGCAGCCGATATCCAGCAAGGCCTCGGCGTTATCCGGTAATATCTCGTTAATGCGTCGTGTGACATATTCACGCAACGGCTGGTAGTGTCCGGCATCCAGAAACATCCTGCGCGCCTGCATCATTTCAGCGCTGTCGCCCGGCTGCCTGGAGCGTTTAAACTGCACCGGCAATAAATTCACATAGCCTTCTTTCGCGCAATCGAAGCTATGACTGCCGCATGACCATTGCTGTTTTATTCGATGTAAAGGTTGCTGACACAGCGGACATTGATAAGCTATCAGCATGTTTTCCTGCTTAAAAAATATTCTTCATAAAAAACAGACAACAAAAAACCCGCACCATGGCGGGTTTTGCAACGTAAGCGATGATTACAGCGCGGTAACGTTGACTGCAGATGGACCTTTCTGACCATCTTGGATTTCGAATTCTACGCTCTGGCCTTCAGCCAGGGTTTTGAAACCGTTGCCTTGAATTGCAGAGAAGTGTACGAATACATCTTTGCTACCGTCAGCAGGAGTGATGAAACCGAAGCCTTTAGACTCATTGAACCACTTAACCTGACCTTTAATCTTTGCCATTTCAGATATTTCCTTTAATTGTTTAAACCGCCAGAGGCGTTATACAGACAAACCAAAGTCGTTACTGCTTGAGGCACTAAGATAAGGATCGGCAGAGAAGTGGTATTCAACGCTAACGTTTGTACTCAAGTCTTCTTTACTGAAAATGCCATTCATATACAGAACTGTACCTCGTTTTACCTAATTGCGTTATTACACACTCTGTAGTCGATGGCAAGCCATTTTTTACCAGTCATCGACATGCCGCACAGATTGAGTCTTTTAATGAGCCAATAAATGCTCAGCAACGCACTAAATCACTATAAATGATAGGATTAAATTATTTCAGCAGCAAACCCCACCAGCAATTTCTCACTATAATGAACACTGTCTGCAATACAATTGCAACCATTACCCGCCCCTCTCATCATAGGAAAATTAGATAAGCTTATGATCAATCATTGAATTATATTGGGGTAAGAGAAGCTTCTGGAGGTAATGCATTGATTATTATGCAAGTTATCACCTCCACACCGGCAGGGCTTCCGATAAGGATTAGAACAAAAAGCGAGCAATCCTGTTCCGACTTACTTGCACCAGTTAATTACCCACCAGCATAATGATAAACAACGGAACGAGAAGTATCAGTAAAAGCCAACTGGCCAGTTTCCAACGTCTTTCTGATTTGGTACTCATATCGTTATGTTCCTTGCAGAAATAAGACCTATGCTTAAACCCCATTCATAATGGTATATCGGCAGACTCCAGCCTTTTTTTAGCCCATCTCTCATCTGTCGAATAATCTCTTTTTATTCCATATTAACAGTGCGAATATTGCCTGTTAGCGTTAGACTTACGTTGCAAGGTTGATTTTGTTTCATTAAATTAGATTAAATTTTTTGTTACCAGAGGAGCATTGTGGACCGTTTACTCCTGCCAATACAGCCAATTACCCGCCCGGTCGTCCGACGCGCCATAACGAGTCATCTGTCTCTTGACTTAAATGATATTGATAATTATTCTCATAAAACAAATCACTGCCTGTAAGGATATTTACATGAAACTTTCTCCGGCTCTGTTACCTCGTTTTTTGCAGCGAATCGTCTTGCCTTGCGCCCTGCTCTTCTCCTCCGTTTCCGGCGTTCAAGCGGCGGAAAAACTTAAAGTGGTCACCACATTTACCATTATTCAGGATATTGCGCAGAATATTGCCGGGGATGCGGCTACCGTAGAGTCCATCACCAAGCCAGGGGCGGAAATTCATGATTATCAACCCACGCCAGGCGACATCGTCAAGGCCCAGTCGGCCCAGTTGATACTGTGGAACGGTATGAATCTGGAGCGTTGGTTTGAACGTTTCTTTGAAAACGTCAAAGACGTCCCGGCGGTCGTGGTGACGGAAGGTATTGAACCACTCTCGATCCGCGGGGGCAGCTATAATGGGAATCCCAATCCCCACGCCTGGATGTCGCCGTCCAATGCGCTGATCTATATTGAAAATATTCGAGCAGGCCTGGTTAAATACGACCCCGCCAATGCGGAAACCTATAACCGCAACGCCAAAGCCTATGCCGAGAAGGTGAAAGCGATCGATGCGCCGTTAAGAGAAAGGTTATCGCGCATTCCCGAACAGCAGCGCTGGCTGGTGACCAGCGAAGGCGCGTTCAGCTATCTGACGAAAGACTATCAGTTCAAAGAAGTCTACCTCTGGCCAATCAACGCGGATGAGCAGGGTTCTCCTCAACAGGTGCGTAATGTGATTGACACCGTGCGCGCGGAAAAAATCCCGGTGGTATTCAGTGAAAGCACCATCTCGGATAAACCGGCAAAACAGGTGAGTAAAGAGACCGGCGCGAAATATGGCGGCGTACTCTATGTGGATTCTCTGTCGAACGAAAATGGCCCGGTTCCAACCTACATCGACCTGCTAAAAGTTACGGTCGAAACCATCGCCAAAGGATTTGATCAATGAGCAGTGATACGACGGCAACGCAATCATTAGAAGTCAATGATGTCTCCGTCATCTACAGCAACGGACATCAGGCGATACGGCATGCCTCATTCTCATTGAATGGCGGCACGATCTGCGCGCTGGTGGGGATTAACGGCAGCGGGAAATCAACCCTGTTCAAAAGCATTATGGGGTTGGTGAAACCCACGTCCGGTCAGGTGTTGCTGAATAAGAAACCCATTGTCCAGGCGTTGAAACAGAATCTGGTGGCCTACGTTCCGCAAACCGAAGATGTGGACTGGAATTTTCCAGTCCTGGTTTCCGATGTGGTGATGATGGGACGATACGGCAAGATGAATTTCCTGCGTATTCCCAGTCAACAGGATCGCAGCATTGTCGCTGACGCGTTAGAGCGCGTCGGCCTTTCGGCGCTACATCAACGCCAGATAGGCGAACTGTCCGGCGGACAGAAAAAACGGGTTTTCCTCGCGCGTGCGCTGGCTCAGCAAGGCAGCGTATTGCTGCTGGATGAACCCTTTACCGGCGTCGACGTGAAAACTGAAAATGCGATTATCGACCTGCTGCGCACATTACGCGACGAAGGTCACCTGATTCTGGTTGCGACGCACAACCTGGGCAGCGTGCCGGAATTTTGTGACAACGTGATTCTGGTGAATGGAACCGTGTTGGCCTCGGGGCCGACGCACAGTACCTTCACCCAGAGCAACCTTGAAAAAACCTTTGGCGGCGTATTGCGCCACATCAACCTCGGCGGGCCGCATCTGCACGACGACGACGACGTCAGGACGGTGACCGTACTGACCGACGACGAGCGCCCCGCCGTGTTCTATGGCTCCACCAAGAGCGATCCTCCCGCCGTCCGCAGTCCGCTGGAGGAGAAAAAAAGCTGATGATCGACATCTTATTGCAACCCTTCGGCTATAACTACATGGTCAACGCTATCTGGGTCAGCGCGATTGTCGGCGGCGTCTGCGCATTTCTTTCCGCCTATCTGATGTTGAAAGGCTGGTCGTTAATGGGCGATGCGTTGTCGCACTCGGTGGTGCCCGGCGTGGCGGGCGCCTATGCCCTGGGACTACCGTATGCGGCCGGCGCTTTTTTCACCGGTATGCTGGCGGCGCTGGCGATGACGCTGCTGCGTCATATCACCCGACTGCGTGAAGATGCGGTGATTGGCTTTATCTTTTCAACTTTTTTCGCCGTCGGCCTGCTGATTATCTCGCTCAATCCCACCTCCGTTAACGTACAGTCAATTATCTTCGGCAACATTCTGGGGATAGCCGAGGAAGATATTATTCAGGTTGAGATCATTATCGGCATCACCTTTGTGATTCTTTGTCTGTTATGGAAAGACCTGCTGGCGGTGTTCTTTGATGAAAACCACGCCAGTTCTATCGGCCTTTCGCCGCTGAAGCTGAAAATTCTTTTCTTTACCTTGCTCAGCGCCTGTACCGTGGCGGCATTGCAAACCGTCGGCGCCATTCTGGTTATCGCGATGGTCATCACCCCCGGCGCAACGGCTTACCTGCTCACCGATCGCTTCAGCCGGCTGGTGTTGATTTCCATCGCGCTTGGCGCGTTGACCAGCGCTATCGGCGCTTACCTGAGCTTTTTCCTCGACGGCGCCACCGGCGGCGTTATTGTGACGCTGCAAACGGTCATCTTCCTGCTGGCATTTCTGTTCGCGCCCAAACACGGCCTGTTGGCCTCGCGTCGCTTACGTCGACGCGTTCAAACGGAGGACGCGCGATGAGCATGATCCTGAGCTGGATAGTCGACCCGTTATCCTACCCGTTTATGCAACGCGCGCTGGTGGCGGCCATTGTGACCGGCGCGGTCTGTGCGGTGCTGTCCTGTTATCTGGTGCTGAAAGGCTGGTCGCTGATGGGCGATGCGATTTCTCACGCCGTCTTACCGGGGATTGTGGTGGCCTTTCTGCTGGGGATCCCGCTGGTTATCGGCGCCTTTATCTCCGGCATATTCTGTGCGGTCGCCACCGGATACGTGAAAGAGCATAGCCGGGTCAAGGAAGATACCGTGATGGGGATTATTTTTTCCGGCATGTTCGCGTTTGGCCTGGTGCTGTTCGCGCGTATCGATACCGATCAACATCTGAATCATATTCTCTTCGGCAACGTGCTGGGCATCACCGCCCAGGAACTGACGCAAATACTGCTGATCGCCTTCGTCACGCTGTTGGTGATCCTGCTGAAACGGCGCGATTTCATGCTCTATTGCTTTGATCCCAATCACGCCCGCGTTATCGGCCTGCCGGTGAAACTGCTGCACTATGGGCTGCTCTGCCTGCTGGCGTTGACTATCGTCGCCTCGTTGCAGGCCGTCGGCGTTATTCTGGTCATCGCCATGCTGATCGCGCCGGGTATCATCGCGTTTATGGTGTGTAAGAACTTTGACCGTATGCTGGTGGTGGCCACGCTGGTTTCGGTGGTGTCCTGTATCGCCGGTACGATAATCAGCTTCTATATCGACGGCGCGACCGGCCCCTGTATCGTCATCATACAGGCGCTGTTCTTCACGATTGCGCTGAGTTATCACCAGTTGAAACAGCACCGCCGCACCGCCGCCCAGATTTCGACCAACCTGTCATAATCACGCGAAACCGGCGGCGGACGCCGCCGGTTTATCTTACACAGCGCCAGCGCGTTTACGTTCAATCATGGCTATACTTCTTTGCTGTAAGTTTCGCTTTCTCGTCATCACCAATCATCATCACTGTGCTACAGGTTCAGTTTTTATAAAGTTCAATCAATTACCGTAACAGTGTACACCCGACTGCTGTCAGATGACGGGCGTCAGGCAACATCAACGGGAGGATGGTCTTATGTGGCAAGCTGTCAGCCGGCTTTTAGAAGAGCATCTCGGCGCTGCTGAAATTGAGGAACGCCGAGAACTGCCAGGTGGCGAGATCCACCCGGCCTGGTATATCCGTTATGGCGACCATGACGTGTTCGTGAAATGCGATGTACGTGAAATGCTGCCCAAATTTACCGCGGAAGCCGATCAGCTCGCCCTGCTGGCCCGCAGTAATACCGTCAGCGTGCCTGAGGTGTATGGCGTCGGCAGTTCCCGCGATCACAGTTTCCTGCTGCTGGCGTATCTGCCGGTAAAACCGCTCGACGCCCACAACGCCTGGTGTCTTGGCGAACAGCTGGCGCGCCTGCATCAATGGAGCGATCAGCCGCAGTTCGGTCTGGACTTTGATAATGACCTGTCGACCACCGTCCAGCCCAACTGCTGGCAGCGCCGCTGGTCTTCTTTTTTCGCCGAGCAGCGTATTGGCTGGCAATTGCAATTGGCGGCGGAAAAAGGCATGCATTTCGGTGACGTCGAAAGCCTGATCATGCGCGCGGAAGCGCGGTTGGCCGGACATCAGCCGCAGCCTTCATTGCTGCATGGCGATCTCTGGCCCGACAACTGCGCCAACAGCAGCCATGGCTGCTATCTGTTCGATCCGGCATGTTATTGGGGGGACCGCGAGTGCGACCTGGCGATGCTGCCGTTATACCCGACGCTTCCGCCCCAGATTTACGACGGCTATCAGAGCGTCTGGCCGCTGGATAAAGATTTTATCGAACGTCAGCCCATCTACCAGATTTACTACCTGCTTAACCGCGCCAACCTGTTTGGCGGGAAACACATTATTGAAGCCCAGCAGGCGATAGAACAACAGCTTTTCGACTGACGACGGTTAATCTGGCGCATGACTGCGCCAGGATATCGGCTACTAGACTAATAGTCCCAATAATCGCAGCGCCATATAACCGACGCCCGCAATGATGGCCGGTAAAATATAGAGCGGAAAGAATTGCAGGAAAATGGTGTGATGCGGCACGACGACGCGTGATTCCAGTTTCTCGCGTGAATGGCCTTCGCCGCCCTTCACTTGCTCCAGGATCATCTGATCCTCTATGCCCTCACGAATCGCCTTCACCTGCCGCGACATACGGGCGCCGGAACTCTGTAGCGCCAGGCCGACAAAAATCAGGATATAAATCAGCCAAAACATCAGGCTGGCGGACTTAAACAAGTTCGAAAAATCGGGGACCGGCGAGTTATACCAGAAGATATTCAGAAACGGCGTATTAAAGCGCGTCATATCGACCATCAGATGCACGAAGTCCAGCAGCACGGCATCAATACCTTGTTTTTTCTGAGTAAAAGCATACAGATAGTTGGCAAATGAAATGATGGTGGACAGCAATGCCGGAATAAAAATTATCCATCCCGCGATCCGTTTAATCACGGCTATGCGGCCAGCCTGTTGATACGTCATGAGTTCCCCTTCTGAACGACGCTATTTTTATCACAAACAGTATATACCCTAAACAATTCGTGTTGCGCGAAGGCAGCATTCATTGTTGCGGCTTGAAGTATCGCGGGCATACGCATAAAAATCGTTAGCAGCCTACGGTAAGTTTATTCTCAGTCAACGCTTTTTACTCGATGGTCTTTATAAGCAAGACATTAACTTATACCCTTTCTTTTCTGGTTGCTGGAGTATAGCCTTGCGCACATTGAAATCTATCAGGTATAGCTCAACGGATTTACCTGGCTAACTTTTTATCTTTTTTTACGGGGCTGATGGTATGACTTCGAATTCCTCTATCCGCGCGGCGATTTTTGATATGGACGGCCTGCTGATCGATTCCGAACCATTATGGGATATGGCCGAACTGGAGGTCATCGCATCATTGGGGATTGATACCTCGTTACGTGAATCCATGCGGGATACGCTGGGACTGCGCATCGATCTGGTGGTGGATCTCTGGTATCAGTTGGCGCCATGGAGCGCCCCCGGCCGGGAAACGGTCGTCAACCGGATCATTGAACGGGCGATTGAACTGGTGGATGAACGGCGGCCTTTATTACCGGGCGTCGAACAGGCGTTGCAACTCTGCCGCCGGCAAAATCTTAAGATCGGGCTGGCGTCGGCGTCCCCGTTGCATATGCAAAAGCGGGTCTTACAGATGTTCGATTTAACACGCTATTTTGACTTTTTAGCTTCGGCGGAACATCTGGCTTACAGCAAGCCGCACCCGCAAGTCTATCTGAATGCGGCGCAGGGGCTGGGTGTCTCACCGCTGCAATGCGTGACATTAGAGGACTCGGTGAACGGTATGATAGCGACCAAAGCCGCCCGCATGCGTTCCATCGTCATCCCCCAGGCCGAACTCAGCGAGGATCCCCGTTGGGTGCTGGCCGACCACAAACTGAGCTCGCTGCTACAGCTCAACGTCGAACATCTGGCATAACCCCCTCCAAGCGGCGGTCATCAAAACCGGAGTCCGGGAAAGACGGTTGACCGCCCGCTGCCTGCGACCACTCGCCTACCCGCCGCATTGCCGCCATCCCAGCCCGATCCTCCTCGGATAACGCTGTGTCATACAAAATCATGACCATCATCAAAAATAAATAAAACATTATTTCATTTTTATTGAATTAGCATCCCATCAGAACTATGATTTCCACATAAACAGAAATAGCCGGGCAGACCAAAGCTAAGGTGACATTGTCACTGCCACGCGATATCACCGGTTTGCCCGGTATTTTTCTTCAATGAATTCAGTAGGGTTCCTCACAGTAACGGCTAACGACAACCGATTGTCGCTTATAGAGAGAGTATGGCTATGATTTTAAATTCCTTCGATTTACAGGGTAAAGTTGCGCTTATCACCGGGTGTGATACGGGTCTGGGCCAGGGTATGGCTATCGGATTGGCGCAAGCCGGTTGCGATATTGTCGGCGTCAACATTGTCGAACCTAAAGACACCATAGAGAAAGTGACCGCTCTGGGTCGCCGTTTCCTGAGCCTGACCGCCGATATGAGCAATATTGCCGGTCATGCCGATCTGGTTGCCAAAGCCGTGGCGGAGTTCGGCAAGGTCGACATTCTGGTCAACAACGCCGGCATTATCCGCCGTGAAGATGCCATTGAGTTCAGTGAGAAGAACTGGGACGACGTGATGAATCTGAACATAAAGAGCGTGTTCTTTATGTCGCAAACCGTGGCCCGGCAGTTCATCAAACAGGGTCACGGCGGCAAAATCATCAATATCGCGTCCATGCTCTCTTTCCAGGGCGGCATTCGCGTACCGTCTTACACCGCGTCAAAAAGCGCGGTCATGGGCGTTACCCGGCTGCTGGCGAACGAGTGGGCTAAACATAACATTAACGTCAATGCGATTGCTCCTGGCTACATGGCCACCAACAACACCCAGCAGCTGCGGGCGGATGAAGAGCGCAGCAAAGAAATCCTGGATCGTATCCCGGCCGGGCGCTGGGGTTTACCGCAGGATCTTATGGGGCCGGCGGTGTTCCTCGCGTCCAGCGCGTCCGATTATATCAACGGCTATACCATCGCGGTCGACGGCGGCTGGCTGGCCCGCTAACCCGCATTCTTGCTCATTTCGTTCGCCAACGATGAGAAAGGCGCAATCCGCTGCGCCTTTTTCTTTAATAGTGACGGCGTAACTACTTCCTCAGTTCGGGTTAATCTCATATACTGTATAAAATAACAGTTCGATTTGAGACGTCTCATGACTGCGGAAGGACATGTCCTATTCTCTGTTGCCTGCGTAATCCTGGCTAAAAAAGTAGAGTTATCGCCAGAGCTGGCAACGGGAGACTGGTGGCATCTGATTCCTGGCGCGCTGCTCACGTCGCTCCTGCCGGATATCGATCACCCCAAATCTCTGCTGGGACAAAGGTTGAAATGGCTATCGGCCCCTATCGCCCGCGCATTTGGCCACCGGGGGTTCACGCACAGTTTACTCGCCATCATTGCCGGCGTTTACTTTATTCAGACGCGGATGCCTGCCGACTGGCTGCTGCCGACCGATGTCTACCACGCGATGATTGTCGGCTACTTAAGCCATATCGCCGCCGATATTCTGACCTCATCCGGGGTACCGCTGCTCTGGCCTTGCCGCTGGCGTTTTCGCCTGCCGATACTGAATAGTCAAAAAGGTAATCAGTTGGAGCGTTTTCTCTGTATCGCCTTTATCGGTTTTTCTCTGTATCAACCGCAAAAGAGTCTGAACTGCTGTAGCTACGAACAATCATTCAGGCTTATCCAGTCGGCGCAGGCGCGCGTGACCCAGCTATTAAAATAGCTCCCCGATATTGCGTAATCGACATTGCGTAATAAACCGCCGTCGCCGCAAAAATCACGCATTCATCAGCTATAATTTATAACTTACAACCATATAACAAACTTATGACAGAACTGATATTCTTGTCCGCGTTTTTCATCACTCAGAAAAATTTTCATCTAATTTATAGGGAGAAGTGGAGATGAACTTTCCGCTGCTATTCAATATTCTGGCATTTGCCGCCCTGTTGTTCCTGCTGGGGTACGCCGGCCGGAACAAATCGTGGAGTCTGGCAAAAAAGGTTCTGCTGGGTCTGGTTATCGGGGTTTTATTCGGTCTGGCGCTGCACCTGGTCTACGGCAGCGACAATCCGCTGATTAAACAATCCGTCGCCTGGTTTAACATCGTCGGCAACGGCTATGTTCAATTGTTGCAAATGATCGTCATGCCGCTGGTATTCGTCTCCATTCTGAACTCGGTCGCCAAGCTGCATAACGCCTCCTCATTAGGCAAAATCAGCATACTCACGCTCGGCACCCTGCTGTTCACGACGCTTATCGCCGCGTTAGTCGGGGTTTTCGTCACCAATCTTTTCGGCCTGACCGCCAGCGGATTGGTGCAGGGCGCGCAGGAAACCGCGCGCTTGTCGGCTATCGAAACTAACTATGCGGGCAAGGTTTCCGATCTGAGCGTTCCTCAGATCATCCTTTCCTTTATCCCCAAAAATCCTTTTGCCGAGCTGACCGGAGCCAACCCCACGTCAATCATCAGCGTGGTAATCTTTGCCGTGTTCCTCGGTGTCGCCGCGCTGCAATTGACCAAAGATGATGCGGCAAAAGGCGAACGCGTCCTGACGGCCATCGACACGCTGCAATCCTGGGTGATGAAGCTGGTGCGTCTGGTGATGAAACTGACCCCGTACGGCGTGTTGGCGCTAATGACCAAAATGGTCGCCGGCTCCAATCTGCAAGATATCCTTAAACTGGGTAGTTTTGTGGTGGCGTCCTACCTGGGACTGGCTATCATGTTCGGCGTACACGCGCTGATTCTGTCATTGACCGGCATCAACCCCGCCCGATTCTTTCGCAAGATATGGCCGGTGCTGACCTTTGCCTTTACCAGCCGCTCCAGCGCGGCGACCATTCCCCTCAGTATCGAGGCGCAAACCCGCCGCATCGGCGTGCCGGAATCCATCGCCAGCTTTGCCGCCTCGTTTGGCACCACCATCGGTCAAAACGGCTGTGCCGGGCTTTACCCCGCGATGCTGGCGGTCATGGTCGCCCCGACGGTCGGCATTAATCCGCTCGATCCGGTATGGATTGCGACGCTGGTCGGCATCGTCACCATCAGTTCGGCCGGCGTGGCCGGCGTGGGCGGCGGCGCGACCTTCGCCGCGCTGATTGTCCTGCCGGCCATGGGGTTGCCCGTTACGCTGGTGGCGCTGCTGATTTCCATTGAGCCATTAATTGACATGGGACGTACGGCATTAAACGTCAGCGGTTCGATGACGGCGGGAACCGTAACCAGCCAGTTATTGAAACAAACGGATAAAACGGTGTTCGCCGCGCAGGAAGAGGTGGAGTTGGCGCACCGATAGCGCGCACGTCATGCTGTATCGCAAGTAGACAGCCAATCTATAACGAGCCGGCAGGTAACTGCCGGCTCGTTAATCATTTTACGCTATCAGTTATTCAACACGCTGTTCAGAAGTATGGTCGTAATTATTCCGGTGGCGGCGGCAATCAATACATAGTTGCCGTCAATGTAGGCCCAATGTTGACCTGACGGCGGTTCACGCAGTCCACGGGCGCGCCAGTCATTAACCCGGTAATCATCGCCGCGAAAACGTTGCGGCACCGGATGCCCTTTCCTGAAATTATTGCCATGCGACACAAACCGCTCCCTCTCCTGGAAACGAGGCGCATTGCGCTGCTCACGGGGCGCCTGTTTTGCCGTTTGTCCGCGTTTTTCACCGTTGTGATTGGCGCCAGGGGCATTTCGTTGGTTGTTGTTGGCATTGGGCGAATTTCGTTGATTATTGTTGGCATTGGGCGCATTTTTACGCTCGCCGCCGTCTTGGTTATTGCGCGGCAGCATCCTCTGATCCTGCGGTCCGTTCATTCCTTGCGCAAAAGTGAAACCAGAGAAAGAACTGGTCGCCAGAAGTAACGACATCGTCAGTGCCAGTGTTTTTTTCGTCATTGCATTTTCCTCGACGCCTAAACAGTCTTACAAAGCGGGTTAAGCGCAATATCCGTTACAACGTCGTCGGACGAAAGAGAGAAATATCTTAAAACCCCCGATCTGACAAGATATTACCAAATCCAAACAAAATCTTAACACTATCGGCGGCGCGCGCTGATCTCATGCGCATCAAGGAAAGGTGAGCGCCCAGGGCGCTGAAAGGCAGGCAAGCGATCATGCTGGAAGATACGCTCAAAGGGTATGCGTATTCCAGCATGTTTTTTGACGATGAAAATTCAGAGATAACAACTAATCACGCAAGCCGTCGCTTACGTCATCACTCAATAAAGAGGTTTGTTATCGTTGTGGGGAGGTATCATATGCTTCGCAGCTTTGGAAGCCCTTGTTCAGCACATGCCCGGTTTCGTCATAGCTGACAAAGTAGTTTTGCGCCGTTCCGTCGCGGTTCTTCAACAGATAATTACTGCATGTCCCGCGCGCATTCTTCAGGCGGACTTCCGTTGAGGCCGTTCCGGCAATCTGATGAACCTGCTGCTTCGTCATTCCTGTTTTCACGTCCTTCACGACAGGTTCCGTCACCAGACTTTCCGCTTTATTGTAGGTTGTACACCCGGAAAGAAAGACTACGCCCGCCGCTGCCATACAGAGCAAGAGCCGATTATTTTTCATTGCATTACCTCATGTGAATGGGTCATTGTTAAGACTAGATGGCAAAAGGCGTTTTTTCAAATCATAACCCGCGTTATGCGCATATTAATCAAGCGCCGCGGTGATTTTATCCATAGGTAAAACTGCTGATGGCGCACTTGTTCTTTTTCTTCTCGCCAATTAGCTTTACACTCTGATGATTAAGGCAATTTTGGCAGGTTCAACAAGTTCGGAAGGGGAACGTTATGTCATTACAACAAGACATTATTACCGCGTTGGGCGTCAAAAGCAGTATCGACCCGGTAAAAGAAATCCGTGTCAGCGTAGATTTTTTAAAGCGTTATCTGACGGCACATCCGTTTGTGAAGTCCCTGGTTCTGGGGATCAGCGGCGGTCAGGATTCAACCCTGACCGGAAAGTTGTGTCAGACCGCCATCACGGAACTGCGTAACGAAACCGGCAATCAGGACTACCAATTCATCGCGGTGCGTTTACCTTATGGCGTTCAGGCAGATGAAGCCGACTGCCAGGAAGCCATCGCGTTTATCCAGCCGGATAAAGTGCTGACCGTTAATATCAAACCGGCGGTAGAAGCCAGCGAAGCCACGCTGAAGGCGATTGGCATCGAACTGTCCGATTTTGTGAAAGGTAATGAGAAGGCGCGCGAGCGTATGAAAGCGCAGTACAGCATCGCCGGGATGAATGCAGGTCTGGTGGTAGGCACCGACCACGCGGCGGAAGCGGTAACCGGCTTCTTCACTAAATACGGCGATGGCGGCACGGACATCAATCCGATATTTCGCCTGAACAAACGTCAGGGTAAAGCCTTGCTGCGCGAATTAGGCTGCCCGGCCAAACTGTATACCAAAGCGCCGACAGCCGACCTGGAAGATGACCGTCCCGCCCTGCCGGACGAAGTGGCGCTGGGCGTCACCTATGAAACGATCGACGACTACCTTGAAGGCAAGCAAATCGACGCGAAGGATGCGGCGATTATAGAAAACTGGAATCGCAAAACCGAACATAAACGTCGGCCGCCGGTTACCGTTTTTGACGATTTCTGGCGTTAACGCGCCATTAATGTCTCGGGGCGGATACCGCTAACGGTATCCGCTTTTATTCGTTCCGCATTTAAAGATCCCCCGTCATGAGCTTGACGCCACAACGCGCGACGCTTGCAGGTTTGTCGGCAATCATTTTATGGAGTATGTCCGTCGGACTGATCCGTAGCCTTACCGAGACGCTTGGCCCCATCGGCGGCGCGGCCATGATCTATTCTGCCAGTACGCTATGCCTGTGCCTGTTTTATGGTATTCCGCAGTTCAAAACGCTGCCTAAAATCTATCTGCTGATCGGCGGCCCCTTGTTTGTCTGCTATGAAATTTTTCTTTCCCTCGCCATCGGGCTGGCCAATAACCGTTTACAGGCGATGGAACTGGGCATGATCAACTATCTGTGGCCTTGTCTGACCATTCTGTTTGCTATCTTTATCAATCAGCAAAAAAGTCGCTTGCTGCTCTGGCTGGGTCTGGCGCTTTCTTTGGCCGGTATCGTCTGGATTATGAAAGGCGACGGCGCATGGTCTCCCGGACTGTTGTGGCGAAATATTCTCACGAATCCGCTGGCCTATGGATTGGCATTCTCAGCGGCGGCGGTATGGGCTTTGTACTGCAACATCACCAAACGTTTCGGTCAGGGGAAAAGCGGTATTTCCCTGTTTTTTCTCGTTGCCTCGTGCGTACTCTGGATACAATATGCGCTCAGCGCCGAAGGCCCGATTGTATTGACGCTGCCGTCTTCGCTTGAGCTTATTTTTATGGGCGCCTCAACCGCGCTGGCTTATTCCGCCTGGAACGTCGGGATTCAAGCCGGTAATCTGACCCTGCTGGCGACCGCGTCTTACTTCACGCCGATCCTTTCCACGCTGCTGGCCGCACTGTGGCTGAGAACCTCGCCGACAATCGCTTTCTGGCAAGGCGTACTGATGGTAACGGCAGGCTCCCTGCTCTGCTGGTTCGCGACCCGACGCGTCACGCGCTAAGCGACAGGTATGATTTGCACGTCCCTTACGGGAGGTTTACCTGCTATAGTAATCCCACGTTTTTCTACGCAAAAATCATACATGCTACGTCGATTCTTCTCTTACTACTCGCCCTATAAAGGCTTATTTATACTCGATTTTGGTTGCGCCATCATCGCCGGACTACTTGAACTGGGTTTTCCGATGGCGATCAAATCGTTCATCGATACGCTGCTGCCGGCGCAAAACTGGACATTGATTCTGCTGGCTTCAATCGCCCTGTTGGCCGTTTATCTGTTGAATACCGGGCTGATGGCGATCGTCAACTACTGGGGACACGCACTGGGCGTCGGCATAGAAACGGATATGCGGAGGCAGGCGTTTGAGCACCTGCAAAAATTGCCGTTCCGTTATTACGACAATATGAAAACCGGACATATCATCACCCATGTCACCAAAGATTTGGAAGAAGTGGGCGAAATCGCGCACCACGGCCCGGAAGATCTGTTTATTGCCGTAATGACCTTCATCGGCGCATTTATTCTGATGGCGACGGTACATCTGCCGTTGGCGATGCTGACCATCATCATCGTACCCTTCATGACCTATCTGGTGAGCCGCTATGGCGCACGGATGACGGAAACCTGGCGACAGTTGTTCGGCCAAGTGGGTAATTTCAACGCCCGTATCGAAGAGAGCGTCGGCGGCATCCGCGTGGTAAAAGCGTTTGCCAATGAAGCGCATGAACAGCGACTCTTTTCCCATGACAATGAAAATTACCGTCGCACCAAGCTTCAGGCCTATCGCATCATGACCGCCAGCCTGACGCTCAGCTACCTGAGCACACGCTTGATACAGCTTATCGTGATGTTGGCCGGGATCTGGTATGTGATTAAAGGCGAACTCAGCTATGGCGGTTTTATCGGCTTCCTGCTGCTGATCGAGGTCTTTTTCCGTCCGGTCGCCAAAATCACCTCCGTACTGGAAAGTTATCCCAAAGGGATCGCCGGTTTCAAACGGTTTACCCAACTTATCGATACCGAACCGGACATCACCGACGCGCCGAACGCTCGGCATATCGATAGTCTGAAAGGCGATATTCGTTTTAACCAGGTCAGTTTCGGTTACACAGCCGATCGCCCCATCATTCATCACGTCGACCTGTCTATCCACGCCGGGGAAACCGTCGCCTTCGTTGGTCCCTCCGGCGCAGGCAAAACCACGCTCTGCTCATTACTGCCGCGTTTTTACGATCTGACCGGCGGCAGCATTACCATTGACGGCATCGATATCCGGGAAATGACGCAGGTGTCGCTGCGCAGTCAGATCGGCATCGTACAGCAGGATGTCTTCCTGTTCGGCGGCAGCATTCGTGAAAACATCGCTTACGGCAAACTGAATGCCGGCGATGACGAAATCATGCAGGCGGCGCGGCGAGCACGATTGGATGAATTGATCGAAAGCCTGCCGGATGGTTTGGATACCGTGGTCGGCGAGCGCGGGGTCAAACTATCGGGCGGGCAGAAACAGCGTTTGTCTATCGCGCGGATCTTTCTGAAAAACCCGCCGATTCTGATTCTGGATGAAGCGACCTCGGCGCTGGATACCGCGACCGAACAGGCGATTCAGCAATCGCTGAACGAGCTTTCCGCCGGGCGCACCACATTAGTCATCGCACACCGTCTGGCGACGATACAGAACGCCGACCGTATTGTGGTGGTGGATAACGGCGGCATCATCGAACAGGGCAGTCATCAGGATTTGCTGGCTCACAGCGGTATTTACGCCAGTCTGCATCAGGCGCAGTTCAAATATGCCTGATAGGTTCCGGCACGGCCGCGCTGATAAGAGGGGCCGTGATATACATCTAAAAGCGAGATGACGCGTATATGGCCCGAAAACCAGCAGGAAAGCGAGTGCAGCGAGAAATCAAAACCGTCAGCCTGATGATAGACCTCTATCAAAAACGGCATCCTGCCCCGGCAGAAGACGGCGAGCGTTATACCCGTCTGCTCGATTACGCCGTCAATCGCCTGGCGCGTTGTTATTTCGGCGAAGAAAAACCGGCCTGTAAGCACTGCCCGATCCATTGCTATCAGCCCGCCCGACGGCAAGAGATCAAAGCGATTATGCGCTGGTCGGGACCGCGTATGTTGCTGCATCACCCTATTCTCGCCATCCGCCATTTGATCGACGATCGCCGGCCGGTGCCTGATTACCCGGAAAGAACCGGCAAAAAGCAATAGATCGTCGCGCCGGCGGCATCACCGCCGCTCGGATTCATCATTACGCGCTTTTAATCGGATATTCGTCATGCACACGCTTTGCTCCGTAACGAAACAACAATTCACGACGCTTACCGATATATGGGAAGCATCAGTTCGGCAGACGCATATGTTTCTCAGTGAACAGGATATTTTACTTTTGCGTCCCCACATCTTGCATGATTACCTGCCGTCGCTGGCATTACGCGCCTGTTGTGACCGCCATGGCCGGCCGCAAGGCTTTATCGGCACGTTGGATAATAAGATTGAAATGCTATTTGTCGCCCCCGAATGTCGGGGAATGGGGATAGGAAGCACGCTACTGAACTACGCCGTCAACACGGTAAAGGCGACCCGCGTCGATGTAAATGAACAGAATCCGCAGGCTAAAGGTTTTTATGAACATCATGGGTTTCGTGTGATCGGTCGTTCAGAACAAGACGGTTTGGGAAATAACTTCCCGTTGCTGCACATGTCGCGCAAGTAAGTTCACCAAGAAAAAAGGCCGCTTACGCGGCCTTTTGGGTTATCGCTTTTACTCTTTGGGAGAGGCGTTCTCTACCCGACTCTTTAACTTTTGCCCCGGACGGAACGTGACCACACGGCGCGCCGTAATCGGAATATCTTCGCCAGTTTTTGGGTTACGTCCCGGACGTTGGTTCTTGTCTCGCAAATCAAAGTTGCCAAAACCCGACAGTTTGACCTGCTCGCCATTTTCCAAAGCGCGACGAACTTCTTCAAAAAACAGCTCGACTAGCTCTTTGGCATCCCGTTTGCTCAGCCCAAGCTTCTCAAACAGGTATTCTGACATTTCAGCTTTAGTAAGCGCCATAGGTTCAATCCCTCAAGGATGCTTGGAATCGCTGTTTTAATGCTGCTACGCATTGTGCAACGGTAGCGGCAATTTCCTCTTCTGCCAGTGTACGGGAGGTATCTTGCAAGATCAGACTCACAGCCAGGCTCTTATACCCATCCGCTACGCCCTTCCCTCGGTACACGTCGAATAAGTTTACGCCAACTAACTGATTTGCGCCAACTTTCTTACATTCGGCTAAAATGTCGCCGGCAGGGACGTTTTCAGCCACTACAATTGCGATATCACGACGGTTTGCAGGGAAGCGAGAAATATTGCTCGCATCAGGCAGCACGCGGTCTGCGACCTTGCTCCACAACAGTTCAAACACCACGGTACGTCCATTCAGATCCAGCTTACGCTCTAGTTCCGGATGGATAACCCCAATAAATCCAATGCGTTCCCCGCACAGATAAATAGCAGCACTTTGCCCCGGATGCAATGCCGGATTACTTTCCGCTTTGAATTCAATGTCGGATAATTTACCGGTCAGCGCCAGTACGGCTTCCAAATCGCCTTTTAAATCATAGAAGTCGACGGTCTGACGCGCCAGATCCCAGTGTTCTTCGTAGCGGCTGCCGGTGATCACGCCAGCCAGCATCAGTTCCTGACGAATGCCCAGATCGGCGCTGCTGTCCGGCACAAAACGCAGGCCGCTTTCAAACAGGCGCAGGCGGTTTTGCTGACGGTTCTGGTTGTACACCACCGCGCTCAGCAGGCCGCTCCACAGAGACAACCGCATGGCGGACATCTCGGCGGAGATCGGGCTGGGCAGAATTAACGCTTCTTCGCCGGGATGAATTAACGCCTGAATTTTAGGATCGACGAAACTGTAAGTAATTGCTTCCTGATAGCCATGGTCGACCAATAACGTCTTCACGCGCTTAAGCGAAA
This sequence comes from Brenneria sp. g21c3, assembly GCF_040240345.1. Taxonomy (NCBI): domain Bacteria; kingdom Pseudomonadati; phylum Pseudomonadota; class Gammaproteobacteria; order Enterobacterales; family Pectobacteriaceae; genus Brenneria; species Brenneria sp. g21c3. Next base: position 123,124 of record NZ_JBEIAB010000003.1, on the reverse strand, counting down.
GATTCGCCTCACGGTGAGACGTCATCTTCAACGGCGCCTGTGTGGCGACATTCGGAATATTGTTGTAGCCATAAAGACGGGCGACTTCTTCCACCAGATCTTCTTCAATTTCCATATCAAAGCGCCAGCTTGGCGCAATCGCCTGCCATCCGGCGTCGATCTTCGTCACCTTGCAGCCCAGACGCTGCAAAATATCACTGACCTGCTCGTCGGCGATAGGATGGCCGATTAAACGATCCAGTTTCTCACGACGTAGCGTAATCGTCGCGCGGGCCGGTAAATCCGCCTCGCTGACCACCTCGACCACCGGGCCGGCCTGACCGCCGCAGATCTCAATCAACAAGCGCGTCGCACGCTCCATCGCTTTGACCTGCATCTCCGGATCGACGCCTCGCTCATAGCGGTGAGAGGCGTCGGTATGCAGGCCGTGGCGACGCGCACGTCCGGTAATCGCCAGCGGATTAAAGTAAGCGCACTCCAGCAGGACGTTGCGGGTATTCTCATTAACGCCCGAATGCTCGCCGCCGAAAATCCCCCCCAGCGCCAACGCTTTCTGCTTGTCGGCAATCACCAGTGTATCGGATTTCAGCTTCACTTCGTTGCCGTCCAGCAGCGTCAACGCTTCATTTTCCTGCGCCAAACGGACAACGATGCCGCCGTCGAGACGATCAAGATCAAAAGCGTGCATCGGCTGGCCTAGCTCCAGCAAAACGTAATTCGTGACGTCAACGACAGGATCGATGGCGCGAATACCGCAACGACGCAGCTTTTCGCGCATCCACAGCGGCGTGGCGGCCTTAACGTTAATGTCTTTCACCACGCGGCCCAGATAACGCGGGCAGGCCTGCGGCGCTTCAACCTGAATGGGGAAGGTATCCGTAATCGTCGCCTCGACCGGGGTAATCGCCGGTTCCGTCAGCGGCTGCTGATTCAGCACCGCCACGTCGCGAGCAATCCCGATAATGCCCAGACAGTCGGCGCGGTTCGGCGTTACGCTGATATCGATGGCGTTATCGTCAAGCTTAAGATAATCACGAATATCGGTACCGACAGGCGCATCCTGCGGCAATTCGATAATGCCGTCGTGATCGTCGGAAACGCCCAGTTCAGAGAAAGAACACAGCATCCCTTCAGACGGCTCGCCGCGCAGCTTGGCGGCCTTGATTTTAAAATCGCCCGGCAATACCGCGCCGATGGTGGCGACCGCCACCTTCAAGCCCTGACGGCAGTTCGGCGCGCCGCAAACGATATCCAGCAGGCGATCGCCGCCCACATTGACTTTCGTTACGCGCAGCTTGTCCGCATTGGGATGCTGAGCGCACTCCATCACCTCGCCCACAACCACGCCGTGAAAAGCGCCGGCAACCGGCTCAACGCCGTCGACTTCCAGACCGGCCATGGTGATTTGTTCCGATAGTGCTTCACTGTCAATCGCCGGGTTTACCCACTCGCGTAACCAGAGTTCACTGAATTTCATGATGATATTCCCGCCTTACTTAAACTGTTTGAGGAAACGCAAATCGTTTTCAAAGAACGCGCGCAGATCGGTCACGCCATAGCGCAACATGGTGAGTCGCTCCATGCCCATACCGAAGGCAAAACCGGAATACACTTCCGGGTCGATGCCCACATTGCGCAGCACATTAGGATGCACCATGCCGCAGCCCAGCACTTCCAGCCATTTGCCGTTTTTGCCCATGACGTCAACCTCAGCCGAAGGCTCGGTAAATGGGAAATAGGACGGACGGAAACGGACCTGGAGATCTTCCTCAAAAAAGTTGCGCAGGAAATCATGCAAGGTTCCCTTCAGATTGGTGAAGCTGATGTTTTTATCCACGATCAGCCCTTCCATCTGATGGAACATCGGCGTATGCGTCTGGTCGTAATCATTACGATAAACCCGACCCGGCGCGATGATGCGAATCGGCGGCTGCTGTTTTTCCATGGTACGGATTTGCACGCCGGAAGTTTGCGTCCGCAGCAGGCGGGAGGCGTCGAACCAGAAGGTATCGTGGTCGGCGCGCGCGGGGTGATGTCCGGGAATATTCAGCGCATCGAAGTTATGATAATCATCTTCAATTTCCGGTCCCGTCGCCACTGAAAAGCCCAACTCGCCGAAAAAGGTTTCGATGCGGTCGATGGTGCGGGTTACCGGATGCAGGCCGCCGTTTTCAATCGTACGGCCCGGCAGGGACACATCGATGGTTTCTTCGGCCAGGCGGGCGTTTAACTCTGCGGATTCCAGCGCCTGCTTGCGCGCATTCAGCGCCTCCTGAACTTCCTGTTTAGCCTGATTAATCACCGCGCCCGCGGCGGGGCGCTCTTCAGCAGGCAGCTCGCGCAGCGTGGTCATCTGAAGGGTTAAGTGACCTTTTTTGCCGAGATATTCGACGCGCACGGTATCCAGCGCGGCAACGTCTCCGGCCTCTTCTATGGCTGTTCTGGCTTTGGCTACCAGCTCTGCGAGATGTGGCATTGCATTCCTCTTCTTCTGCCTGTATGGCCAACTGTCATGATTGGAAAATATTTACCCAATAACGCGCGATGCTTTTCGCGTATTGAAAATTATGCTCATTAAACAAAAAAGCCTCCCTATAGGGAGGCTTAGGCGCTGCTTTTCGTTTCTTTTCTTACGCGCGAAGCCCCCTGAATTCAGGCGCTAAAGTAAAAAAAGAAACGGAAAATAGCAGTATGCATACTTGCGTTACCTTGTCGTCATCGTAAAACGGGAAAATAGAACTGCTTTATTGAAAGATGAGACGCTAAAAATGTCAACAGTAATACTTATTTATCTGAACCTTATCACCGCTGAAACTAAAAGAGGGAGCAAAGCCCCCTCTTTTAACTGACTTATGCCAGAGCTGCTTTCGCTTTTTCGACCAGCGCGCTGAAGGCGACTTTATCGAATACGGCGATATCAGCCAGGATCTTACGGTCAATTTCAACAGAGGCTTTTTTCAGGCCGTTGATGAATTTGCTGTAAGACAAGCCATTTTGACGGGCTGCTGCATTGATACGTGCAATCCACAGCTGACGGAACTGACGTTTACGTTGACGACGGTCACGGTAAGCGTACTGACCAGCTTTGATTACTGCCTGGAAGGCAACACGATAAACGCGCGAACGGGCACCGTAGTAACCTTTCGCTTGTTTCAATACTTTCTTGTGACGTGCGCGAGCAACCACACCACGTTTTACGCGAGCCATATGCTCTCTCCTAAAGTCTTATTCTAAATTCAAAAAAGGTTACTTATGCGTACGGCAAGCATGCGATAACCAGGCCCAGATCCCCTTTGGAGACCATGTCCTTCGGACGCAGATGACGTTTACGTTTAGTCGCTTTTTTGGTCAGAATATGACGCAGGTTAGCATGCTTACGCTTGAAACCGCCGCTGGCGGTTTTTTTGAAGCGTTTAGCGGCGCCACGTACTGTTTTAATCTTTGGCATGTTAATTTCCACTTCGCATTGTTAATTACAATGAATCAGATAAGGCGAACAAAACCCGCACAGCGCAAGCGCGGCGCGGGTTTGGCTACTTGAATGCCTTACTGTTTCTTCTTAGGTGCGAGCACCATGATCATCTGGCGGCCTTCAATCTTCGATGGGAAGGATTCAACCACCGCCAGTTCACTCAGATCGTCACGAACGCGGTTAAGCATTTCGATGCCAATCTGTTGGTGCGCCATTTCACGACCACGGAAACGCAGCGTGATTTTGGCTTTATCGCCATCTTCCAGAAAGCGAACCAGGTTGCGTAGTTTGACCTGATAGTCGCCATCATCGGTACCAGGCCGGAATTTGATTTCCTTGACCTGAATGACTTTTTGTTTCTTCTTTTGTTCCTTTGTAGCCTTACTCTTCTCATAGAGGAACTTGCCGTAATCCATGATTCGGCAAACCGGCGGCTCGGCGTTCGGACTGATTTCAACTAAATCAACACCTGCTTCCTCGGCTTTTTCTAATGCTTCATTCAGACTTACAATACCAAGCTGTTCGCCTTCGACGCCGGTCAGGCGTACCTCTTGTGCGCGAATTTCTCTGTTGATGCGATTAGGACGCGCCGGTTGAACTCGTTTTCCGCCTTTAATACCTTATTCCTCCAATTGATGAAGACTACGGCTGCGAATCTCTTGCTGCAGCTTACTGATTACTTCATTAACGTCGATGCTTCCCAAATCTTTTCCTCGGCGGGTACGGACAGCAACTTTTCCTGCCTCTACCTCTTTATCGCCGCAGACCAGCATGTAGGGAACACGCCGTAAAGTATGCTCGCGGATTTTAAAGCCTATCTTCTCATTTCTCAAGTCTGCTTTTACGCGAATGCCTGCTTCTTGCAATTTTTTGGTCAATTCGCCGACATAATCAGACTGGCTGTCAGTGATATTCATAATCACCGCTTGTACCGGAGCTAACCAGGTTGGGAAGAAACCGGCGAATTCCTCGGTAAGGATACCGATGAAACGCTCCATTGATCCCAAAATAGCCCGGTGAATCATTACCGGCACCTGACGTTCGTTGCTTTCGCCCACATAAGAGGCATTCAGACGACCCGGTAATGAAAAGTCGAGTTGCACCGTACCACACTGCCAGGCGCGATCCAAACAATCATGTAAAGTAAATTCAATCTTGGGACCGTAAAACGCGCCCTCGCCCGGCTGATATTCAAATTCGATACCGTTCTCCGTCAGCGCGGCGGCCAGATCGGCCTCGGCCCGGTCCCAGGTTTCATCGCTGCCGATGCGTTTTTCAGGACGCGTAGACAGTTTCACCGCGATTTTTTCAAAACCGAAGGTGCTGTACATGTCGTACACCATTTTGATACAGCTATTGACTTCACCGCGAACCTGCTCTTCGGTACAGAAAATATGGGCATCATCCTGCGTGAAGCCGCGCACGCGCATCAGTCCGTGCAGCGAACCGGACGGTTCGTTACGGTGACAACTGCCGAACTCCGCCATACGTAGCGGCAGATCGCGGTAGGATTTCAATCCCTGATTGAAAATCTGTACGTGGCCCGGACAGTTCATCGGCTTGATGCAATATTCACGGTTTTCCGACGAAGTGGTGAACATCGCGTCTTTGTAGTTATCCCAGTGCCCGGTTTTTTCCCACAGCACCCGGTCCATCATGAACGGCCCTTTCACTTCCTGATACTGGTACGCTTTCAGCTTCATGCGTACAAAGGCTTCCAGCTCGCGGAAGACGGTCCAGCCGTCATTGTGCCAGAACACCATGCCCGGCGCTTCTTCCTGCATATGGTAAAGATCGAGCTGTTTGCCGATCTTGCGATGATCGCGCTTGGCCGCTTCTTCAAGCCGTTGCAGATAGGCGTTAAGCTGCTTTTTATCGGCCCATGCGGTACCGTAAATACGCTGCAACATTTTATTTTTACTGTCGCCGCGCCAGTATGCGCCGGAGGTTTTCTGCAACTTGAAATGATGGCAGAAACGCATATTCGGCACGTGCGGACCGCGGCACATGTCGATATATTCTTCATGATGATACAAGCCGGGGCGATCGTCATGACTGATATTTTCGTCAAGAATGGCTATTTTATAAGTCTCGCCGCGTGCGGCAAAAACGTCACGCGCTTCCTGCCAGCTGACTTTCTTCTTGATAACGTCATAATCTTTATTGGCAAGCTCATGCATACGCTTTTCAAGCAGATCGATATCTTCCTGGGTCAGGGTCCGATCGATGTCGACGTCATAATAAAAACCGTTGTCGATCACCGGGCCGATAGCCATTTTGGTATCAGGCCATAATTGCTTAATCGCATGCCCCAACAGGTGCGCGCAAGAGTGGCGGATAATCTCCAGGCCGGCGTCATCTTTCGCGGTGATGATGGCTAATTGCGCATCGTTTTCGATCTTGTCGCCGGCATCCACCAGTTCGCCATTCACACGTCCGGCGATACAGGCTTTCGCCAGTCCGGGGCCGATATCGAGGGCTACATCAAGGGGGGAAACGGCGTGGTCGTAATGACGCTGACTTCCATCAGGAAGCGTAATAACAGGCATTATAATTCCCTTATTTGCAGTGGTGACCCACACGAAAGATCACATACAAAATAATTTTCATTTAAATTCAATAAATTACCCATGCTATTCCTCTCTACTCTGCGGAATATGTACACATGGCGCTGCATAAATCAAAAATGCAGCCTGCGTGACATGGATAACGTCCCGGCAATAATACACCGTATAATGCTGGTGTTAAAGCAAAGCAGGGACGCTAATCATCGGCATGGCGCGCGACAAACGCGCCCCGGCAAGCCCTGCCGCACAGGCTTTTGAGTGAAAGCGGGTCTGATGTTGGCTCGACGGCCAATCAGTCTTCGTCTCGTTGGCGGATTCAGCTAATACATAACGCCGTCCACCCGACGAATGGGTATATCGTGATGACGACGACACCGCAGGAATTAAATGATATAAGCGGCTTTATTTTTCCTGACCCGTTCTCATCGCTATCTGTGCGTATACCGACTCATATCCCATCAAATCCTGTCTGGCGGCTGAAAATGAAGGATTCTGCGCATTGCGGAAAATGGTGTAATCGCCCTGTGGATAGAAATCACTGACGACGGTATGTCTTATTCCGCCGCTGTCATAGGTATAAATGTAGCTATATCGGCCATTGGCTTTTTCCCAGCCTCGGCACCTCACGTTGGTATCGCCGTATTTTTCCAAATAATGAATGGACTCGATCACCTGCTTGACGGTAAATCCCCCCACGTCATCAGCATCGGATCTCAGGATGATTTTACTGTTCATCACGTTTTCAGGGGGCGTTTCCTCAAGACATCCCGTCAAAAAGAAGGGGATAAACAGCATGATGAATGCCGGAGCTATTTTTTTACGCATAATAAAGACCCAGGTTACTTGACCTTACCTGGTCTATCGGTCGTTTCTGGTAAATCTTTAAAAATAGCGCCCGACTGAGGCTCAACCCACACATTTTCCCTGCCGTCTTTTTTATCTGACGTTGACTTACGCAGAGGTGGGTTACCGGTTACCGACGGGATAAACCTGTGATTCAGCCCGCCTATTACCATGCAAATAAATGCGGCGATGACGTAAATCTGTTAAATAGCCCGCTTTATTTAACCAAACGCTACGCTAACCTACCAACCATTCCCTGCAAATAATAACGTTGCCCATACGACTTTTTTCCATCGCGGTCATTGCCCATCCTTATTAAGGAATAACGTATGAAAATTAATCTGTTATCTATCATGCTGACGGGATTTTTTGCTGTTGCCGCCTTTGCCGCGGACGGCGTCATTCAAGATGGCACCTATAGGGCCGAGACCGTCAACTTTGACGATCATGGCTGGAAACCCTTTCTGGAACTGACTTACCAGGATGGAAAAATTGCGGCGGTAAAATTTGACTATACCAACGAGAAAGATGGTCGTCTGAAAACATCGGATCAAGCGTATGGAAAAAACATGGCCGCCGCGACAGGCACATCGCCGGAAATTTATACGGTAAAACTGGCCCAGAGCCTGGTGGCGCAACAAGATATTGAGCGCGTCGACGGCGTAACCGGGGCCACGCACTCGACGGAAGACTTTAAGATACTGGCCGGCGCGGCAATAGAGAACGCCAAAGCAGGTAAGACAGAGACGGCAAAAGTGGAATGAATGTCATCGTGAAGCGTAAAGTGCGACTATCTCGTATCGCGTTAAAACACGAGATAGTTTGCACTTACGCTATTCCGGACGGGATCGATCTGATGCCGGCAAAACATGCTTAAAGCCGTTTTCCGATGGCTTACCGCAACCACGTGAATGAATTTATTACCCGGTTGTCAGCAAGGATGACGTTAGCAGAGATTATCGCTCGGGAATGATGTCTTTAAAATCGAGCGCGACATCGTCTTGCTCCGGCGATTTCTCAGCCGCTTCGCTCGCCTGCTGCGGCGCCAATCGTTTCAACAGTTCCAACTGCTGTCGCTGTTGTTCGACTATCTCCCGTAACAGTCTGATTTGCTCATTGGCTCTGACGCTCGCCCGGTTGATAAAAAACCAAACCAGTAATACCAGCAGCGCGACCAATACGGCAAAAAGCATTTCTAATGTGTTCACACCTAATCCATTCATAACAGTCTGCCAAACGACAACTCACGAGGATCCATCTTAGCACCAAGCTCCGGGTAAGTTCGATATCCTTGCCATATCCGATACGGGCGATAAACCTCGACGTTGACATGTAAACGTCGCCGGCGAGGCCACAAAGGTATGGCTCGGAAAATCGTTCGCCAAGACAAGCGCCATCCCAGTATGCGTAATGGGTAGCTGAGGGGATAGGCTTAAGACCGGCTTGTCAGGCTATTCCCGGCTCAGAATGGGTAGTCATGATAACCCATTTGCTCAGAGATATTTCTGGCGGCGGTATGGAGTATATCGACGTATCCGATCTTGTTTTCTTCAGAGAAACGAATGGTTGGGAATGAAATACTCAGACCGGCGATAACGACCCCGAAGCGATCAAACACCGGCACGGCGATACAGCGCAGCCCTTCTTCCTGCTCTTCGTTATCTTCGCCGTAGCCCTGCTCGCGAACGACATCCAACTGCGCCAGCAATTCCTCAAGCGAGCCGAGGGTATGGGGAGTGCTGCGGGTAAACTCGACGTTCGCCAGGATTTCATGAACCTCTTCCCTGTCGCGCCAGGCCAGCAGAACTTTACCAATAGCGGTGCTGTATAACGGGTTGCGGCGACCGATACGCGAATGCATGCGCAGGTTATACATTGAGTCAATCTTGTGGATATAGACAATGCTGTCTTCATCCAATGCGCCCAGATGAATGGTTTCCCGCGTCAGCGCGGAAAGCTCGCGCATCTGAATATCCGCGCTACGGATTAAATCAACGTTCTGCAACGCTTTGGCGCCGAGTTCAAACAGCTTTAACGTCAGTGAATATTTTTCCGATTCACCTTCCTGCGCCACATAACCCAAAGATTTCATCGTCTGCAAGAATCGATAAACGGTGCTTTTAGACATCATCACGCGCTGGGAAAGTTCGGTAATACCGATTTCGCGCTCTTCACCCAATGCCTGCAAAATACCAAAAACCTTTAGCACGGATGACACGGAATCGGGCTGTTTATCTAAATCTGCAATGGCCATTTTGTGGTTTCCCTACTTATTTTTCTTGTTTTAAAAAAATAGAACGCGGGTTTTAGTATAAGGGGAACACTTTGCTTAAGGCAATGGAACAGCGGCGATAATCAAGCCGCTGTAATGGATATCCGGCTATAAATAATATTGTTAGCCGCTTGCCGGCAATGCATTCAAGCGGGATAACCATGATCGGCGGGAAACAAAAAACAAAGGCCCGACAAGGGCCTTTGGAAAAACAAGTAAGCTTACTTCAGATAGGCGCCAGAGCGCAGCGCTTCAATGCGTTTATCCAGCGGGGGGTGCGACATAAACAATTCGCTGAACGACTTGGATTTACCATTGATACAGAAAGCCATAATGCTGCCTTCTTCCTGCGGTTCATAACTGGTCTTCAAACGCTGTAAGGCCGCAATCATTTTTTCACGCCCGACCAGCTTCGCCGAACCGGCATCCGCATGGAACTCACGATAGCGCGAGAACCACATGGTTATGATGCTGGCAAGAATGCCGAACACCAGTTCCAGCACCGTCGCAACGGCAAAATAGATCAGCGGATTACCGTTGCTGCTCTCTCCGTCGCTACGATTGCCGGACAGGAAACCGGAAGCGAGCTGAGCGATGATACGGGAAATAAAGATGACGAAGGTGTTCACGACGCCCTGAATCAAGGTCATGGTCACCATATCGCCATTAGCCACGTGGCTGATTTCATGCGCGATCACCGCTTCCGCTTCATCACGGCTCATGTTTTGCAGTAGCCCGGTGCTGACCGCGACCAGCGACGCGTCTCGGCGGGCGCCGGTCGCAAACGCGTTAATATCCGGCGCATGATAAATCGCCACCTGCGGCATAACGATACCGACCTGCTGAGACTGCGAACGGACGGTTTCCAGCAACCAACGTTCCGTCTCATTCCGTGGTTGCTCAATCACTTCCCCACCGACAGATCGTAATGCCATCCATTTAGACATCAGCAGTGAGACAAAGGCACCGCCAAAGCCGAACAGCCCGGCCATGATCAATAAACCCTGGGCACTGCTGCCTTGGATTCCCGTCAGGCTAAGAATCAGCCCGAAAACCAACATCACCGCCAGGTTGGTGATCAGGAAAAGCGCAATACGCATCATAGAAGTCTGATTTCCTCTCGCAGAAAAATAAAAAGTTTGTAACGCATACATCGTATGGGCTGTGCCGCCATTTTCAAGCATTCTTAACTTTTCAGTTACTAAATCAACATAACTTTACATTTTATAAGGAGAAATCCCCAATGCCGGGGCCAGTTGAATGCGCGTATTGATAACAAATCCATTACAGAAGCTGACCGCCATACAGAAAACGGGAGCAATCATGCTCCCGTCAGAATAACGATACGCCGGCGGCGTTAAACAGCAACGCTGGCCTGGTTAACTTTGCGCATGCGCCACGGCGGTCTTCATTGAAGACGCCGGTTGGCGTTTCGGCGGTTTTATCCACAGCGCGATCAGCAACGATACTCCCGACATCACGATGATCGCCATAAAGGTCGCGTGGAAACCGCCCAACTGCGTGGCGATGAACGATCCGGACAGCGCGCCGATGCCGAATCCCTGATAAATCACGCCATAGTTCTTACTGTGATTTTCCAGGCCGAAAAAGTCGCCCACGATTGCCGGGAAGACGGTGATATTGCCGCCGAAGCAGAAAGCAATCGCACTGACGCAGGCAAAGAACAGGAGCGGATTAAGCGGCAGGAAGGTCATCACGGAAACCGCAATCATGGTAACCAGCAGGGTAAAGGCTATCACTCGCAGACGACCGACATTGTCTGAAATCGCGCCAAGCACGATGCGCCCTGCCGTGTTGAATACGGCAATCGCAGAAACCGCGTTAGCCGCCGTCGCCATGCTCATGCCGGCCATCTGCACGCCGATATCTTTTACTACGCCGATCAGATACAAACCACTCATGCAGGCGGTAAAAAAGATGATGAACAGCAGATAAGATTCTTTCCTCGCCAGCATCTCGCCCAATGAAAAATCAGGCGCGCGTCCTTGTTCCGACCGCCGATTTGCCGCCACGCTCAAATCCGGTTCTTTCAACAGCGCGCTGCCGGCAATAATCATTGCCATCACAATAACGCCCCAGTAAAAGAAAGTCGCTGAGACGCCGACTTCAGCAATCAGGAACTGATTGACATATTTGAACAACAAGCTGCCCGCGCCAAAGGCTCCGACAGAAATACCGGCGATTAAGCCTTTACGTTCGGGAAACCACTTAATCAGATTGGACAACGTCGTGATGTAGGCGGCGCCGTCGGCAAAACCGACCACCACGCCCATCAAAAGATAGACCAGCGCAATCGACGACGCGCCGGAGACGGCCATCAGACCTGATCCCAGAGCAATACCGGCTAACAAAGTCAAACGACGAATACCGACGCGTTCCTGAAATTTACCGGCAAACAATGTCGCCACGGCCAGACTGAAACTGGTAATGGAAAAGGTGGCGGCCACGGAGCTCAGCGACCAGCCGAACTTATCAACCATCGGTTGATTGAACAAGCTCCAGGTATAAATAGTACCCAGTCCCATTTGGGTAATGATGGTGCCTAAAACGATTAAACTGCGATTTGCCGGTTTCGCCTGCATGGGTTTTCCCCTACATCTGAAATATGGTCCGAATAGATCGGCACGCTAAAAAATATAAGCTGATGTGTGGAGAAACATATCGCCGAAAAACACTGTCAGCTTAGGTGCTGAAGCCAGTATACAAGCGGGCGGACAGGGGTTGTTCGAATAGGGAATGAAATGCCTGAAATGCGGAATGAAATGCATCTAAAGACGCATCAATGACCTGAATTCTTTTATCTTGCTGCGGCTCACCGGCACCTCGAACTCCTGATCGTTAAGACGCAGAATATAAGTGTTGTTGAACCAGGGAACGATTTCGCGGATTTTAGTCAGATTAACGCAGTAAGAGCGATGGCAACGAAAGAAATACGCCTCCGGCAAGCGGCTACAGAACTCGGTGATATTCATCGGCATGATGAACTCCTCTCGCCGGGTATAAACCAGCGTGACTTTCTCCTGCGCCGCCGCGTAATAGATATTGTTAATATCCGTCACGATAATACGCTCATCTTTCACCAGATTGATGGTTTTCTGCACGTTGCGCGCCGCGCCGATGCTGTTCCCCTGCTCGGTGATCGCCGGCGACAGTCTCTGTTGCCAGAGCGCCTCAAGTTTATTCAGCATGGTCACGATACGCGACTCGTGATACGGCTTGAGTATGTAGTCGAAAGCCTCTACTTCAAAAGCTTCAACGGCATGCTCCTTATAGGCGGTAATAAAAATAATATAAGGTTTATGTACGAATTTACTGATATTTTGCGCCAGACAAACCCCATCCAGAGAGGGGATATTGATATCCAGAAAAATGGCGTCGACTTCGTTATGTTGCAGATACTTTAATACATCCAGCCCGTCATCGAAGGCCGCCTCGATACTGATATTGCTGTGTGCTTTGATAAGGTAGCTCAGCTCTTGCTGAGCCAGAAATTCATCCTCGACAATAATCGCTTTCACTGGCCCTCTCCTGACTGCATAATGCCGGCGCTCAGTTTATCTGGCGAACCACCGGGCGGCGAAATAATCGGTTGTTCACTACGCCGCGGAATATAAAAATAAATTTCGGTACCGGGTTCCAACCGCCGGATGTGCAATCCTTCGCCGTACAATAAACGAACCCGATGATGAACATTCAACAGACCGATCTTATTGCCCGGCACTTCATTTCTTGCCACCCGGTCCATCGTTTCCTGGCTGATCCCATGCCCGGTATCTTTCACGGCGACCATGAGCCTATCGCCCAAATCTTTCACCGATACCACTACCGTACCTTTGCCGCGACAGGGTTGAATACCGTGGACGATGGCGTTTTCCACCAGCGGCTGAATCAGCAGACTGGGGATTTTATAGGACAGATCGTCATCAATGTCATAGATAACCGTTAATTTCGTGCCAAAACGCGCCTGTTCGATGGCGATATAGTCGCGGATTTGATAGAGCTCTTTCTTTACATCAATCAGCGAATCGTCATTCAATTCCAGGTTATAACGCAGGTAACGAGACAAATTGATCACTAACTGTCGGGCGGTATCCGGATTAATACGAATCGAGGAAGAGATCGCATTCAGCGCGTTAAACAGAAAATGAGGATTAATTTTACTCTGTAACGCCCGCAACTCCGCTTTGTTGGCCATATCGCGCAGTTGTTCCGTGCGCGAAACTTCAATCTGCGTCGACATGATCTGTGACAGCCCCACAGCCATCACGCGTAGTGAATAGGTAATTTTATGCGCGTGGCAATAATAAATCTTGAGTGTCCCGGTCACCTGTCCGTGCTCCCATAAGGGGATCACGATCATTGAGTGAATTTGCGGCGTCAGGTGCTGCTCATCATTATTTTTAATGATGATTTTGCCGTCATTAATCGCCCGCTGCGTCATCGGACTGATGATATCCTGTCCGATATTATATTTTTCTTCGCCGATGCCGACATAAGCCAGAATATGTCGGGTATTGGTAATCGCCACCGCATCCGCATTAATTTCAGTGCGGATGATATTACAAATGGTCGTCAGCGAATCACTATTGATATTCCGGAAATAAGGCAGCGTTTTATGGGCAATATCCAGCGCCAGTTTAGCCTGTCTGGCGGCAATCACTTCTTTTTCGTTCGCGACGCTTTGCACCAGTAAAACAATCAGCCCGATGCACACCGTACCCAGGATCATCGGCGTAGCGATTTGCGAAACGATATCAATCCCCAGCTCGATGGGCTTCGCCCAGACCACCACCAGCAGCATCGTCAGGGATTCACACAGCATGCCGCCCAGAATACCCACGCTCCACTGTTGCTCTTTTTTGACTTTCAGATTAATACAGCCCGCCATCACGCCGGCAATAACGCTGGTAATCAGGCAGGGAACGGAGGTAATGCCGTCGATATCGATTAAATAACGGTGGATCCCGGCAATCAATCCGGTGGCGATGCCGACCCAAGGCCCAAACAAGATGCCGCCGGACATCACCGCAATGACGCGCACATTGACCAGAGAGCCTTCAACATTGATACCTGAGTAAGTGCCAAACAGAGCGAACAACGAAAAAATGGCCGTAGCCAGTATGCGCTCTCTTGGCGAATGCTGTTCCTTTTGCAGCAACTGGCGAAATTGCCGCGTCCGGGTAAGAAAAAACAAACAAATCAGCATCAACGCCGCACGGTCAAACACCGCCAATAGCATCTCGAATATTTCGTGCACAGAACATTCCGCAGGTCAGACGACAGGCTGGCCACTATAGAAAAAATGCGATCTATATTCCACTTTTAGCTGTTATCACGGATTGCGGCGAGATTAGGGTTAAAAACAACGTCTGTTACTTGACTCAAGAACGATTGAGCTTCAGCAATCTGGTGAACGCCTTCGCGGGCATCGGATGCCCGAAGAAATAACCCTGCGCCTCATCGCAACCGCGATTTTTCAGCAACTCACTGGCTTCCTGCGTTTCAACGCCTTCGGCAATCACGCCGAGTCCAAAGCTTTTGCCAAGGTAGAGTACGGCCCAAACAATGGCCGCATCCGTATCGGATTCACACAAGGTGCGCACAAAGGTTTGATCGATTTTAAGGCGCGTGACCGGATAGTTTTTCAACACGCTGAGCGAGGCGTAGCCGGTCCCGTAATCGTCAAATGCGATGCCGATCCCCGCCTCTCGCAGTTCATGCAGCGGTTGCAACATGTTTTCATCATGGCGCAGGATGATATTTTCCGTAATTTCCAATTCCAGCGAGCCGGGCCGTAAACCGGTTTCCTTCAGGATACGCATAATCTGTTGCGCTAAAGCGCCTGAGCGGAACTGCGCGCTGAACAGATTGATGCTGATGCGAAAATCTTTCGCACCCGCGCGACACCATGCGGCGGCCTGTTTACAAGCCGTCCTTAAGACCCAGTCGCCGATATATTCAGCCCAGGGGCCGCACTCCAGCGCGGTGAGAAACGCACTCGGGGCAAGCAGGCCTTTATCGGGATGGCGCCAACGAAGCAGCGCCTCCGCCCCCACTATTTTGTTATTCGACAGGCAAACAAGCGGTTGATAAAACACTTCAAATTCGTGATTTTCATAAGCCCGGGCGAATTCTGACTGAAACGCCTGTCTGGCCTGAAAATTTTCCCGTAACGCATGCGTAAATAAACGATGGCAATTACCGCCCTCCGCCTTGGCCTGGTGCAGCGCCAAATCCGCGTTGGTCAGCAGCGCCTGCACGGTTACGCCGTTTTCGGGGTAGAGCGCCATGCCGATACTGGCGCTGATATTAATCAGGTGATCGCCCGTCACCATCTTCTGCGCTATGGCATGCGTAATCTGCCCGGCAATGTTGGCGGCCGCTTGCCGATTAGCCAATCCGGGCAATAACAGGGCGAACTCATCGCCCCCCATGCGCGCCGCCAGAACGTCGTTGCGCACATTCTCCCGTATTTTCCTGGCTACGTTGACCAGAATATCATCACCGCTGACATGTCCCAGACTGTCGTTGACATCCTTAAAACCATCCAGATCGATCAGCATGATGCAAACCGCCGTTTCGGTTTTCAGCGCCTGCGCCAGATTTGACGTCAATAAGGCCCGATTCGCCAGACCGGTTAACGGATCCAGATGCGCCAGCAAAAACAATCGTTCTTCATTACGGCGGCGCTCGTTTACATCGCGCAAGACAGCGCCGTAACTGACCCGATGCTTATCGCTCCAGATTGACGGAAACAGCTCGACGAGAAGTGAAACGCCGCTTTTGGTGTGAACATTCAACTCCAGCGCGGCGCCTTTCGCCAACGATGCGCCATCCGCAGAGCACTGTTGCAAACGGGTGACAAAAGAATCGGGGAAGATGCTATCGATGCCGCGGCCGATAAGCTCATGATCGGCGTAGCCGAGCATCTTTTGCGCGGCGGCATTGCAAAAAGTGATGGCGCCCTTCTCATTAATGCAGATAACGGTGTTGGAGGAGGTTTGGGCAATATCTTCAAAACGCGCCTGCCCCATCTGACTCGCCAGATTAAGCCGCCGCATCTCCAGCCGCTCCATAACCAGTAAAGCCAGATCCTGCAAACTATGTTCGTCTCTGGCGCTGAAAACAGGCCGCGGTTTGATATCAATAATGCATAGCGCGCCGATAGCATAGCCGGATGGCGTTCGTAAAGGGATGCCCGCATAAAAGCGAATGTAAGGCTCGCCCGTAACCAGCGGGTTGTCGCTGAAAAGCGGATCTTCTCTCGCATCGGGAACAACCAGAATGCCCGTTCCCTGCGTCGCATGCGAACAAAAGGCGATTTCAATTGGCGTTTCCTTTACTGAAAGCCCCATTCCCGCGGCAAACAACTGCCGTTCCGACTCCAACAGGGAGAGCAAAACAATAGGCGCATCGAAAATTTTTGCCGCCAGATCGATCAGGTCATTAAGGCCGGAATCAAACAATACGCCTTTAATGCCATACTCACGAAGAGCAGCAAGGCGATTCACTTCATCTTTACCTATCGGAGCACGACGCATGAAGCCCCCCTCTGGTATTCCTCTTTTTAATGCACAGGTTAAAACATAAGCTTTCAAATTATAAATCGAACGAACTATTTAATGTCACAAAGCAATATCAACAACAGGTGGAATAGCGCAAACTCGTAAGACGCGCGGCCAAGCTATATAAAAATATTATAAAGTATAGATTATTGTGACAAAAATTCGCGACTACCACGCCCTGATAAAAAGAATAACAAGGACGCTAAATATTAAAATATATAATATATTTTGGCATAACAGCGCAGCAAAATCCTGGCGTCAGGCTTGATAGCTATTTAAGATCGAGACGCACGATGCTTTCACTTGAGTCAGAGCTTCTTTCATTATGGTCAGGCGTGACTCAAAACGAAAGGAAGGTACGACAATGGAAATCGCATGGGGAGAGCAGCAATGCACTTGCAGCGGGATGCCGATGGCGCAGACCCCCTCGGCATGTTCCTGGTAATCAAAAGCGAAGCCGGTGGCTCTCACCCGATGGATATCCGCCAGTAGCTTGTCGAGCGACGTAATCGTATTTTTGGTCAGCGCGGGCATTCCATGCTTAAACAGACCGGCGATAGCGTCATCGTCCATACTGGATAAGATGGCCTTGCCATTCGCCATGGCATACAGCGGTTTCGGCCGATCGGCCGTCGGCACCACGCGAACGGTCTGGTCGGAGACGATACGATCGAGGCAATAAACCTCTGCGCCATAGAGTGTGGAAATATCCACCGTTTCGTGCGTCATCTCATATAACATCTCCATCGGGCGACGCAATTGGGCCGCGACATCCGAATAGGACATTTTGGCCAGTTCACTGATTCCCCATCCCAATCTGACGCCGGATTCGCTGCCCTCAACCAAATTTTCTTCTTTCAGCGCATCGACGATACGCTGTACCGTCGAACGGGGCAAATTGGTGCGTGACGCTAATGCGCCCAGGCTAATGCCTTCACATCCCAGGGCTCGCAGAATGCTTGCAGCCCTTGATATCACCTGGATCTTTTGGTTTTTTTTATGCATTGCCGCTCCCGGAAATATCTCAAAACCGTACCACGATGTGGCTAATATTGTATTGATATGAAATAAGCGTATTATGATTTTATGTTGACGCAAAGTTAAATTAACGTCAGAAGTTTGATGTAGCTTTGCAAAAATGCATAACGAAAAATCGGCGTTCGCTGCGCATCAAGGTAGGCAGACGAGGTTTATCTTGATACAACGTCTTGCCTGACCCATTGAATGTATTACAGCGTTCATGCTGCACCCTATCCACAAAGAAAGGAGAAATAACATGGCATACGCCACAACGAACCCGTACACCGGGGAACTGATCAAAACCTTTCCTGATGCCACCGATGCAGAAGTTTCATCAGCGATTGAACATGCGCATGCTACTTTTCTGACATGGAAAAACACATCGTTCGCCGAACGACGCGCCGTCATACAACGCGCGGCCGATTTGCTGCGTAAAGACAGCGATGAACATGCGAAACTGCTGACGCTGGAAATGGGGAAACTGTTCACTGAAGCGAAGGCCGAAGTCGAACTGTCTGCCCAGATTTTTGAATATTACGCCAAAAACGCCGAATCCCTGCTGGCGCCGGAAAAACTTCCGGTGGCCGATCCTGCCGAAGGCGACGCGGTGGTATACCATGACCCGCTTGGGGTTCTACTGGCGATCGAACCCTGGAACTTCCCGTACTACCAGATTGCCCGCATCATTGCGCCGCAACTGTCCGCCGGCAACACCATTCTGTTGAAGCATGCCTCGAACGTTCCACAGAGCGCGGCGCGTTTCGAACGCCTGATGCTTGAGGCAGGCTTGCCCGCTGGCGGATTCAAAAATCTGTATGCCACGCGCAGCCAGATTGAATTAATCCTCAACGATCCGCGCGTTCAGGGCGTGGCGCTGACCGGTTCCGAAGATGCCGGCGCGCTTGTCGCGCAGCAGGCCGCTAAAGCCCTCAAGAAATCGACGCTCGAACTGGGCGGCGCGGATGCATTTGTCGTTCTGGCCGATGCCGAACTGCAAAAAACCGCAAAATGGGCGGTATTCGGGCGTCACTGGAATGGCGGACAAGTGTGCGTATCGTCCAAACGCATGATCATCGTCGATGAAGTCTATGATGACTTCCTTAAGCTGTATACCGACGGCGTAGCGGGATTACGCGCAGGCGATCCGCTGTCGCCCGAAACCACGCTTGCCCCGCTCTCTTCACAGAAAGCCGCCGATGAAGTCAAAGAAAAGATTCAGTTCGCCGTGGATCATGGCGCGACGGCAACCGAAGTCGGTCCTAAAGTGCCGGAAAGCGGCGCGTTCGTCCAACCCACGATTCTGACCGACATCACGCCGGATAATCCGGCTTATTACATGGAGTTTTTCGGGCCGGTATCTATGCTTTTCCGCGCCAAAGATGAAGACGACGCCATCCGTATCGCCAATGACTCTCCCTTTGGTTTAGGCGGTTCCGTCTTTACTCAGGATGAGCAGCATGGCGCAGAAGTGGCGAAAAAAATCTCCACCGGGATGATCTTCGTTAACCATCCGACCATGGTTAAGGCCGATCTGCCGTTCGGCGGCGTACGCCGCTCCGGATATGGACGTGAATTAATTGGGTTGGGCATCAAAGAATTCGTTAACCACAAACTAATCAACATTGTTGATATTGATGCTGAATTCTAATTTTTTCCGTTCCTGACGCAACGACCTGTATGCGATATTTTCTCTGCGAAAAGTCAAAATACAGGTCTTTGCTTTTAATCAGCGAACTTAAATATAAGAGAATATTATGGCAACTATACATCTCGTCGGTATTGCCGGCAGTTTACGTCAGAAATCAACGAATAAAGGATTACTGCGGGCCGCGCAGTCGGTATTACCTGACAATGTATCACTGGATATCGCCGATTTAAGCGACGTGCCGTTTTATAATGCGGACATTACCGAGCAACCGGAATCGGTGCAACGCATCATTCAGCAGGTCAAAAAAGCAGACGGCCTGGTTCTCGCCTGTACCGAATATAATTATTCCCTGGCGCCGGCGTTAAAGAATATTCTGGATTGGCTGTCGCGTGTTGAAGACAACACATTACTGGCAGGAAAACCGGTGGCAATAATGGGTTCCGGCGGCGGTATGGGAACGTCTCGCGCTCAGTACCATTTGCGTCAGGTTTGCGTGTTCCTTGATTTACATCCCTTGAATAAGCCGGAAGTGTTCTCAAATGCCTATAGCGGTAGTTTCGATGCAGACGGCAATCTTATTGACGAAAAAATCAAGGGACTGATATCACAACAGATATCGGCGTTAGCAGGCACCATTAGCAAGGCATAATGGCGAGATCGGTTTCGATAAAACAGGCCAGCATATACCGCTTAAAAGCACAATCGACACAGGTAATACAACACCAATGATGCTAACCGAATATGCTGACCACTATGGACGCTTAAATAAAATCAAATTAAGCCGGAAAATAACTTATTGAGTGTTCGGGAGTATCATTCTTTGCATGGATGATTAAATCCCAATCGCCAGTATAAGGAACGGTTAAATAAACTTCATCCTCAGCACTCACGCTAATAGCGTCTTGTAAAGCGGCTTTATTCTGAGTATCCGTTGTATGTGAACCATTAATCATTTCAAGATCAAAAGCGTTGGAACAACGAACAATTAGCGTATCACCACCAAAAAGACTCATACACGTGCGAATTACAGACATACATCCTCCGCGGCACACAGCCATTAGCATGCCTTTATGAAACATAATCTATGGAGCAATTTTCCCTCAACGGGATTTTCATAAGAGCAAAATACATACCGACGGATTATGATTTAGATCAATTTATTTCCACGTTTCTACAGCATCGACAATAAAATAAGATGAAGCCATAAACGGCTAAATTTCATTAGGCTTTGTGATAATCAGCATAAATATAATCATAAACGGCCCATGCCCGGCATTTCACAGAAGAAAGTATGGCACACGTCACGGAATAGTATTTTTTACCAATGATAATCCCAATTTTGGCGTAAACCACCAGGTTGGTAAAATCTGATTCTCCCCTGCTTAACCCTATCGATATTTTATCGCGCCAGAGAAAATCGAACGCGACAACCTGACGGATGGAAAACAGCAACGCGTCTCGGTCATGGTCAGCCTGTTGTCTGCGCCTGATGTTGCTCGCTGACGGACAGAAATTGCGCCGCCAGAAAAATTACCCCTACGCCGACAAGGCAAAAAATCAGCCCGCCGTACCCCATAAGGGACACGACGCCGCCGGTCAGCGCCGGTCCCGTTACACTGCCGGCGCCCCAGACAACGCCGAAAACCGAATTGACGACAATGAGTTTCTGCCCGGCAAAACGTTTCCCAGCGCGCACAAGCGACAACGTATAGATAGCGCCGGCCGCCGCGCCCAGAATAAAGCAGTTAAGGAACATCATATGCAGGGAATTGAACGCCAGAGGCAACAGCGTCAGCAGGATACAGAATATGACGCCACAGCTGATATGAACGCGCCTGACGCCAAATTTATCCGCCATCCATCCCATAACGGGTTGCAGCAGCGCATCCCCCAGGAAAATAACGGTAACCAGAAGCGCAGCGGTTTGTTCCGTCAAGCCGTTTGCCATGCCATAAAGCGGAAATAGCGATAACACGCTGGCGTCAAAAAAGGAAAAACACAGTACGCCCACGGCAATGGCCGTCACGGTTTTCAATATGCGACGATAAACGATCGGCGTTTTCTCTTCCGAACGGACAAGGTCGCGACACGGAACAATCAGCAATGCACACACGGCGGTCGTAATACCGATCGACCAGACCGCCATCCCCGCGTAGGCATCACCGGCCACAATCAGCAACGGCCCAACCAGTTGAAATCCGGTAAATGCGGAGGTGTAAATACCGGTGAATGTCGCCTTGTAGCGATCCGATGCCGCCCCGGCGATCCAACTTTCGCCGATGACAATCACAATGCCGCTGGCAAGTCCCGTCACCAGACGAGGGAAAATCAATGTCAGGGGATCGCTCAACAGGCACGATGCCACCGTTGAGGCGGAGAGAAACATCAGACTCAACACCAGCAGTATTTTCACTTTCATCCGCCGGCTGAGCATCGGCGTAATAAACGATGAAATAAACATGCCCGCCGCCGGAAGCGCTGAAATCAGCCCCAGCAATGCCGCCCCATGCCCCAACGCAGCCAGGCGCAGGCTGATAAGCGGCAATGTGTAACCCGTGATCAATCCCACCAGCGATGCGGCGATAATCATCATCAAGGTGAAATAATGCTGCTGATGTTTGGAAGAAAAAATCATTGCGCGTTCAACTGCTGGCTGACCTGATGGATGAAGATAGCACGTCAGATTGCGCAAGAGATAGCCGGAAATGACCGGCCGCGCTTGAGAAAGAAAAGGCAAAAACAACGGGAGACAGGATTGGACAATGGTTAAATACAAAAACAGAACGATTTTTGCGCAAAAACGGTTTATCGGCAAACCAAAGGGGCCGCATGGCCCCTTTGGGGAGCAGCAAAAAAGTGATTACATGTTATCGATGATGTCCTGCGCGAACTCGCTACATTTCCGCAGCTTAGCGCCTTCCATCAGACGTTCGAAATCGTAGGTCACGGTCTTGTTCTTGATCGCCCCTTCAACGCCTTTAACAATCAGGTCGGCGGCTTCGAACCATTGCAGATGGCGCAGCATCATTTCCGCGGACAGAATAATGGAACCTGGGTTCACTTTATCCTGACCGGCATACTTCGGCGCGGTGCCGTGAGTGGCTTCAAACAGCGCGCATTCGTCGCCGATATTGGCGCCCGGCGCGATGCCGATACCGCCAACCTGCGCCGCCAACGCGTCGGAAATATAGTCGCCGTTCAGGTTCATACAGGCGATAACATCATACTCGGCGGGACGCAGCAGAATCTGTTGTAAAAACGCATCGGCAATCACGTCTTTAACGATAATGTCTTTACCGGTTTTCGGGTTCTTGATTTTAACCCAGGGTCCGCCGTCAATCAGTTCACCGCCGAACTCTTCGCGCGCCAGTTGGTAGCCCCAGTCTTTAAAGGCGCCCTCGGTGAATTTCATGATATTGCCTTTATGAACCAGCGTGAGCGAGTCGCGATCGTTGGTGATGGCATATTCAATCGCCGCGCGCACCAGGCGCTTCGTTCCTTCCTCGGAACAAGGTTTGATGCCGATGCCGCAATGTTGCGGGAAACGGATTTTATGCACGCCCATTTCATCGCGCAGGAACTTAATCACTTTATCCGCTTCCGCGGAATCCGCTTTCCATTCGATACCGGCATAAATATCTTCGGCGTTTTCACGGAAGATCACCATATCGGTCAGTTCCGGGTGTTTTACCGGGCTTGGCGTACCTTCGTAATAGCGCACCGGACGCAAGCAGATATACAGATCCAGTTGCTGGCGCAATGCGACGTTCAGAGAGCGAATGCCGCCGCCGACCGGCGTGGTTAACGGCCCTTTGATCGCCACCCGATATTCACGAATCAGATCCAGCGTTTCTTCCGGCAGCCACACGTCTTTGCCATAAACCTGCGTTGATTTTTCGCCGGTATAAATTTCCATCCAGGAAATTGCGCGTTTGCCTTGATAAGCTTTTTTGACTGCGGCATTAACCACGTCGATCATCGCCGGCGTAACGTCAACACCAATGCCGTCCCCTTCGATAAAGGGGATCACCGGATTATCGGGAACGTTCAATTTGCCCTGGCCATCAACCGTGATCTTTTGACCCGCTGTCGGTACCACTACTTTGCTTTCCATTAACCTCTCCTTCGAGCGCAATTTTGTTAATGACTTGTAAGATGTGAGTCGATACTACTTGAATATTTTGCCCGCGCCAATCGCAAACCTTTTCGAGTATAATGCTTTTGTTATCCGCGGCTATAAAGATGATGAATAAATTCCCTGTTAAAAATCACCGAGTTAAACGATTCAGCTCCCAACCTGCGAAAAAACGCGGGCATCAGGAGCCCCGGCGTATCGTCTTGTTCAATAAACCCTTTGATGTGCTGCCGCAATTCACCGATGAGGCCGGCCGATCCACGCTGAAAGACTATATCCCGATTCGCGGCGTTTACGCGGCCGGCCGTTTGGACCGCGACAGCGAAGGACTGATGATCCTCACTAATGATGGAAAACTTCAGTCTAAACTCACCGACCCCATCCATAAAACAGCAAAAACCTATTATGCTCAGGTTGAAGGGGTTCCGGATGAAAATGCACTTACCCAGTTCCGTAGCGGTCTTGAGCTTAAAGACGGTAAAACTTTACCCGCCGGCGCCGAAATCGTGCCGGAGCCTGACTGGCTGTGGGAGCGGGTCCCGCCTATTCGGCAGCGAAAAAGCATTCCCGTCTGCTGGCTAAAAATCACCCTGCATGAAGGTCGCAACCGTCAGGTGCGGCGCATGACGGCAAATATTGGCTACCCCACGCTGCGTCTGATCCGCTATGGCATGGCTAATCAGATTGTGGAAGGCCTGTTACCCGGAGAATGGAAGGAGATCGTCGATGTTTAAACCGCACGTTACCGTTGCCTGCGTGGTGCAGGCGGAAAACCATTTTCTGGTGGTCGAAGAGTTGATTAACGATAAACTGCTGTGGAATCAACCCGCCGGGCATCTGGAAGCCGACGAAACGCTCATTCAGGCCGCCGGCCGCGAGCTGTGGGAAGAAACGGGCATTCAGGCTGAACCACAGAGCTTCCTGCAATTGCACCAATGGATCGCGCCTGACCGCACGCCGTTCCTGCGGTTCTGCTTTGCCCTCGATCTGCCGTATAAAATGGCAACGCAGCCTCACGACAGCGATATAGAGTGCTGTCGCTGGTTGACGGCGGAGGAAATTATCCACTCCGGCCAATTGCGATCGCCGTTGGTCGCGGAGAGTATTCGTCGCTATCAGCAGCCTGAACGTTACCCGTTAACGCTGCTTGGCGCGTTTAACTGGCCGTTTTAGCGAATGATGCCGCAGGAATAGCGGTGCAGGCCCAGCCGCAACATGATAAAATGCGCGGCTTGTTTTTTGCTTCAAGTTCAGTTCGCGAGACGTCCATGTCAGATAACAGCCAGAAAAAAGTGATTGTCGGTATGTCCGGCGGTGTTGATTCATCCGTTTCCGCTTACCTGTTGCAGCAACAGGGCTACCAGGTTGAAGGCCTGTTCATGAAAAACTGGGAAGAGGACGACGACACGGAGTATTGTTCCGCGGCAGCCGACCTTGCCGACGCGCAGGCCGTCTGCGACAAGCTCGGTATGACGCTGCATACCGTCAATTTCGCGGCCGAATACTGGGATAACGTCTTTGAATTGTTCCTGGCGGAGTACAAGGCGGGCCGCACGCCCAACCCCGATATCCTGTGCAATAAAGAAATCAAATTCAAAGCCTTTCTTGAATTCGCCGCCGAAGATTTAGGCGCGGATTACATTGCTACCGGCCACTATGTCCGCCGTCAGGATGTCGAGGGGAAAAGCCGTTTACTGCGTGGCACGGACGGGAATAAAGACCAGAGTTACTTCCTCTACACCCTCAGCCACGAACAGATCGCGCAGAGTTTATTCCCGGTGGGCGAACTGGAGAAACCCCAGGTTCGCGATATTGCGCAACAACTGGCGTTGGCCACGGCCAAAAAGAAAGACTCCACCGGCATTTGCTTCATCGGCGAGCGTAAATTCACCGAGTTTCTCTCGCGCTATCTGCCGGCGCAGCCGGGCCCGATACTGTCCGTTGATGACAACAAACCCATGGGACAGCATCAGGGGCTGATGTATCACACCCTGGGTCAGCGCAAAGGATTAGGGATCGGCGGCGTCAAAGATGGCGGCGAAGATCCCTGGTATGTGGTGGATAAAGACGTAGAAAATAACATTTTGTACGTTGCTCAGGGACATGAACACCCTCGCCTGATGTCATACGGTTTAATCGCCCAGCAGTTGCATTGGGTCGATCGTCAGCCAGTCACCGCGGAATTCCGCTGCGTCGTCAAGACCCGTTATCGTCAGGCGGACATCCCGTGTACGGTTACCCCGCTGGGGGAAGATCGCATAACCGTTCGCTTCGATGAGCCGGTCGCGGCCGTGACGCCGGGACAGTCGGCCGTGTTCTATCTGGGCGACGTTTGTCTGGGCGGCGGCATTATTGAAGAACGTTTACAGGAGTAGTCGTGGCTAAGAATTATCATGATATTACGCTCGCGCTCGCGGGTATCTGCCAGTCCGCTCATCTGGTGCAGCAGTTGGCCCATACCGGCAACTGCGACCATGAGATTCTGCACACGTCGCTCAATAGTATTCTGATTGTAAACCCGGCCTCGACGCTGGCGGTTTATGGCGATGCGGAAAGCAATCTGAAAACCGGGCTGGAAACCCTGCTGGGCATATTGAACACCAACGGTAAAGGCCAGGGCGCCGAACTGTCGCGCTATGCTTTCAGCCTGATAACGCTGGAGCGGAAACTGCACGGCAAGAAAACGGCGCTCGACGAACTGGGCAAACGCATTGGCCAACTGGAGCGTCAGTTGGAGCATTTTGAACTGCTCTCTGATACGATCATCAGCGCGCTGGCCGGCATTTATGTGGATGTCATCAGTACGTTGGGGCCGCGTATCCAGGTTACCGGTTCGCCGGAGGTGCTGAAAAACAGCCAGATTCAGGCCAAAGTGCGCGCCGCGCTGCTGGCCGGCATCCGTTCCGCGGTGCTATGGCAGCAGATTGGCGGCGGACGCCTGCAACTGATGTTCTCCCGCAGCCATCTGGTGAAAGAAGCGAAACTTATATTGGCGCGTTGCTGATCAACGATGAATCTGCGGGCTTGCTATCCTCGTTAATCGCCGTATCCGCCGACGCAACACCATCGCTCAACAGCCGTTCCCCGCCGCGCGGGGATTGCGAAATGCGGGATGTTTGCCGTCGGCATGAACTATTATTTTTA
Source organism: Brenneria sp. g21c3 (assembly GCF_040240345.1). Classification (NCBI taxonomy): domain Bacteria; kingdom Pseudomonadati; phylum Pseudomonadota; class Gammaproteobacteria; order Enterobacterales; family Pectobacteriaceae; genus Brenneria; species Brenneria sp. g21c3. Next base: position 96,437 of record NZ_JBEIAB010000003.1, on the reverse strand, counting down.
TTGAAACCAATCCCAGGAGTTGCTTGCGATGGAATTATCCTCACTGACCGCCGTTTCCCCGATAGATGGCCGCTACGGCGATAAAGTCAGCTCGCTGCGCGCTATTTTCAGCGAATTCGGTTTGCTGAAATTCCGCGTACAGGTTGAAGTACGTTGGCTGCAAAAGTTGGCGGCCTGTGCAGAAATCCAGGAAGTTCCTGCATTTGATGCCGACGCAAACGCTTTCCTCGACCGAATCGTCGCTGAATTCAACGAACAGGATGCGGCGCGCATTAAAACCATCGAGCGCACCACCAACCATGACGTGAAGGCCGTCGAATATTTTCTGAAGGAAAAAGTCGCCGCCGTTCCGTCGCTGCACGCCGTCAGCGAATTCATTCACTTCGCCTGTACCTCGGAAGATATCAACAACCTGTCTCATGCGCTGATGCTGGATACCGCCCGCCGTGAGGTGATTCTTCCCCAGTGGCGCAAAATCATTGACGCCCTGGCCGACTTGTCCCTGCAATATCGTGATATTCCCCTGCTGTCGCGCACCCACGGGCAACCCGCCACGCCGTCCACCATCGGTAAAGAGTTCGCCAACGTGACCTACCGGATGGAGCGCCAATATCGTCAGCTTCAGCAGATTGAAATTCTGGGTAAAATCAACGGCGCCGTCGGCAACTACAACGCGCATCTCGCCGCCTACCCGGAAATCGACTGGCATCGGTTCAGCGAAAGTTTCGTCACGTCGCTGGGCATCGCCTGGAACCCGTACACCACGCAGATCGAACCGCATGATTACATTGCGGAATTGTTTGACTGCATCGCTCGCTTCAACACCATTCTGATCGACTTCGACCGCGATATCTGGGGTTACATCGCCCTGAACCACTTCAAGCAGAAAACCATCGCCGGTGAGATCGGTTCGTCCACCATGCCGCATAAAGTTAACCCGATTGATTTCGAAAACTCGGAAGGCAACCTGGGATTAGCCAATGCCGTGTTGGGCCATTTGGCCGGGAAATTGCCGGTCTCCCGCTGGCAGCGCGACCTGACCGACTCCACGGTGCTGCGTAACCTGGGCGTGGGCGTGGGCTATGCGCTGATCGCTTATCAATCAACGTTAAAAGGCATCAGCAAGCTGGAGGTCAACCGCGACCACCTGCGCGAAGAGCTGGATCACAACTGGGAAGTGCTGGCTGAACCCATTCAAACCGTAATGCGTCGATACGGTATTGAAAAACCTTACGAAAAACTGAAAGAGCTGACGCGCGGCAAACGCGTGGATGCGGCCGGCATTCAGGCGTTTATCGACGGTCTGGACCTGCCCGAAGCGGAAAAGGCGCGGCTGAAAACGCTGACGCCGGCAAATTATATCGGCCGCGCCATTCAAATGGTCGACGATTTGCAATAAGGCTCATGCGACAGGCGGACCGCTCGTCCGCCTGTTACCCGGTTCCTTCGTTCTCCTGTTTATCCGTCGTTTATTATCCCTGTGGATAATTTGCCAGATAAAAATCAAATCATATAATTAATTCCGATTGCGTATGACTATGATACGTAAGCGGTGTTTACTTATAACCGTCTTACCCGTTTGACAGAGAAGCTGAGGAAATAGCGATGCGCATTCTGGTCGTCGAAGATAACGTTTTATTACGTCATCACCTTACCGTGCAAATGAATGAAATGGGACATCAGGTCGACGCCGCCGCGGGCGCCAAAGAGGCCGATTTTTTCCTGCACGAACACTCGCCGGATATTGCGATTATCGACCTCGGCCTGCCGGATGAAGATGGCATGAGTATGATTCGCCGCTGGCGCTCACAGCAGATCAAGCTGCCCATTCTGGTGCTGACCGCCCGGGAAGGCTGGCAGGACAAAGTGGCCGTGTTGGAAGCCGGCGCGGATGACTACGTGACCAAGCCGTTTCATATGGAAGAGGTGGTCGCCCGTTTACAGGCATTGATGCGCCGCAATAGCGGGCTGGCGTCGCAGATTATCAGTCTATCGCCGTTTGAAATCGATCTGTCGCGACGAGAAGTGATGATCAACGGCGCGCCGGTCAAGCTGACCGCCTTTGAATACACCATCATCGAGACGCTGATCCGCAACAACGGAAAAGTGGTCAGCAAGGAATCATTGATGTTGCAGCTCTACCCCGATGCCGAGCTGCGCGAGAGCCATACCATTGATGTATTAATGGGACGCCTGCGCAAAAAAATACAGAACGCCGGCTCTGCGGATGTCATTACCACGGTGCGCGGCCAGGGTTATCGTTTCGATCTGAACGCCGGTCAGGCCAAAAATGAGTGATCGAAAATCGCCGCAAGCCGTTTCCAACGACGCCCGCCATAACAAATTCCCCTTTTCGCTGCGCGTGCGTTTTTTACTCGCGACCGTCGCTATCGTTCTGGCGTTATCGCTGTCTTACGGCGTCGTCGCCATCATCGGTTACAGCATCAATTTCGATAAAACGTCATTCCGTCTGCTGCGCGGGGAAAGTAATCTGTTTTACCGACTGGCTCAGTGGCGAGACGGCCAATTAACCATCGCGACGCCGCCGGATATCGATAACAACTTCCCTACGCTGGTTTTAATTTACGACCAGCAGGGCAACATACTCTGGCGTGAACGAGAAGTCCCGCAGTTGGAAGCGATGATCAAACCCGAATGGCTGGAAAAAACGGCTTATCATGAGTTGGATATCGATACCAAGACCAGCAGCGCCGTACTGAAAGAAAATACGTTGCTGTTGAATAGTCTGCGGGCGCTCAACGGCGTCTACTCGCATACGCTGACCCACTCCGTCGCCGTCAATGTCTATCCGCGCACCGAACATCTTCCGCCTCTGACCATCGTGGTTGTCGACCGGATCCCGCAGGAATTGCAACAGGAGGATATCGTCTGGGAATGGTTCGGTTACGTTATTATCGCCAACCTGATTCTGGTCTTCCCGTTGCTGTGGCTGGGCGCGCACTGGAGTCTGCGGCCTATCAAACACCTGGTCAGGCAAATTGCCGAGCTGGAAAACGGCACGCGTGAACAATTGGATGAAAATCCGCCGCGGGAGTTATACAGCCTGGTGAAAAACCTGAATATCCTGTTGAATAACGAGCGCCGGCGTTATCACAAATACCGCACCACCCTGACCGACCTCACCCATAGTCTGAAAACGCCGCTGGCCGTGCTGCAAACCACGCTGCGGGCGTTACGCACCGGCAAGGAAATCAATATCGATCAGGCCGAGCCGCTGATGCTGGCGCAGATCAGCCGAATATCGCAACAGATTGGCTACTATCTGCACCGCGCCAGCGTACGTTCCGAACACCATATGCTGATGCGTGAGGTGCATTCCGTACCCGCCATGCTGGACGGCCTCTGCTCCGCGCTGAATAAAGTTTATCAACGTAAAGGCGTGGTGCTGACGCTGGACATCTCTCCCGAACTGACCTTTGTCGGTGAAAAAAACGACTTTATGGAGATACTGGGCAACGTGTTGGATAACGCCTGCAAATACTGCCTGGAATTTGTGGAGATCAGCGCCCAGTATTCCGACCACAAACTGCACCTGATCATTGATGATGACGGCCCCGGCATACCGGAAAGCAAGCGCGAACTTATTTTTCAGCGCGGGCAGCGCGCCGACCGGCTGCGCCCCGGTCAGGGCATCGGTCTGTCGGTCGCCGCCGAAATTATTGAACAATATCAGGGTGAAATCATTATCAGCGACAGCGCGTTAGGGGGCGCTCGCGTCGAGGCGATCTTCTCCCGTCAGAATCTTGCTTAGAATGAGCGATGAAAGTCAGTACAGCTCACCGGGCTTCCGCTATAATTGCCGCCCGTCTCGTTTTCTGGAAGATATGGCATGGACTATCAACTCAATCTCGATTGGCCGGAATTTTTAGCGCACTACTGGCAAAAAAAACCGGTGATTATCAAACACGGTTTTAATCATTTTATCGACCCTATCTCACCAGATGAACTTGCCGGTCTGGCACTGGAAAATGAAGTCGACAGCCGACTGATTAGCCATCAGGACGGGCGCTGGCAGGTCAGCCACGGTCCGTTTGAAAGCTTCGATCATTTAGGCGAAAACAACTGGTCGCTGCTGGTTCAGGCCGTCGATCACTGGCACGAGCCGTCTACCGCGCTGATGCGCCCTTTCCGACGGTTGCCTGACTGGCGTCTTGACGATTTGATGATCTCATTTTCGGTGCCTGGCGGCGGCGTTGGCCCGCATCTGGACCAGTACGACGTTTTCATCATTCAGGGAACCGGACGTCGCCGCTGGCGCGTCGGCGCCAAAGTGCCGATGAAACAGCATTGCCCCCACCCTGACCTGCTCCAGGTCGATCCCTTCGAGGCCATCATCGATGAAGAGATGGAGCCGGGCGACATTCTCTATATTCCGCCGGGTTTCCCGCATGACGGCTACTCGCTGGAAGAGTCGCTCAATTATTCGGTGGGTTTTCGCGCCCCGAACGGCCGCGAACTGGTGAGCGGTTTCGCCGATTATGTGCTGTCCCGCGAACTCGGCAGCCGGCGTTACAGCGATCCGGAGATTCCCGCCCGCGCGCACCCCGCCACGGTGCTGCCGCAGGAATTGGAGCGCTTGCAGAAAATGATGCTGGAACTGGTGCAACAGCCCGAGCATTTCCAGAACTGGTTCGGTGAGTTTATTTCGCAATCCCGCCATGAACTCGATGTCGCGCCGCCGGAACCGCCTTATCAGGCGGAAGAAGTCCGTGACTTCCTGCAACAGGGCGAACTGCTGCGGCGTTTGGGCGGATTACGCGTACTGTGCGTCGGCGACGGCTGTTTCGTCAATGGCGAAAAGATCGACAGCCCGCACAAACAGGCGCTTATGGCGTTGGCCGAGCATCACGAAATCAGCGCGGCCCTCCTGGCGGAGGCGCTGGACGATGCGGCGTTTCTCGCTAAATTGACCGCCTTGGTAAACAACGGCTATTGGTATTTTGCCGACTAAGGCGTTTATCGAATAAGGCGGGATAGCCCGCCTTAATTATTCGCTCACTGCGCTTTTGCGCGTAACGCCGTAAGTTCGGCGATGCGCATAATCACCGCCACGGCTTGCTCCATTCCTTCCAGCGTCACGAACTCATGCTTACCGTGATAGTTGTAGCCGCCGGTAAACAAATTAGGACAAGGCAGCCCCTGGAACGACAGATGAGCGCCGTCGGTACCGCCGCGAATCGGCTTTAATACCGGTTCGATATGGCAATCGCGCATGGCCTGCTGCGCCAGCGCAATAATATGCGGGTGTTGCTCTATCTGCTCGCGCATATTGTAGTAGCTGTCGGTTATCGTCACCTCGATATAACAATCAGGGTGCAGCCCCTTGCCGACTTTCTCGGCGATATCCAACATCTTCCGCTTACGTTTTTCAAACCCGTCGCGATCGAAATCCCGCACGATATAATGCAATTCCGCCCGCTCAACCACGCCTTTCATACTGTGCAGATGATAAAACCCCTGATAGCCGTCGGTATTTTCCGGCGTCTCATCAGCAGGGACTTCATAATGATATCGCGACGCCAGCGTCAGGGCGTTGACCATCACGCCTTTGGCGCTGCCGGGGTGGACATTATTGCCGACGATTTTCACCGTCACGGAGGCGGCGTTAAAGTTTTCATACTCAAGCTCGCCGAGGCCGCCGCCATCAACGGTATAAGCCCATTGCGCATCGAACGCGTCGACATCAAAAAAGTGGGCGCCCTTGCCGATCTCTTCATCCGGCGTAAAGGCAATCCGGATATCCCCGTGCGGAACCTGCCGTTTTTTCAGGCGCATCATCGCGGTAATAATTTCAGCGATGCCGGCCTTGTCATCCGCGCCCAGCAGCGTTTTGCCGTCGGTGGTAATCAGCGTATGGCCCAGTAGCTGGTGCAAGACGGGAAACATCACCGGCGAGAGCACTTCATCGCCGATGCCCAGCGCGATATCGCCGCCGCGATAATTTTCCAGAATCTGGGGGTTAACGTTCTTCCCGCTGTAGTCGGGAGAGGTATCCATATGAGAAATAAAACCAATAGCGGGTACCGACCAGGCGACATTGGAGGATAGCGTCGCCATGACGCAGCCATGTTTGCTTAACGTCACCTGCTCAAATCCCAGCTCAAGCAGTTCCTGTTGCAGCGCCCGGGCAAGTTTCAACTGTCCATCGGTACTCGGCACCTGCCGGACACCGGCTTTTGATTGAGTATCAAAAGAAACGTAATTTAAAAATCGATCGAGTAATTTATCCATCACTATGTGCCTCTTGAGCCCTGAATTTCATTATGGGGATGGCATCCATGGCAAATATTGCGTCAGGTCAGTTTTTACTGTGTTAACCCGCAGATGCGAAATGCCTGACCTCGCCCCATGCTCCGGTCAATTGCCGGATTAACGTCATAGTAAGGCACTTAATTGCCGTTTCTTCCAGTCGCGAGTTACAAAACCATCTCAATAAAATAACAATCACACAGCATAATGACCCGGCGTATTGTCCCGCCGATAAACTATTTACGCCTGTTCTCGATAAGTGTGGCGTCACAAGTTGGCGTTCAGTATGGTTTACCGTAGAATGCCGACCCTCAACTAAGCTCGTAGGCTGAAAGGTGATAACCCTTGGCATAGACCACGACGTTTCTCACGTGGATGCGCCATACTTGGAAACAGAGCAATAACCCTAAATGAAAGATAATCGTCCTGCTACTCCGGTCGTTGAACTGCTCGACGTCCATAAAAGTTTTGATGGCAAAGACATCATTTCTCACTTTAATCTCGCCATTAACAACGGTGAGTTTCTGACTATTCTCGGCCCTTCCGGCTGTGGAAAAACCACGGTGCTGCGCCTGATTGCCGGTCTGGAAAGCGTTGACGACGGCAATGTCATCCTGGAAAGCCAGGATATAACCCACCAGCCGGCCGAGCAGCGGCATGTTAATACCGTCTTCCAAAGCTATGCGTTATTTCCCCATCTGAGCGTTTTCGACAACGTCGCGTTCGGATTGCGGATGCAAAAAACGCCGGAAGCGGAAGTGCGGCCTCGCGTGCTGGAAGCGCTGAAAATGGTGCAGTTGGACGCATTGGCCCCGCGCCGCCCGCATCAGCTATCGGGCGGACAGCAACAGCGCGTAGCCATTGCCAGAGCGGTGGTGAATGAACCCAAGGTGCTGCTGTTGGACGAGCCGCTATCGGCGCTGGACTACAAGCTGCGCAAACAGATGCAAAACGAGCTGAAAGCGTTGCAGCGCACGCTGGGCATCACCTTCATCTTCGTGACCCACGATCAGGAAGAAGCGCTCACCATGTCCGATCGTATCGTGGTAATGCGCGAAGGCCGTATCGAGCAGGACGGCACGCCCCGCGAAATCTATGAAGAACCGCGAAACCTGTTTGTGGCCAGCTTTATCGGCGAAATCAATATTTTCGATGCGACCGTTATCGCCCCGTTGGATGCGCAACGCGTACGCGCGCACATTGAAGGCCGGGAATGCGTTATCACAGTCGGGTTTCCGGTCACTATCGGGCAACGCCTCAAGGTGTTGTTACGACCGGAAGATCTGCGCGTAGAAGAGATCCACGACAGCGCGCAGACCTCAGAGATCGTCGGCTATGTGCGCGAGCGCAATTATAAAGGGATGACGCTGGAGTCGAGCATTGAGTTGGAAAGCGGCAAACTGGTCATGGTCAGCGAGTTCTTTAACGAGGACGATCCCGATGTAGACCACTCGCTGAACCAAAAAGTGGCGGTGACCTGGGTTGAAAGCTGGGAGGTCGTTCTAAACGATGAAGACGTCGCGTAAACGCTTTCAAAATACCATTATCACCATCATTGTGGCCTGGCTGGTCTTGTTCGTGTTCATGCCCAATCTGATGATTATCGGCACCAGCTTTTTAACCCGTGACGATGCAAACTTTATCAGTCTGGTGTTTACGCTGGATAACTATACCCGGCTGGCCGACCCGATGTACGCCTCGGTGCTGCTGCATTCGCTGAACATGGCGGTGATTGCCACCTTGTGCTGCCTGATCCTCGGCTATCCTTTCGCGTTTATTCTGGCGCGCCTGCCGCAAAGGATCAGGCCGCTGCTGATGTTCCTGCTGATTGTGCCGTTCTGGACGAACTCGTTAATCCGCATTTACGGTCTGAAAGTGTTCCTGAGCACCCGCGGCTACCTGAACGAATTCCTGCTGTGGAGCGGTATCATAGAAACGCCGCTGCGCATCATGTATACGTCGGGCGCGGTGATCCTCGGGCTTATCTATATTCTGCTGCCGTTTATGGTGCTGCCGCTCTATTCCAGCATTGAAAAACTGGATAAGTCCTACCTTGAGGCGGCCCGTGATTTGGGCGCGAGTAAATGGCAGGCGTTTGTCAAAATCGTAATTCCACTGACCATGCCCGGCATTATCGCCGGCTGTTTGCTGGTTCTGCTGCCGGCGATGGGGCTATTTTTCGTCGCCGACCTGATGGGCGGCGCCAAAAACCTGCTCATCGGCAACGTGATTAAAAGTCAGTTCCTGAATATCCGCGACTGGCCGTTCGGCGCCGCCACCAGTATTTGTCTGACCTTGATCATGGGGCTGCTGCTATTTGTTTACTATCGCACCGCCCGGATGCTGAACAAACAAGGGGAACTGGAATGATAGGACGTCTGCTGCGCGGTGGATTTATGTCCATCATTTACGCCTATTTGTATATTCCCATCATCATTTTGATCGTGAATTCGTTCAATCAGGCGCGTTTCGGCATCAACTGGCAAGGTTTTACCCTAAGCTGGTATCAACTATTGCTGAATAACGACAGTCTGATCCAGGCCGCCCAGCACTCGCTCACCATGGCGGTCTTTTCGGCTACCTTCGCCACGCTGATCGGTTCGCTGACCGCGGTCGCGCTTTACCGCTACCGTTTTCGCGGCAAACCCTTTGTCAGCGGCATGCTGTTCGTGGTGATGATGTCGCCGGATATCGTGATGGCCATCTCCCTGCTGGTGCTGTTCATGCTGCTGGGCATATCGCTGGGATTCTGGTCGTTGCTTTTCTCCCACATCACCTTCTGCCTGCCCTTCGTGGTGGTCACCGTTTATTCACGGTTAAAAGGTTTCGATGTGCGTATGCTGGAAGCCGCGCGCGATCTGGGCGCCAGCGAGGCGATTATTCTGCGCAAAATCATTCTGCCGCTGGCGATGCCCGCGGTGGCGGCCGGCTGGCTGCTGAGTTTTACCCTGTCGATGGATGATGTGGTGGTGTCGTCATTCGTTACCGGGCCGTCATATGAAATTTTGCCGTTGAAAATTTATTCAATGGTGAAGGTGGGCGTCTCGCCCGAAGTGAATGCGCTGGCAACCATTCTGTTGATTCTTTCGCTGGTTCTGGTGCTCAGTAGTCAACTGATCCTGCGCGATCGCACCCAAAAATAATATTTGCCCTTTGGGAAAGGAGATACACAACATGAAAAAATGGTCACATCTGCTGGCGGCCTGCGCCCTGGTTTTCAGCATCAATGCCGCCCATGCCGATGATGGAAAAACGCTCTATTTCTATAACTGGACTGAGTATGTTCCTCCCGGTTTGCTGGAACAGTTCACTAAAGAAACCGGGATCAAGGTCATTTATTCGACCTATGAATCCAACGAAAGTATGTACGCCAAACTGAAAACCTATCAGGGCAGCGCCTATGATTTGGTTGTGCCTTCAACCTACTTCATTGCCAAAATGAGCAAAGAAGGTATGCTGCAAAAGATCGATACCAGTAAACTCAGTAACTTTCATAATCTCGATTCGAACTTGCTGCATAAGTCGTTCGACCCCAATAACGATTATTCCATCCCTTACATCTGGGGCGCGACGGCCATCGGCGTTAACCGCGATGTCATTGATCCGGCGAGCGTCACAGCCTGGGCCGATTTATGGGACAAGAAATATAAAGGCAGCCTGCTGCTGACGGACGACGCGCGCGAGGTGTTCCAAATCGCCCTGCGCAAGCTCGGCTACTCCGCCAATACCACCGACCCGCAGCAGATCGAGGCGGCCTACAAAGAACTACAGCAGTTAATGCCTAACGTGCTGGCGTTCAACTCGGACAATCCGGGTAACCCGTTTATGGAAGGCGAAGTCAATCTGGGTATGGTCTGGAATGGTTCGGCCTATGTGGCTCGTCAGGCCGGTACGCCGCTGGATATTGTCTGGCCGAAAGAAGGCGGGATCTTCTGGATGGATAGTCTGGCGATCCCGGCCAACGCCAAAAACGTTGACGGCGCCCTCAAAATGATCAACTTCTTGTTGCGCCCGGAAATTGCGGCGCAGGTTGCGGAAACGATCGGTTACCCGACGCCAAACCTGGCGGCGAAAAAACTGCTGCCGCCAGAAGTTTCAGGCGACAAAACCTTGTATCCGGATGACGACGTGATTAACAAAGGTGAATGGCAGAATGACGTTGGCGGCGCCAGCACGCTGTATGAAACTTATTTCCAACAGCTGAAAGCCGGACGCTGATATTGCTCAACCGACCGGCAGAGCTGCGCCTGCCGGTCATGTTTCACAGGCTAGCGATCGGCCCATTCATAATACTGACTCAGGCTTTTATCACACGAGCAGCAACTACCGCATTTGCCGTCTGATTCGGCCTGATGAAAGCGTATCTTTCCTTTCTGCACCCAGATATCCAGCATACCTTCGATAACGCCGGGATCGGCGTGAAATGCGCTGCTGACATCCTGTAAGGACACTTTCTTTTTCTGCCGCACATAATCGCGCAATTCAATTAAGGTCATATTTCCTCCAAACAGGCGGGTTTCCCCGCCTGCGGACTGAATAACTTAAAGACTCTCGTTGAGATTACTCACCGTAACGCGCGGTTTGGCGTCGCCGCTACGGCGCAGGAACAACAGGGTTATCAGCAACGCCGCCGCCACGCCGGCAATCGCCAGCGTTGAATAGAGCGGATGCTGGGCGAAACGACCGATCTGATAAACCACCACGGCCGAGCCGTAACCTAATTCGATGGTCCAAACCACGCAGAACAATGTCCACGCCGTCCCCACCTCGCGCCAGATGGCGGAGACCGCCGCCACGCAAGGGACATAGAGCAAGACCATCAGCAAATAGGCAAACGCGCCCAGTCGTCCGTCAAACATCTGGCTTATTACGGTCAACGACGAAACGGAAAACTCGTTCTCCTCCGCCACGGTTTCCGCATTGCTCAAATCGCCGACGTCAATGCCCAGCGGATCCAGGAACGCGCTACCCAACTTGCTGAAGTTTTCCGGAATGGTCGCCAACGCCTCGACGATCCCGGCTTGCAGACTGAAAGGTTCGTCCGGCTCCTCCGCCGCGTCATTTTGGGCATCCGCTATCGCGCCGTAGAGAGAGTCCAATGTCCCGACTACCGCCTCTTTGGCGAAAATACCGGTAAATACGCCCACGGCTGCCGGCCAGTTCTCCTGTTTTATCCCCATCGGCGCAAAGACCGGCACAATTTCCTGCCCGATAGCCGACAGAACCGATTTATCGCTGTCCTGATTGTCGAACGTGCCATCGGTCCCCATCGAGTTCAGGAAACCCAATACCGTGACGACGATGACGATCAGCTTGCCGGCTCTGAAAATAAAGTTTTTCAGTCGATCCCAGGTGCGGATCAACACGCTGCGCAAGCCGGGCAAATGGTAAGGCGGAATTTCCATCACGAATGTGGAAGCCTCGCCCTGCAACGCGGTTTTTTTCAGCATAAAACCGGTCGCGACGGCAGCGACGATGCCGATCAGATAGAGGCCGAACACCAGATTCTGACCGCCGCTGGTGAACAGCGCCGTGGCAAACAGCACATATACCGGCAGACGCGCGCCGCAAGACATGAAGGGCGCCATCATCACGGTGACGATGCGGTCGCTGTGCCTCTCCATAGTCCGGGTCGCCATCACCGCCGGTACGTTGCAGCCGAAACCCACGATCAGCGGGACGAATGCCTTACCGGGCAGACCGATACTGCGCATAAAGCGGTCCATGACAAACGCCGCCCGCGCCATGTAACCCGAGTCTTCCAGATAAGACAGGAACAGATAGAGACAGCCGATCACCGGGATAAACGTCGATACCGTCTGGATACCGCCGCCAATCCCGTCGGCCAGCAGCGTTTTCAGCCATACCGGCGTGTTGATAGCCAGCAGCAGTTCACCCAGACCGTCAACAAAAATCGTGCCGAAGAATTTATCGAAGAAATCGATAAAGGCGCTGCCGATGTTGATAGTGAAAATAAACATCAGGTACATCACCGCCAGGAAGATCGGTATCCCGAGAAAGCGGTGTAATACGATGCGATCGATTTTATCCGTCAGCGTCGCCGACATCTCGCCGCGGCGGGTAATCACCGATGTCGCAATCGCCGACACAAACTGATAGCGAGCGTCCGCCAGGAAAATATCCAGCTCATCTTCATAGTGTTCAATCAGTTCGGCGACTTTGGCGTCGGATTTCGCCAACAGTGGCGCAGGTATGGCCGCCCGCACCGTGCTGTCGCCCTCCAGCAATTGCAGCGCCAGCCAGTAAGGATTATTGATGCCGCCATGTTCGGAAAACTGCCGGGCAAGCGCTTTTGCCGCATTGCGCAGCGGCTCATCATAAGGGATCGCGATATTGGGGGCGACGGGATGAGAGACCGCCTCCGAACACGTCTGACGTAAACGGTCGATGCCTTTTTTCTGACTGGCGGTAATCGCGATGACCGGGCATCCTAATTTTTGTTGTAATGCCGCGATATCGATGTCCAGCTTACGTGATGCGGCGATATCCATCATATTGACGGCCACCACCATCGGCACATTCATATCCAGCAGTTGCGCGGTCAAATAGAGATTTCGTTCCAGATTGGACGCATCGACGATATTCAAAACCAGATCCGCCGCGCCGGATAAAATATAATCTCTGGCGACGCGTTCATCTTCCGAGCTTTCCGATGAAGGGTTGAGTGAATAAACACCGGGAAGATCAACCAGCGTAGTCTGCTGATTTTGATAACGGTAATAGCCAACCTTTTTCTCTACCGTCACCCCCGGCCAGTTGCCTACGGTTTGCTTACCGCCGGTAAGCACGTTGAAGAGTGTCGTCTTACCGCAATTAGGGTTGCCGACAACACAAATGACGGGTTGTGCATCCATAAAATTTTCCTACCTGACTTGGTTGATTCAGCATTTTTCGAGAATAAGAATTTGCGCTTCGCCCTTGCGAACGCTGATGGCGGCGCCGCGTAAACGTAATTCGATCGGGTCGCCCAGGGGCGCAATACGCGCGACGGAGAATTCCACTCCCGGCGTAACGCCTAACGCCAATAATCGCTTGCGGTAGTCCGCCGAACCTTTTTGAAAGCCAATGACACGCCACCTGGTCTCAACCGTTAACTCTTCCAAAGACATCGTCAGTCACCTTTTATTGTTAGTGTGCATATTTTGTTAGTGTGAGCGCTGTGGGGATACCCACACTTGTTTTCCCAAATCCCAGTTGATGGCGATGCGGCCATCGCCCGCGGCAAGCATTAGCGGCTGATTTTCTTCCCGTTGAATTACTCGGACATTACCGCCCACACGAATGCCTAACTCGGTTAAGCGCTGCTGGCTCTCTGCGTTCAGACGAATACGGGCGACGACCGCATTCATATTGAGTGGAATATCCAGTAACGTTTGAAGAAGTAACGCCATGTATCATTTCCTTTACTTTTACAATCTAATCAATGAGCTATAACAAAATCGCATCATAAGAAATGATGATTTTATAATGAACATAAGTAATAACTATTATCAATCATATTCCTACCTCCCTCTGTCCCATTGACTCACATCAAGCAAAGTGAAAATAACGGGCAGCCGGTCATCGCGCTGACGCCTTGCTGCATCGTCAGCGGATTAACAGGTATAAAAAAACCCCGGACGGCGCCGGGGTTTTGTTCAATATTGATACAGTTGCTGAATTATTCTTTTTCCTGCTGCGCCAAATCTTGCGCGATCTTCACCGTTTCATCCAGATAAGGATCGGGAGCCTGATAATCCTTCGGCAAATTCTCCAGCGACTTCAGCGGCTTTTTCCCTTCTCTGCTCAGACGATCGTTAATACGGTTCAGACGCATCGCTTCATCGTCATTATTCTCTTTCTCACGCTGAGCGAGATTGAGCGACACCGTATTACGCTTATCTTTCGTTGCGTTATAACGGGCGATATCCTCGGCGATATATTGGAACTCAGGATCCTTGGCAATACGCTCCTGATGCGTTTCGTTCAGCGCAGCGATAAGCGGTTTCAGACTGCCGCTCTTGGCGTAGTCCGCGGCTTTGATGCTATCCCACGGCAGCGCGTTGTCCTCGAATTTTTCTCCGGTGTCAACGGTTTCGGTGCCGGTAGGCATCATGATGTCCGGCGTCACGCCTTTCATCTGCGTGCTGCCGCCATCAATGCGATAAAACTTCTGAATGGTGTACTGAACCGAGCCCAGCGCCGGCCAGTCGGGACGCAACATCTGATCGTAAATACGGTTCAGGGAACGGTACTGCTGTACGGTGCCTTTGCCGAAGGTCGGCTCGCCGACGATCAAGGCCCGGCCGTAATCCTGCATCGCGGCGGCAAAGATTTCCGACGCCGAGGCGCTAAAACGGTCCACCAGCACCACCAACGGGCCTTTGTAGTACACAACGCCGTCGTTATCGCTGTCTTCGCGCACCTTGCCGTTGTTATCGCGGATTTGCACCACCGGCCCGCCGGGAATAAACAGCCCGGACAGACCGACCGCTTCGGTCAGCGCCCCGCCGCCGTTACTGCGCAGGTCGATCACGATGCTGCCGACATGCTGTTTTTCCAGTTTCTGGAGCTGAACTTTGACGTCATCCGTCAGGCCCACATAGAATCCCGGAATATCCAGCACGCCCACTTTTTCTTTGCCGACGTTTTTGACCGACATTTTGACCGCGCGATCTTCAAGGCGAATGCGCTCGCGAGTCAGCGTCACGATACGGGTTTTAGTGCCTTTGCCGGCGGGCAAAATTTCCAATCGCACCTTGCTGCCTTTGGGGCCTTTAATCAGCGCGACCACGTCGTCAAGACGCCAGCCGATGACATCGACTATCGGTTTGTCGCCCTGACCGACGCCGACCACGCGATCGCCTACGGCAATGTTTTTGCTTTTCCCCGCCGGGCCGCCGGGCACCATGGAATTGATCACGGTGTAATCGTCATCCATCTGCAATACCGCGCCGATCCCTTCAAGCGACAGGCTCATTTCGGTGTTGAACTGCTCGGTATTTCTCGGCGACAAATAGCTGGTGTGGGGATCGATTTCCCGCGCAAAGGCGTTCATGATCAGTTGGAAGACATCCTCGCTGTTGCTTTGCGCCAGTCGGCGAATCGCAAACTGATACCGCTTGGTCAGCGTTTCTTTGATGTCTTTATCTTCTTTACCGGTCAGTTTCAGGCTCAGCCAGTCGTATTTGACCTTCGCGTCCCATAACCGGTTCAGTTCGCCGGCATTTTGCGGCCAGGGCGCCTTGCTGCGATCAAGATCAATGGTATCGTCGCCGGTAAGAACCACCGGCTTGTCCAATAACGACAACGCATACTGAAAACGCTCAAAACGCCGTTTCTGCGCCAGATTATACAACGCATAGACGGCATCCAGTTTTCCGGATTTCAGTTCGTCATCCAACTGCGTTTTCTTATCAGAGAACTGGGCGATATCGGAGGCCAACAGCACATTATGGCTGTAGTCCAACATATTGAGATAGCGAGCGAAAATCTTCGCGGAGAATTCGTCGTCCAGCGTAAACTGGCGATAGTGGGAGCGCAGAAAGCGCGAAGTGACCCTGTCACTGACGGTGGCATGCTGAGACTCCTGACGCAACTGCGGAATTTGCTCAACACGCGTGATGTTCTCATTGGCAAAACTTGTACCCGCCAGCAGTAAACCTGCAATGGCGGTCATTTTAACTAAATTGTTCATGCCCAGGTTGGCCTCCGTATCAGAACTGCAAATGTTCTGCGCGTACAATCATAGCCAACCCAGAAGCCAACCGGACCCTGACCTCGCCTTTGGCAATTTCAAGCACGGTGGCATCCATCGCGTCTTTGCCGGCTCTGACTTTGATTTCCTGACCGATTTGCAGCTTGGAAACATCCGTAACCGCGACACGCTGCTGAGACTCGCGACTGGCAGGCTTTGCCTGACGGGACTGAGCTTTGGCGGGTTGCTGAGAAGAGGACGGCGACTGACGGAAAGAAGACGGGCGTGGTCGGCGCGGCGCGGCGTTAGCGCTATCGCGCTCGCGACGCGGCGCGCTTTTACCATTGGCCGGGCGGGTGCGCGCAGGTTCGGCGGTTTCTCCGGATTCGCGTTTTTTTGCTTGTTGCTCCGCGCGCTGAGCCTGAACTCGCGCTTTCGCTTCTTCCAGTTGCTTACGTGCATGATCAACATGCTGCTGTTCCAGCTCGCCACAGGGATTTCCATCCAAATCCACACGCTGAGCGCCCAGTTTTACACCGTACAGATAACGCCAGCTTGAGGTATAAAGCCTCAATGCGGAACGCAATTGCGTTTTACTGATGTTATCCAGTTCGGATACGCGCTCAACAAGATCTTGAAAAATACCGATCTTTAACGGGCGTGTTTCACCTTCAGTGGTGAAACAAAGCGGGAAATGCTTTGCCAAAAGGGCAATAACTTCTTTACTGCTGTTCAACTTAGGTTGATTTTCCATGAAATTTCCTGATTACAACGGGTTTGCCAACCGGCGCAGGCATGAACAGGCGTCATTATAATGACGCCATCGGCAATTGCTACGTTATCCTTATCTCAACGTGAGAAATTGATAAAAGTCAGCACATCGCTCGCTTCAAGTTGTGCGCAAAGTGCCTTCACCACCGCCTTGAGCCCTTCTTCATCATCTGCGTCAAACCGTTGATAAACAGTGCTATCAATATCTAAAACGCCGATTAAGCGACCGCTGACCACCAGCGGCAGTACGATTTCGGCGTTACTCGCGGCATCGCAGGCAATATGGCCGGGAAACGCATGCACATCGCCTATGCGCTGTATCTGATTTTCAGCCGCCGCCCGGCCACATACCCCTTTGCCCACCGGAATACGCACACAAGCGACTTTCCCCTGAAACGGCCCCAGAAATAGCGAGTCATTTTCCAGCAGATAAAAACCAGCCCAGTTAACCCCATCCAAACGTTCAAACAGCAATGCGCTGCTGTTTGATAAGATCGTAATGAAACGATTTTCTCCCGCAATCAGCGAGGATAAATCGCGGACCAGGTCCTGATAAAACTCTTGTTTGCTCATATAACACTAATTGTCTTGTCGGATCGAATTAACCACACATACCCAATAGATTTCAAGACACATTCAAGCCGCATCGCACAAACCTTGATGTCCTTACTCAAATTCGTTGCTTTGAGTAAGGGACAAACTCCGCCCGCAGCGAATTTGAACACTGTCCAACCTGAAAATGAAGGGTATAACGTGAAATTGTAATACAAAATCGCCGCAAGCGATGTTAAACCTCGCTGACCACGGCTCAGGGATAACGGGCGGCAAGCCCGGCATAAAAATGCCCGCTACAGCATGCCACAAGATGAATGCACGCGCGCCGCTTTCACTCGCCGGCGATGTACATATCGTGCTCTCGGCGGGCGTCGCGCGGCGAGCCGCCGCGTTTTCCGCTAAACCGGCATTATGTTACACTCGGCGTTTAATATTTTAGCTGTAACGGAACCCCGCCGTGGCCAAACAGACACCAGCCCATTTACCCCCAGCGTTTCTCTCCGCCATTCAGTCCATTATGCCCGCGCGCCTGTCGATGGATGACTTTATCGCCGCCTGTCAGCGGCCGTTGCGGCGCAGTATTCGCGTCAATACGTTAAAAATCAGCACCGAGGCGTTTCTACAGCTGGCGGCGCCTTATCAATGGCGCCTGGAGCCGATTCCCTGGTGCCGCGACGGCTTCTGGCTATTAAACGCGGATGACGAAATCGGCCGGTTGGGGAATACCCTGGAACACCTGAGCGGACTATTTTACATTCAGGAAGCCAGCTCCATGCTTCCGGTCAGCGCTCTTTTTCAGCATGATGCTTGCCCGCAACGGGTTTTGGACATGGCGGCGGCGCCCGGTTCCAAAACCACGCAAATCGCCGCCAACCTGGATAACCGCGGCGGCGTTATCGCCAATGAATACTCCGCCAGCCGGGTGAAAGTGCTGCATGCCAACATCAGCCGCTGCGGCGTCAGCAATACCGCGTTGACCCACTTCGACGGACGGGTATTCGGCGCGGCGCTGCCCGAGTATTTCGACGCTATCTTGCTTGACGCGCCCTGCTCCGGCGAAGGCGTGGTGCGCAAAGATCCCGGCGCGATGAACCATTGGTCGCCGGAAAGCATCGCCGGCATTGCCGCCACCCAGCGCGAACTGATCCTGAGCGCTTTTCACGCCCTGAAGCCCGGCGGCGTGATGATTTACTCCACCTGTACGCTGAACGAGCAGGAAAATCAGCAGGTGTGCCACTGGTTGCGGCAAACCTTCCCCGACGCCTGCGAGTTCGAACCCTTAACCGATCTGTTCCCCGGCGCCGACCAGTCCGCGACGGAAGAGGGTTTTTTACACGTCTTCCCGCAAATTTACGACAGCGAAGGTTTTTTCGTGGCGCGCTTGCGCAAAACAGCCAGCGTGCCGCCGCTGCCTGCGCCGGGCTATAAAGTCGGCAAATTCCCGTTCTCCCCGCTGAGCGCCCGCGATCGCGAGCTGGTGACGCAGGCGGCCAATCGACGGGGATTGACGTGGGACGACGACCAGTTACAACTATGGCAACGCGATAACGAAATCTGGCTTTTCCCTGCCGAACTGACGTCCGCATTCGGCAAAATCCGCTTCTCGCGTATCGGCCTCAAGCTGGCGGAACGTTTTGCCAAAGGTTACCGCTGGCAGCATGAAGCCATCATTGCGCTGGCGAATGTGAATGCCGGCCACGCCTATGCGCTGAGCGACCAGCTGGCCTGCGAGTGGTTTCAGGGGAAAGACTGCTATCCGCAGCCGGTCCCCGCTGACGACGAACTGTTGCTGACCTATCGCCACTCTCCGCTGGGACTGGCTAAGCGCATCGGCAGCCGCATAAAAAACAATCTGCCGCGCGATCTGGTGCGCGATGGCGCATGCAGCGCCGCACAGGATAACGGCTAATTCCCACGCCGTTGTTTATCAGGCGGTTCGGCGCCGCCTGTAAACACGCATCGCCTCATCTCTTCGCCATTTTCATCTACAATTGTCCCTATACCCAATGGCTTTTGCGTTGCAGGAAGGCGGCCGACGCACTGGCGACGTGAAAATAACGGGTATAGAAGCATGGAAAGAGAGCCGCACGAATGATTGGTGATAAGTGAGGGCATCATGTTCGCACTGGTAATATTTGTTTGTTATCTCGGCAATGGCTGCGATGAACTGGTGATCGGCGCGTACAATACGGAGAACCAGTGTCTCAAAGCGATGTCCGAACAGCGATTACGCCGCGCCGGGTGTTACCCTATCGACGAGTTTATCGACAGTTTCTGGTTGCCCGCGCAGGAATACGCCGATTTTTAATGCGACGCCGCTACCGACACACGCCAAAGCCGCGCATCCCCAGATGAAAATGATTGGCATGGGCCGCGTTATATTCCGGCCCCAACGCATTGCCGAAAAAGTCACAGCTTTGTTCAAACGTCGCCCGCAGATAATCCTGGGTTTCATCCGCCGCATTCCACTGATTCAATATGCTGATACGCCGACCGTCCGCTAACCGGAAAGCGGATATATCCCAGGCATCGGCCGTCGCATGTTCGCTCAGCCGGCCTTCCGGCCGGTGATACACATTGCGGCAGGCGTAGCTGCCGAGGTGATCGATACGCGTCAACGGCGCGCCCAGCCGCCGCGCCTGCGGGATCAAGGATTGCGTAACGAACATGACGCTGCTTAACGCCAGCGGACAACTGGCCAGAAAACTCGAACTGAGCGTGACGGCGCCGAACTGCCGTATGCGCACCGGCGAAGGTAACGGACACTGCCCGTCAACGGGGCCGGGCAACGAGAAGGCGATGCGCCCTTGCGCCTGCGCCTGCTGCAAGATGGCCAGGCAGGCGGCGGGGTCGTTCGCCAATTGTCTGAGTTTGAAGCGCGTCACCAGCGTCGGAGGATCGTCAACCGACAGCGGCGTAAACGGATCGTAGCCAGGCGGAAGATGGCGTTGAATCCATGGCGCTAACGCAACCACTCCGCCCGCTATCAGCAATACGACCAGCCATCTCCACATTTATTCCGCCACCCGATGATTACCATCCCTATGCAAGCGTAGGCGATATCAACCAGATGTCACTCCCGCCGCATTTTCGCCGCGGAAAATCGCTTACACGGCGAAATCCGCGGATGTCATGCCCAGCGATATCCCCGCCTCGACAATTTTTTGCCACTCCTGATCGGAAATCACGATGCCATCGGCCTGACGCCGCGCCCGGGTGTGAATTTCCGGCTCGCCGGCAATCAGGATCGGCTGTTGGGGATCCGGCGCGCGTGAAGAGCGCACATAGTCCAGCATCGCATCGTACTCTTTCTGCAACCACGTCAGCGACACCATATTGGCGGGATCGATCACAATGGTGGTCATGTTATTCACTATCGCGCCATGCCGCGGATTTTCCGGTTGGATGGTGCCGCCGCCGGACAGCAGCCCGGCCAGCATTTCCGCCGCCAGCACTAAACCGCCGCCTTTATGCCGGGCAATCGGCTTCAGGGCGCCGTGCTTTTCCCCTTCCCACATCACGCGCGGATCGTTGGTTGAATTGCCGTCGCTGTCGAGCATTACCTCCTCGTCAAATTTTTTGCCCGCCAGGTAAGCGACCCGGGTTTTGCCCAGCGCCACGATGCTTGTCGCGAAATCGAGCACAAAGGCGGCGTTATTGTCGCTCTGCGGAAAAGCGATACAGATGGGATTGGTGCCGAAACGCGCTTCGCTGCCGCACCACGGCGCCACAATGGGATCGAGGTCGTTAACGTTAACGAAATGAATCGATACCAGGCCCGCGGCGGCGGCCATTTCGCCGTAAGTGCCGATACGCCCCAAATGGCAGGTCGATGAGAGGGTCATCAGACAAACCCCGGTCGTTTTAACCCGCTCGATCGCCGCCTGCATGGCTTCTTTGCCGGTACGCTGACCAAAGCCCCGATCGCCGGAGAACTGCAACACCGCGCCGCCGTCGCGGATCATCCTGGCCGGGGTGTTCGGCTGCATGATGCCGTTGCTAATAAAACTCACGTAGTGCGGCAACATCCCCACGCCATGACTATCGTGTCCTTTCAGGTTGGCGCCGACCAAATGTTCCGCCACACAGGCGGCTTCCGACGCTTCGCTGCCCGCTTTCTGCAACAGCGCCCGGGCAATGGCAATTAAACGACTTTCTGAAATCTGCATGAGTCTTCCCTTCACCTATACGAATAAATACGTTATCTGTCTGCCTTTATCCTACTGCCGAACCCGGCGGCATTAAAACCTTTTCCCTTGCGGGAACCCCGCCGAACCTTTCCTCACTCATTTCATAGCGAACAGACGTTTCTGTTTCGCGTCGTTGATACGAGATCGACTGACACTCACTTTAACTTACGAGGTTAATCATGACAGATATTAGCATTACCCTGACCACGCCCTCGTCAGGCGCGGCAGCGTCGGATTTTAATCAGCAAGGCACCTCATCGCAGCGCACTTCTCAGCAGGATTCGCAACTGCTGGAAGCGCTGGGCGTGCTGCTGAACGCGCTGATGCCGAATAGTGCCGGCGGCAGTAACGCGTCACAACAGGGCGCCAATCCGCTGGGTCGCTCTGCCGATGCGCTTGGCGGCGGTTCAGACCAACAGGCGTTGGGCGAGGTATTGATAAAACTGCTTGAGCAATTGATGACATCCAACGGCGCGCAGAATGGACAAGCCGCGCAAAATCCGTTGTCATCGTCCGGCAATGCGGGTAATGCGGCATCCGGCGCCTCGCCGTCATCCGGCTTATCCCCTAGCGGTAGCGCGCAAAACCCGGAAAATCTGTCTCGTTCGCTGTTACAGGACACCGCTGGCGGCGCGTTGAATAACGCCATTACGCCAACCGCGGACGGCGGCGGGCAGATCGGTGAAAATAAACTGCAAACATTGCTGCTGGAGCTGATCGCCAATCTGCTGGATGCGCAAAATGGCGGAAATGGCGCATCCGGGCAGCCGCAAAGCGCAGGGTCAACCTCGCCGTCCGCTGCCGCCAATCCGTTCTCCGCCGGCAATTCGACCTCATCCCCCGCCTCTTCCGCATCGCCCTCAGGCGCCACTGACGGCGGCAAAGGCGTAACGCCCGCCGGAACCGGCGCTGCCGGCAACACCGGCCAGACCGGACAGGTGGCTTTCCCCACCGCCGGCAAGGATGTCACCACCGTGAATGACACGATAAAGGTCGGTCCGGGCGAAGTGTTTGACGGCGGCGGGAAAACCTTCGTCGCCGGCAACAAATTAGGCGACGGCAGTCAGAAAGAGGGTCAGAAGCCGATTTTTGAACTGGCTGAAGGCGCCACGCTGAAAAACGTGGTGTTCGGCGACAACGCCGCTGACGGCGTACATGTCCGCGGCGACGCCAAACTGGATAACGTCCACTGGACCAACGTCGGCGAAGACGCGCTGACCGTGAAATCCAACAATGGCAAACCCGCCAATGTGGAAATCACCAACAGCAGCGCTCAGGGCGCAAGCGACAAGATCTTCCAGCTTAACGCCGATGCCAATCTGACCGTGGATAACTTCAAAGCCAAAGATTTCGGCACCTTTGTCCGCACTAACGGCGGTCAACAGGGAAACTGGAACCTTAACCTGAATAATATCGATGCCGAAAACGGCAAATTCTCGTTTGTGAAAAGCGACAGCGAGAAACTGAACGTGACCGGCAATAACGTTAACCTGACGAACGTCAACAACCCCTATAAGACGCCGTCATCCGCTAACATTCAGGTGAACTGACATGCCGATATCCGTAACCGACGCGCATAACGCGCCCCAGCGCTGGGCCGATCTGGTCAAACAAGGCGGCTATCTGACGCCGGCGCAGCGTGAAGCCTTTGAAGGGGCGATACGACAGGTGACGAAAAATCTGCATCAGGTGTTGTCGCAGCAAGGGCCGCAACGCAGCGGCCGCTTCGATTTCGACGCCTTCGTCGACTCTCTGGAACAGGATTTTCTGCGCCACGACGCGCACCAGGCATCAATCGGCCGGCACAGCGACGTGGCGCAAACCGCGTTCTGGGTGGTACGTCTGATGGCCGATCATCTGATTGCGCTACGTCCGTCTCAGAAACCCGTCTTATAAAGCAATCAAGCCGGCTACGGCCGGCTGATCCCGCCTGACCTTCGCCGCGAACCGACAATAACGACCGGGACAAGCGGCTTTCCCGCCGGCGCAAAACGTCTTCAGGATGCGCCGTCCTTAAAAATCTCTCACCAGGCGACGGCGTTAAACCGAATGCGCCCATAACAATAACCGGCGGCGGGACGCGCGCCCCGCCGCCGGTTTTATCCAAACATGATGCGTATCTATTTCTCAGCTCGCCAGCTTTTCCAGCCCGATGTTGATAATCCGGTCGCCGATGGTCGCCGCATCGATCCCCAGGGATGAGCCGCCGTTGCCGCGCTGATGCAGATTGGCGTTGCCGCTATCCCCCGCCACGGCGCTTTTGATGATCCCCGTCGCCTGAAGGAATTTATCCATGCTGGCTTTCGTCATGCCATCGTCGTCCGGATTGCTCAGCGCCTCGGCCCAGGACTTGGTATCCGTCTTGGCTGACGGCCAACCATCCTTCTGGTACTCCGGCTTGCCAAATTTCTCGGGATATTGATCCATAAACTGACCGATTTCCTTGGCGAGCTCGCGATCCTCGGTATCGACGAAGTAACGATTGGGGCTGTCGTTATGGGTGCTGATATCGTTCAACGCCTGTAAACCGGCTTGCTGTCCCACGTTCAACCCCAGCGCGCCGCCCAGTTGATTGAAGGACGACTCGCCGTTCAGGCCGCTCAGTCCGTTGCCCTGCGTCAGCGGCGACGAATTACCGGCGCTCTGGCTGTAACCGTCGCCCAGAATGGCCGACAGCGCATCCTTAACGCCTTGCGTATAGGCCGATTTTTCCGTATCCGTCGGTTGTTTCTGACCAAACAGGCCGTTCTGCCCATTTTGCTGCGTGTCGTCGTCCAGGATATCGGACAGCGCCTTGAGCAGCAGATTGCCCAACTGGGCGTTAGGGTTCGCGGCATTCAGCCCGGCGCCCAGCAGGCCGGCGGAGTCGGACAGCAGACCCGAACCGTTTTGATCGAACAGACCGCCGCCCCGCGTCCCGCCCTGGCCCTGGCCCTGCGTCCCGAACAACAGCGCCGTCAGCACGTTGGCCAACTGTTCGGCGATCCCCGCCTGCTGACCGCCATAAGCGGAGGATGAAGACGACAAGCCATTACCGGAGGGCTGAAGCGGATTACCCGCTCCCGTTGATTTGATGGTGATCTGTAATGAAGAACTGTTATCCAGAGAGCTAACCGTACTAAGCATAATCTTTCCTCGTAATTGAATGAGTGGATCCCAAACACCACTATCCTTCGCGGCCGGTAAATTCCTGCCGGCTAGGGGGCGCATTTGTTGAGTAATCATCCGCGTCGTTCAGTTCCCGCCCGGCGGCGGTGAAAACGCTCACAACGGCGCTAACCCCGCCAGCCGCCACAGTTTGCTTATCGCCAGACGCCGTTCCGCATCCGCCGCGGGCAACGGGCAGCACAGCATCACCTCGCGCCGTTCATTGATGCTCAGGTAGCAGTCCGCCAGCGTTTCCGCTTCAAGAAAACGCCGTTGCAACAGTTGCTGCAACATGCCCGGATAGCGGCGCTCGGGCGCCAGCAACAGTTGCAGATGCGTTTCGCGCGCCGACCGGCGAAAACGCAGGCTAACGCCCGCCGTCGGCCGCCAGTCGCCGGCCGGCGTCATCGTCATCGCGGCAAGGAAATCATTTTGCGTCTGGAAAATAGCCGCTTCTTCAGTCATCGACGCTCACCCTGCTGAAATCCGCCGGGCCGGTGCGCAATGCCGGTTGCCACCAGATAACAAGCTGCCGGTCGTCGGACTGCGGACGACAGGCGACCGACGTGCAATTCGCCGTCTGTCGCGATGAGGAACAGGCGCACAGAAACAGCACGGCCAGAGTGAGCAAACCACGTTTATGCCACATCATCTTTCTCCCGCATCAATTAGCCGCCAGCAGCGAACGCCGGCCCGGCGACGTCGATAGCGCCGGTCGCAGCGCCAGAAAAATTTCGGCCGACTCGCCGGGCGCCAGCGTCGCTTTCGGCCAGGCGGCCACCGCCAGCGTGCGACTGCCGCCGCAAACCGCTTCATCAAACCGCTGTATTCGCGTCCCGTGGTTACGCACCACGCCGACGGTTAACCTGACGCTCTCATTGCCGTACCACTGGTAGCGGGCGCTGTCATACACCAGACCGGGCTGCGAACGACAGACTTCGCTCAGGCGCGCGCCGCGCGATTCGGGTTGAAAACCGGCCGGCAGTTGTTTGCCGGCCAGATCGCGCAGGGCATTTTCCACCAGACTGTAGAGATCGGTCGTGCCGTTACGCTGCGCAACGCGATTCATGGCATCGTTCAACTGATGGCGATTGTCCGCGGAGACATAGCGGGTCGGGTCGGTTTGATCGCCAATCAGATGCGGGGTCAGAATAAACAAGCGCTCGCGGCGCGACACCTCATGTCGTGTAGACGTAAAGGCCTTGCCCAGCCAGGGGATATCGCCCAGCAGCGGGATGCGATGATCGCGATCGCCGCTCTCTTCAACGTGGAAACCGCCCAGCACCAGCGCGCGATTTTCGCCAATCAGCGCCTGCGTGCTGACGTTGCCGCGCTTCACGCCGGTGGCTTCGCCGTCACGTCCGGTTTCGACCTGACCGTCTTCAATATCAATCACCAGTTGGATACTGCGCTCGCCGTCCTGTCCGATAACGCGCGGCGTCACCTGCAAACTGGTGCCGGCGGTGACCGGCTGAATCTCCGCGACCCGCTCGCCGGAGACGGTGATGAAGGCGGTGCGGCTGAAATCCACGATGGCCGGCTGATTCTCCAGCGTCAGTACCGACGGGTTGGCGACAATCGACGCGGTGCCTTCCCCTTCCAGCGCCTGAATATCGGCAAAGAAGCGTTTAAAATCGCTGACGAACAGCGTGCTGCGCCCCATCATCATGGTGCTGCCGGCGGTGACGTTGCCTAATGCGCCCTGCCAGTTGGCTTCCAGACGCGACAGCGCCGAACGATCCACATCCAGAATGATGGCGTCGATATTCACCAGGTTTTGCGGGATGTCGATCTGCTCGATCAGGCTCTGATACTCCTCGCGCCGCTTGTCATCATCCCGGATCAGCAGCGCGTTATTACGCACGTCGGCGGAAACCTTGCCATTCAGGGACAGCCTGCCGCGCTCATCGCCGTTGCGCGCCGGGTTGTTGCGCATGGCCATGCGAACCATCATCGCCCGCGTATTTTCCCGCATGGCTTCCATCCCGCTATCCGCCACGGCGGGCGTAGAACCGGCCGCGCCGGCCGGGGCGGCGCGCTGACCATCCATCAGTTCGTTGAGGATCGTCGCCACGCCAGGAATAACGATGCGCTGATCGCGATATTGCAGCGTCCGGTCCGACACCGAGGCATAGCGCAACGGAAAGATCATCACCTTGCGGCGTTCATCCTGTTTTTCCCGCTGCTGACTGAACTCCCGGATCAAATCGATATAAGCCTGCGGCCCCGTCACCAGCACCACCCCCTCCTCCGGCAGTTCGCCCCAGCCAAAACGCGGATCGAGCAATCCGATGCCGCTCAGCGCCTGTTTCAGGTCGGGGGCGGCATCCTGGGAAATTTCCAGACGCAGCGACGCCTGCTCATCCTGAGAACTGATATAGAGGGTATGGTTGTACACAAACCATTGGAAACGGTGCTCCAGCGCCAGACGATCGAGAAAGGCGGCGGGCGTTTCGGCCCTGATGCGAGCCTCGACCAGCGCGTCATTCAGCTTGCCCATGGACAATTCCACGCCATGGCTGTTGGCAAAATCGGTCAATATCGTCGACAGCGGCGTCTGCTCCGCCGCATAGGCATACGCCCCTTTATTCCACGCCGCCGGTATGCTGGCGTGCGCCGCAGGGATCATCCCCAGCAGCACCAGCGACCAGCAAAACCAGCGATATAACGTTAAAAAAAATACATACAGCGCGTTACGCATGCCGATCTCCTTGCAAAAAAGCCAGCGTATTCAAATTCAACGGGCCGGGGGCCGCCGCTGCGCGCGTCGACGCCAGCAGGCTTTGCCAGACATCCCGCTGATTAAGCAGCATCTCCAGACAGCGGCACAGTTGCAGGACATCATCCGGCTCTGGTTTCATCCACAGCCACAGTTGTTCATCCTGTGCCGACAGCGACAGGGCCGCGGCGTCTTCGCCATACTGCCGTCTGGCGACCGTCGCCAGTTGCAGCGCGCGTTCGAGCACGGCTTCGCCCGCGTCCCCCGGCAATGGAATAGCCGCGCAACAGGCAATTCCCTGAACATGTCGGTGGAGCGACACCGGTTCGTTGTCTATCTCAAGCCGGAGCGTGGCGGACATGCCGTTTAGCCAACCGTCCAGCAGTGCGGTCAGATCAGTTGAAGTCATTGATAATCGACTTCGCCAGACCGTGTTTTACGCTCAGCAATTGCCCCACCGCCCAATTGGCGTTGGAATAGTCCAGAGAGGCTTCAAAAAAGGCATAGCTGTCGGCCGGACCGGCGCCGCCGCCGGCGACATCCAGCGCCATATTATCCAGATCCCGTTGGGCGTTGACGAAATGCGCATCGAGACGACGTTGTATGGCGTTGTAGGACATGGTGAATTCTCCTTCTGCACGGTTACTAAGATTGGCAGCCATTGAGTGGCCGACGCGCGGCGGGAGTTCCACGAATAGTGCCGATCGCCGCGCCGCCGCTCAGCGGCACGACATCAGTAAGAGGGATGAATTCAACGCAGACCGCCGACAACCCTCTCGATGAAGGCAGAACGGCGAGAATGGGACAGCGGAGTAAAACGGGACGACGCGGCGTTAAGGCGCCGTGGTCGGCCGCGGCAGCGGCTTGTCAGGACGCTTTTTGACCAGAAACCACGGCAGGCAAAACTGGATCAGCGGTCCGATCGACAAGGCGTACAAGACCGTCCCCACGCCTAATGCGCCGCCCATCAGCCAGCCCGACAGCAACACGCCGACCTCAATCGCCGTGCGTACGCTGCGCACCGACCAGCCGGTACGGGCGTTAATGCCGGTCATCAGTCCGTCTCGCGGGCCGGCGCCGAACCCCGCGCCGATGTACATCCCGGTCGCCAGCGCATTGACGGCTATCGCCGCGGCCAACAGCGCGCTGCGCGCCAGGAGCGAAGCCGGCGGCGACATCAGCATCAGCGCCGCGTCCGCCGCCAGTCCCACCACAATAACGTTGCTGACGGTTCCCAGTCCGGGCCGTTGACGCAGCGGGATCCACAACAACAGCACCAGCGCGCCGACAATAATCATCACCATGCCGACATTGAGCGAAAAGATGCGCGCCGCCCCCAGATGAAACACGTTCCACGGATCCGCGCCCAGATTGGCGCGCACGAACATCGCCGTAGAAACGCCGTATAACGTCAGGCCGATATAAAGTTGAATCAAACGACGGACCATTTTTTTTCCTCGTACATCCTCTCAGGCATCGCTATACATTCACGCAAACCGGCCCTAATATTAAGGTCCAGTTTTCATAAAGTGGACTGCTATGACACCGCGAAGAATAGGTACGCCCTCGGTCGTTCGGCTACTGGGCCGCTGGCGCCAGGATTTGCCGCGGACGCCGGTTTATCGCCAACTGGCGGATGCCTTGCGGTTATTAATGCTTGACGGCCGCCTGCCGCAGGATAGCCGACTCCCCGGCGAACGGGCGTTGTCGGCGGCGCTCGGCCTCAGCCGCACAACGGTCGCGACGGCGCTGGCGCAACTGCGTGAAGAAGGTTATCTGGTCAGCCGTCATGGCTCCGGCACGGTCACCATCCTGCCGGAAAGCGCGCCCGCCGCCGCCGGTTCGCCGGGCATGACGCCGACGTTGGATCTCTCCACCGCCGCATTGCCCGCCGGCCCGGAGATCCATCAGGCCTACGCCAGCGCGCTGACCGCCCTGCCGGCGCACCTGAGTTCCACGGGATACGATCAGCAAGGCCTGCCGGAGCTCCGTCACGCGATCGCACAGCGTTACGCGGCGCGAGGGCTGCCCACCACGGCGGAGCAAATTATGGTGGTGAACGGCGCGGTCAGTGGTTTTAGCCTGATCCTGCGTTTGCTGACCGGCCCCGGCGACCGCGTCGTGATCGATCACCCCACCTATCCGGTTGCGCTCGCCGCGATTAAAGGCGCTTCCTGTCGGCCGGTGCCGGTCAGCCTGCCCGATCGCGGCTGGGACACCGACGGACTGGCGGCGACCATCGCCCAGACATCCCCTCGTCTGGCTTACCTGCTGCCCGACTTCCATAACCCGACCGGACGCTGTATGGACGCCCCGACCCGCCGGATAGTGGCGCAGATCGCCGCCCGAACCCACACCACTATCGTGGCGGATGAAACCATGGTCGATTTATGGTTTGACGCGCCGCCGCCACCGCCGCTGGCGGCATTCGACGAGGCCGATCAGGTGATCACCCTGGGCTCGGCCGGAAAAAGTTTCTGGGGCGGTTTACGGCTGGGCTGGATCCGCGCGCCGGTGCGGACTATCGCCTCGCTGGCTCAGGTACGCGACACGCTGGATTTGGGATCGCCGCTACTGGAGCAGTTGGCCGTCATCGCGCTGCTCGGCGAGGCGGATAACATACTGGCGCCGCGACGCGAGCGACTGCGCCAACGACGCGACGCCAGCGGCGCGGCAATACGCGAGCGGTTTCCCGACTGGCGCATGACCGTCCCCCAGGGAGGGCTGTCCTGGTGGATAGCGCTGCCGCAACCGTTAGCGACCATCTTTGCCGCCAGCGCCGAAACGATCGGCATCCGCATCGGCGCGGGGCCGCGCTTCGGCGCCGAGGGCGCTTTTGAGCGTTTTCTGCGTCTGCCGTTTGCGCTGGAAACGTCACAGATGAACGCGGCGCTGGATCGCTTACAGCCGCTGTGGACGCATCTGGCGCAGACCAGGCGCGATGGCGGACGCGGAATGGTGGTGTAAAACGCCGCCGCGACATTGCGGAGCGCCGCCTCGCGTTATGCCGGAGAAATCGCCTCCGCCTCCGGCATCAGCCGTTCGGCGGCGAGCCGCCAACTGAGCGACATCACGCCGCAGGGGGTAATCAGTTTTAGCTCGTCGCTCGCCAGCGACTCATCGCCGGCAAGTCGCCAGTCCAAATGCGCATGGGCTTGCAGCCAGCTTTCCACTTCATCCTTTTGCGCAGGATGACAATAGAGCGTGCCGCGCGCGTCATCCTGCCGCTGTCTGAGCAATTGTTTCAACAGCGCCGCCCGCCGACGATCGTCCGGGATCTCATCCAACAGCCGGCTTAACGCTTCGCGCAATAGCTGCCCGGATTGCATGAGCCAAATCTGCTCCAGCTTCTCCCGATCCTGTTGAAATCCCTGTAGCAGCGCATCCGCCTGCCGCCAGAAATCGGCTTGCGCCTGCTCGGTGGCCTGGCGGATTTGCTGCCGTACCTGACGTTCCGCCTGCGCCAGCAATTCCGCGGCTTGCGCCTGCGCATGTTCCATCAGCGAGCGGCTGTCGGCATGTTCCGCGACCCGCGCGGCGGGGATCACCACGCCTTCCCGCCGGGTTGCGCCGTTCAGGGTGGAAAACGTTTTTTTGGTCAGCATTTCCCGTTCCTTATGAGTGTGTGGCGATCCGTTCCGGCGCGGCGACTTTCCAGATCAAGGCATCGCACAGCGCGTTGAGCCGACCGGCCGGCAAGGGATGTTTAAAATCCGCAACGCGTTCGACCAGGCCGCGCGGATACAGCAGCCGCAGACGCGGCCAGCACGCTTCGCCATAACGGGCGCGCAGCAGCATAAGCGCGTCCGTTTCGTGCGCAAAGGTACAGCAATCAGGCAACCACAGGCCGGGACGCAGCGCTTTGGCCAGACGCCGGCACCAGATTTGCCGCTCGGCGCTGATTTCCCGCCGATGGCGCGACGGCAGACAGACCGCCGCCATCAGATGCAGTATCTGCGTCCGCTGCCCGACGTTAAGTTCGCCAATCCGCATCAGCGAAGGCTGCGGCTCGGGAGGGATCTGCATCGGCAGATCAAAACAACGGCAGACCGCCGCCGGGTTCGCATGGATAAACAGCTCGAGCCGGCGCGTCGCGGGCGTGAAGCCATGTTTATCATCCCAGCCGGGAGCGGCCTGCAACACACAGCCGCCCGCCCACCACGTTACCCAGTCGATGCGAGCGCGATCCGTCATCATTCCCCCTCGTCAATGCGGTTGCGAAGTCCCGGCCCGTTTTTGCCGCCACTGCCGTACGTAAGGCCCGCCCAGACGCCATGACAACAGGCTGGTGACCAGCAGCCCCAGCAGGGCGGCGCTCCACTGCCAACGCGCCGCCTCTTGCGGCGTCAGGGTAAACGGCCCGATGGTCACGACGGGGATGACGTCCCGGTATGGCTCGGCAGGCACAAAAACAATCGACAGGTCTTTATCGCTTTTGCCGGACAGCCCGGGAATACTGCTGGCGACCATACGCCGGATGCGCGGCTCGATGCCGTCCGGATCCAGCTCAGGCCGGTATTTGATAAAAACCGCCGCCGAGGCGGGCTGCACCGGTTCGCCGGGCGCGATCCGTTCGGGCAGCACGACATGCACGCGCGCCACCAGCACGCCGTCGATTTGCGTCAGGGTGGCTTCCACCTCCTGCGAAAGCGCATAAATGTATCGCGCCCGCTCTTCCAGCGGCGTGGAAATCACGCCGCTTTTCTGGAAGACCTGGCCCAGATTGGTGCGGGACTGTCGGGGCAATCCGGCGGCATTGAGAATATTGACAGCCCTTTCCATGTTTTGCGCATCGATAATCAGGGTGACCCCGGTCTTATCCACCCGTTTCTCCGCCGTAATCCGATGGCGGCCCAGCTCGGCGATCACCTCATTGGCGTCGTTTTCCGACAGACCCCGATTCAGCTCTATCGGATCGCCGCAGCCGCTCAGCGCCAGCAGAAGTACCAGCAGCCAGAGTGCTCGTAAGTCAGTTTTCATCATGCCGCTACTGTAAATTGGTCAGTTTTTCCACGCTCTGAACGCTTTTAGCCACCAGCTTGGCGCTAAACAGACTTTCCAGATAAAAAGAAGAGAGCGTCCGGGTTGAATCCAGCACGTCTTTAGGGTTACTTAAGCGTACCGCGCGGGTCACCTCGCGCTCGGCGTTTTTGAATTCGGCATTGAGTCCCTGAGATTTCTCGGCCAGCGCGCTTAGCCAGGCGCTATTGCCGCCGGCCGGCGGCGCGGAAGGCGGCTGCGTCAATGACGCGCTGAACCAGGCGATATCCTGTTGACTGAACGCCGAACCGGCTTCCGCCTCGATACTGATCGGGGTTGACGCATTCATTTGATTGATCTTCATGGGAATGTCCATTGCAACGTAATGATGACCTGCCAGCGCACGTTACCGGCAGGCCATTTCAGGATCAGTACTGGATGGTTTTCGACGCTTTGATCCCGGCATTCAACGACTTGGATGCGGAGTCCACCTGACTGTCCAGAATGGCGTTATCCGTATCCAGCGCGATTTTTTGCGCCTGAAAGGCCGCGGATTTAGTCAGTGAAGCCGACATAGCCCCATCCAGCGTTTGCGCGGCGGTCTGTGAAGCGATTTGTGAAAGTCCTAATGACATAATGTATCTCCAACGTGATTAACATTAATAAGAGAGGAACCGTGCTGCTGTTGCCACAGCTATCCAGTTCATTGGTTAAGTGGAGAAGCGACGGCGGCGGTTCCACGCCTGCCGAACTTTTTGTCTATCGCCGCGGGATAATTTGCCGAGCTTCCCTGCGGCGACGGCGCGGACACGCCGCCGTCTCCCTCCGTCGCGCGTCAACGCGCGCTCACATTCAGCACCTTTAACCGGTGATAGAGCGTGCGTTTGGGGATGCCCAGCTCCGTGACGACCCGGTCAATACAGTGACCATGGCGCCGCATCGCGTCCTGAATCAAAAATTTCTCAATGCGCCTCATGCGGTCTTTCAACTGCAACGGTTGATGAGCCGGTTCAGCGACCGACGCCAACGGCGATAACCCCAGAACCCAGCGCTCCGCGGCGGCCTTTAACTCGCGGATATTCCCCGGCCAGGCGTGAGCCAGCAGACGTTCATACAAATGCGTGGTGACCGCCGGGGGGGACACCTTCAGGCGCTGCGCCGCCTCGTTACAGAAGCGTTGGAACATGGGAACGATGAGATCGGTGCGGGAACGCAATGTGGGAAGCTGTATTTTGACCGTATCCAGGCGAAAATAGAGATCGCGCCGGAACAAGCCTTTATCCACCAGTTGATTGAGCGGGGTTTGCGTCGCCACAATCACCCGCATATCCAACGGTTTGAACAGCGTACTGCCCAGCCTCTCTACCCCCCTGTTTTCCAATACTCGCAGCATTTTCGCTTGCAGCATCAATGGCATACTGTCGATCTCATCCAGAAAGAGAATGCCCTTGTCCGCGGATTCCACATACCCCGCCCGTGAACGGCTGGCGCCCGTATAAGCGCCGGAAACCACGCCAAAGAGTTCACTTTCCGCCAGACTTTCGGGAATGGCGGCGCAGTTGACCGCCACCAACGGTCCGCTGCATCCCGATAACTGATGAATACGACGGGCCAGTCGATCTTTACCGGTTCCCGTCTCTCCCTCCAGAACGATATCAACGCTGAGAGGGGCGATAACATCGACAAGTGGAGATAATGTCGCGTGAATGTCTTCTGATATATAAGCCGCTGACGCGAACTCCGGGCATGAACCTGCCCAGTGGTAGGCGTCACTGTTTTTCCTAAACATTTGCCTGCTCCTGAGCCCCTTCGGGCTGACTTATCCCTTAAACGTTCAAACTGCCGCCGGCAGTCTGAAATCCTTTGGGTAATCCATCTTCCGAACGTTCTTACGGTAATTCCTCATCCCTGCGCGGCCAACGCGGCGTTAAACGTTCCGGTTAGCCAGGGACGGAGTGGGGCTAAGCATTGCCATCAATGAAAAGCGAAACCATCAGTTATGGCTGAACCTGAGGTAGGAATTATGGAGAAACCGGTCAGAAAATCCCTACCTCCGCCAGCGCGAACGCAAAGGGGCCTGAGTGAACGGTTATAAAATAAGGCGCTTATTCAGCACATACTTGACGATGTCGGCATTGGTGTTGAACTGCATTTTCTCCATCAGCCGCGACTTATGGGTGCTCACCGTCTTATTACTGATGGCCAGCGTTTTGGCGATGGCATTGATGCCCATACCCTGGGCAAACATCACCATCACCTGATGCTCGCGCTGCGTCAGCACCTCATGCTGCGCTCTTCCCCTCTCCTCACAGTCGAAAAAGACCAGCTGCTCGGCGATGGTGTGGTCGATATAACGCCCCCCCTGCGCGACCCGCCGGATCGCCGAAAGCAGGGTTTCCGGGTCCTTATCTTTGGTGATATAGCCTCTGGCTCCGCTTTTCAGCGCGCGCTGCGCGATTTGCGCTTCGCTGTACATACTCAGCACCAGAATCGGCAATAGAGGATATTGCGCCACAATCCGTAAAATCAGGTCTTCGCCGCAGATGCCCGGCATCGAC
This sequence comes from Brenneria sp. g21c3, assembly GCF_040240345.1. Classification (NCBI taxonomy): domain Bacteria; kingdom Pseudomonadati; phylum Pseudomonadota; class Gammaproteobacteria; order Enterobacterales; family Pectobacteriaceae; genus Brenneria; species Brenneria sp. g21c3. The sequence continues at coordinate 61,550 of NZ_JBEIAB010000003.1, read as the reverse complement.
ATATCCAGCAGCAACAGATCGAGACTGCTGCTGCGCAGCTTCGTCAGCACCTGGGCGCCATTTCCCGCTTCCGCGACCACATTCAGCGTGTCGTCCAGAGCAAAAATCTGCTTAAGGCCTTCACGCATAATGACGTGATCGTCCGCAATCATTAAGCGGATCTGCTTATCCATCACGTACTCCTTTTCCCTGTTTAACGCCTATCCGTATCGTTCGGAAACGTAAGCTGCACCAGAGTGCCGCGACCCGGCGCGCTATCGATGACCACTTCGCCGCCCAGCATGCTGCCGCGTTCTTTCATGCTGATCAGGCCGAAGGTATCCGCTTTGTCGATCCCGGTGTTAAACCCTTTACCGTTATCCCTGATCCGCAACACCACATTGCCGGACTGGCTTTCAAGCGTGATGACCACCCTGGTGGCCTGCGCGTGCCGCGCGACGTTGGTCAGCGACTCCTGGGCGACGCGAAATGCCGCCGTGGCGCTTTCATCCTTCAGCGTCAGCTCCGGCTGCGCCGTTTTTAATACGCAGCCGCCGCTGTAGTTACGGTTGAATTCGTCGCACAGCCATTCCAGCGCGGGCGTCAGCCCCATATTGAGCACGTTGGGCCGCAGGCTGGTGGACACATTGCGCACCACCTGGATTGTCTGATCCGACAATTGCATCAGTTTTTTCAATTGCGCCTGCAAATCCGGATTATCCCGGGCATGGCACATGCGCATCAGCGACAGGCTCATACGGATGGTAGTAAGGTGTTGCCCCAGCTCATCATGAATCTCTCTGGAGATATGCTTGCGCTCCGCTTCACGCGAGATCTCGCGCTGACGCGCCAGCAGGCGCAGCTGCATATGCGAATCCGCCAGCTTTTTTTCCGCATAACGGATCGCGGTAATATCGCGCCCGACGGCAAGAATCGACACCAGCGCCCCATGCCGATCGAACTCGGGAACACAGCGAATATGGTGGATGGACAGGTGGCGCTGATCGCCCTTGCCGTTTTCTTCCGCCAGTTCCCCTTCGGCGCTGCTGCGGGTATCGACCACCTGTTGCAGCAGTTGCTGAATATGCATCGCGCAGCGGGCGCCGGGCATTGACTCCGTGAATTGACGACCCAATAGCTGTTCAAGGGCTAGCCCCAGGTGAACCAACGTTGCCGAATTGGCGTAAAGACACTTCAACTGCGGATCAAAGCGGGTTATCAGATCCGGCGTATTTTCAACCAGCGCGCGAAACTCTTGTTCCCGCGCATAGGCCAACTGCTCAATATGCTTCCGTTCCCTGATATCTCTTACTACACACATACAGTAACTACGTCCTTTATGCTTGAAGCGTGTCAAATTGACTTCGACAGGGACGATCATGCCGAAACGGGTGACGTGCCGCGTTTCAAACGTGACGCCGCTGTCCGATTTGTACGCTTTCCACCAGCTGTCCGATTGGGTTCTGCCGGTCCAGTCGGGGTCGATATCCGTGACGCGCAGTTGCAAAAGCGCCCGACTGCCGTAGTGCAGCATCTGGCATGCCGATGCATTGACATAACAGAAGCGTTCTTCTCCATTCACGATATAAATCGCATCTTTTATCCGACTTAGCGCAAAATCCACCAATTCCAACTGCGGCATATTGGTGTCTGACACGGACTGAAAAGGTTGCGTGAACATCATAGCCATCTCCTTGTTTAGTGAATAACGCCGCATGGCATGGCCGCGCGGCGTTTCGATACATCACAGGATCAGAGCGCAGAACCCAACGGCTACCGTACGGTCACGCGTGCTGACAGAAGGCGTTAACCTCTAGTTAATTGGCAGGATCAGGTCTCCACAGCCTGGCGGATAACCCCGCGCGCGCGGGATAGCCGTGAACGAACGGTTCCGATAGGAATATCCAACCGGAGCGCGATGTCCTGATAGCTGACGTCCGAATCGAGCAACATCAACAGCATATTGCGCGTTTCGTCCGGCAGGCGGGACATGGCCTCAGATGCCTTGGTCAACGTTTTCCGACTCTCTGTGATTATTAGCGGATCCGCATCACCCGTTACGTATTCCAGCGCCTCATCGCCGATTTCATACGATCGCTGACGCATCTGTTTGAAATGATTGCGCACCAGATTGAGGGCGATGCCGAATACCCAGGTTTCCGGGCGCGACGCGCCGAGAAATTTATCCTGATGCTTCAACACCTCCAGGTACGTCATTTGCTGTAAATCCTCCACATCGTCATGGTTACCGACACGTTTACGGATAAAGTTATGCAACTTGCTGCCATGTTGCCGAAACACTTGCTCCCAATCGACGGACGGTGCGCGAGGCAAGGTGTCTTTCTGGTCGGCATATGTCAGGGTAAAGGTTTCCATTTTTACTCACTCTCCGTTATTCGCCGTTATTGGCGCCAACGGTAGAGCAAGCTCTGTGCCACTCGTCCAAACGAATTATTTCATTGATTTATATAAATTTATTTCCTTTGCATTGGTTTTTTGCGCAAGATATTGCCGCGACATGCAAAAATCGACTGCAAGTTTTTGCAATACCACAAAAGTATAGGATTCCTTCCGCGATGAAATACCTATTACTCTGATTTATCACCGCAATCGAAATACCGATTTCAAACCGCCATCGCCAGTTGCCGCCGCGCCCGGTCAGCGTCGTGAAAATTCAGGAACCACTGCGCCTCCCAAGCCACACAACAACACCTTGTTGACTTACGCCGGACCGGATGATGATTAAAATTCAAAGTGTTACGCCCGTGCCAACACCGATAACCCGACCGATAGAGACCGATAACGATCCGGCCGCCCAGACGGCGGCGATCAAGGCGCCCGCACACCATGAAGCGCTGCGCCCGCCGCTGGCCACGTCGATGGAAGAAGTCGCCATGGCGTTCGGCGAGCAGGCGGAGCGGAGAAGCAAATCCCTTAATCGTCGTCATATCGCGCAAACCGGCGTGCGGACGCTGGCCAACGTCGAGCGGATCGAAAAACTCACCGAGCTGTTCAAACTGCTGGAAAACCCGGCCGAGGGTACCTACGCGCAGCAGATGGACCGCCTGTGCGACCTGCTGGGCCGGGAGAAAGCGCCGACCGTCGCGGCGATACTTCAGGCCGTGGGGAACGATGCGGCGCGCGGCGATGTGCTGCTCAGGCAGGTGCGGGCGAAACACCCGGCGCTGACCGCCGCCGCGCAGCAGGCGCTGCAACGGCTGCATCAGGAAAAAGAGCCGGAGATTCGGGCGGGCTTAAACACCGCCAGCGCCATCTCGCTGTTCAGCACCCTGCCGGAACACCGGCAAACCATGCGCGATCTCTACTATCAGAAAGTCGTACATCAACAGTCGGTCGGCGCGCTGCTGGACGCCCTGCTGGAACGCGTCGACCCGCAACACTTCCAGGACGGGCTGCGCACCATGCAGCGGGCGCTGGCGGCGGATATCGTCAGTCAGTGCTCGTCCATTCCCAAAACGGCGCTGCGAAAAATGCTCGGCAGCCTTAACGACTCGCTCCACCTGAGTCATACCCTGGCGACCAGCCGGGAAATGCTTGACCGGCTGTCGGCGAAATTGCCCGCGTTTACCCTCGGCGCCGTCGAACTGACCCGCCGCCTGATCGGCCTGAGCGCCAATGGCGCCTACGCGCGCGACCTGCATAATCTGGGGCGCGAGGTGGCGGGAACGGAACCGCCGCACCAGGCGCTGTTTTTCAGCGCGCTGCTGCCGCTGGTCAGCGGACTGCCGCAGCCGCTGTGGCGCGATCTGAAAAACCGGCAAACCGCCCTGCACCTCATCCGCGGGCTGATCGGCGACGCCACCCGCCATGAAAACAACAAAGTGACATTGTCACCAAAACCGGACGGGCTGGCGTGATGAATCTGCTGATTATCTGGCTCAATCGCATCGCGCTCAGCGCCATGCAGCGCTCGGAAGTGGTCGGCGCGGCGATCGTCATGTCGATCGTATTCATGATGATCATTCCGCTGCCGACCAGCCTGATTGACGTGCTGATCGCATTCAATATCTGTGTGTCGTCGCTGCTGATCGTGCTGGCGATGTATCTGCCCAAACCGCTGGCGTTCTCGACGTTCCCGGCGGTGCTGCTGCTGACCACCATGTTCCGGCTGGCGCTATCCATCTCCACCACCCGCCAGATCCTGCTGCAACAGGACGGCGGCCATATCGTCGAAGCGTTCGGCAACTATGTGGTGGGCGGCAATCTGGCGGTGGGACTGGTGATCTTTCTGATCCTGACCGTGGTGAATTTTCTGGTTATCACCAAAGGCTCCGAACGCGTGGCCGAGGTCGCCGCCCGCTTTACGCTGGATGCCATGCCCGGTAAACAGATGTCTATCGACAGCGATCTGCGCGCCGGGCTGATTGAAGCCCATCAGGCCCGCCAGCGGCGCGATAACCTGGCGAAAGAAAGCCAGCTGTTCGGGGCGATGGACGGCGCGATGAAATTCGTTAAGGGCGACGCGATCGCCGGTCTGGTGATCGTGTTTATCAACATGCTCGGCGGATTCGCCATCGGCGTGTTGCAGCATGATATGGCCGCCGCCGACGCCATGCACGTCTATTCCGTGCTCACCATCGGCGACGGCCTGATCGCCCAGATCCCCGCCTTGCTGATTTCGCTGACGGCCGGGATGATCATCACGCGCGTCTCCGCCGAAGGCCAGCCGATAGACGCCAACATCGGCCGCGAAATCGCCGAACAGCTCACCAGTCAGCCCAAGGCGTGGATCATCTCCGCCATCGGCATGTTTGGCTTCGCCCTGTTGCCGGGCATGCCCTCGCTGGTCTTTATGGCGATTAGCCTCGCCTCGCTCGGCAGCGGGGTGTTTCAGCTATGGCGCATCAAACAGCAAGGGATCCTGAGCCATTCACAGGCGGAGGCCGACAACCTGCCGGCCGAACAAAACGGCTACCAGGATTTGCGGCGCTTCAATCCTACCCGCGCCTATCTGCTGCTGTTCCATTCGTCCATGCAGGGAACCCCCGCCACGCTCTCGCTGGTGCAGCATATCCGTCGTTTACGCAACCGGCTGGTTTATCAGTTCGGCATGACGCTGCCGTCGTTTGATATTGAATTCAGCGAGCATCTGGATGAGGACGAATTCCAGTTCTGCGTATACGAAATTCCCCATGTTAAAGCCACATTGAACACCGAACGGCTGGCGGTACCCTGCTCTGCGATCGATCCGGACCAACAGGGAGACGCCATCGTCGGCTCCGCGCTGCGCGATGAGTCCGCCTGGTGCTGGGTTTCGCCTTCTCACCCGGCGCTTGCGCAGGAAGACTGCCCGCGCTGGTCGGCGCAAGCGTTAATCCTGCTGCGCATGGAAAACGCCATTCACCGTTCCGGCGCGCAGTTTATCGGCCTACAGGAAAGCAAAGCGATTTTGACCTGGCTGGAGAGCGAGCAACCGGAGCTGGCGCAGGAACTGCAACGCATCATGCCGCTGTCGCGCTTTGCCGCCGTATTGCAGCGGCTGGCGTCGGAGCGGGTGCCGCTGCGCGCGGTGCGGCCGATTGCCGAGGCGCTGATCGAAATCGGTCAGCACGAGCGAGACGTCCATGCGCTGACCGACTACGTCCGGCTGGCGCTGAAATCGCAAATCTGCCACCAGTACAGCCGGCAAAACTGCCTGCATGTCTGGCTGTTGACGCCGGAAACGGAAGAACTGCTGCGCGACTCGCTGCGTCAGACCCAGAATGAAACCTTCTTCGCCTTAACGCAGGACTATGCCGCCACCTTTCTCGAGCAGTTACGGCGCGCCTTTCCACTCTCCGCGCCCGCCGCCGGCCAGATATTGGTCGCGCAGGATCTGCGCAGCCCTTTGCGCGCCCTGCTACAGGAGGAATTCCATCATGTTCCGGTGCTCTCTTTCACCGAACTGGGATCTCATCTATCGATCAACGTCCTGGGGCGTTTTGATCTGTATGCCGACAACGCCGCTTTTAATGCATAGGAAGGAAATATGTTTGAGTTACGCGTACTGACGGGCTTGCATCGGGGGGCGGCATTACCGCTGAGCGGCAGCGCCTGGCGGATCGGCGCCGATGACGATGCCGATCTGACTCTCTATGATCCGGGTATCAGCGCGCGCCACGCGCTGCTGGAAAAACAGGAGAACGGCTGGCTGCTCAGCGCGCTGGACGGCGATCTCTGCGATACGGAAGGCCATAGCGTGACGCAAATCCCCGATCTGACGCCCGGCACGCCCTTTGCCCTTCATCACATCTGGCTGTGCGTGGTCGCCGCCGATACGCCCTGGGATAGCGAAGAGACGGAGCGACCCGACGCCGGTTCGCCTGCCGGGCAAGACGATATCCCGCCCCCGACGCAGGAACAACAGCCCGTCGCGGCGGCGGCCGCGACCGTTGCGCCCGCGCGGCTGCCGCTGTGGGCCAAGAGCTGCTATCTGCTGCTGAGCCTGTTGCTGGCGACGATGGTGGGCGGTTGGCTGTTGCAGGAAAGCGTCGCCATGCCGCCCGCGCCGCCGCCGCAGGACACGCGCCGCCAGCTCAATACCATGACGCAACTGGAGCACACGCTGAGAACCCTGTTGCGGGAGCGGGAGCTTACCGACGCGGTAAAACTGGCTTCCACCCATACGCTGGTCACGCTAACCGGCCAGTTAACGCCGCAAGAGCAAAAAAAGTTGGAACGGATGCTCATCCAATTCCACCAACGATATAACACCGCGCTCACGGTCGATAACCGCACGCAGATAAAGAGCGCTCAACTGCCGTTTCAGATTGTGCAGGTCACCAGCGGGCCGAGGGCCAATGTGGTGACCGCCGATGGCCGGCGACTGTTCGTCGGCGATGAAGTGGAACAGCTCAGATTGGTCAGCATCGACGATCACCAGATCGTGTTTGGCGGTCAACAGCAAATTAAGGTGAACTGGTAAATGAGGCAAACCGCAACGGACTTTCCACAGATGAAGCGCTGGTTTCAGCAACAGCGCCAGCGGTTGTCCGCTTACGCGCCGGTCGATATCAAAGGCCGGGTTATCGGCATCAGCGGGATTTTGCTGGAGTGCGGCCTGCCGCAGGCGCGCATCGGCGATCTCTGTCTGGTCGGGCGGAAAGACGGCGGCCAGGTAATGGCCGAAGTGGTGGGCTTCAGTCCGCAGAACACGTTTCTGTCGGCGCTGGGCGCGCTCGACGGCATCGCCCAGGGCGCCGTCGTCACCCCGCTTTATCAGCCGCACTGCATTCAGGTTTCGGACGCGCTGTTTGGCAGCGTACTGGACGGTTTCGGCCGCGCATTGCAGGACGGCGCCGCAAGCGCCTTTGTGCAGCCGGGCAGCCGTCATCATCAGGCGCGACCGGTACTGGGCGATGCGCCGCCGCCGACCGAGCGCCCGCGCATCGCCGCGCCGCTGCCGACCGGTCTGCGGGCGATAGACGGACTGCTGACGCTGGGCCAGGGGCAGCGCGTCGGTATCTTTGCCGGCGCCGGCTGCGGTAAAACCACTCTGCTGGCGGAGCTGGCGCGCAACACGCCGTGCGACGCCATCGTCTTCGGTCTGATCGGCGAACGCGGGCGCGAGCTGCGCGAGTTTCTCGATCATGAACTGGATGACGATCTGCGCCGCCGCACCGTTCTGGTCTGCTCCACGTCCGATCGCAGCAGCATGGAGCGCGCGCGCGCGGCCTTCACCGCGACGGCGATTGCCGAAGCGTACCGCGCCGACGGCAAACAGGTGTTGCTGATTATCGACTCCCTGACCCGTTTCGCCCGCGCCCAGCGTGAAATCGGCCTGGCGCTCGGCGAACCGCAGGGGCGCGGCGGGCTGCCGCCGTCGGTCTATACCCTGTTGCCGCGGCTGGTGGAGCGCGCCGGACAGACGCAGGAAGGCGCCATCACCGCCCTCTATTCGGTGCTGATTGAGCAGGACTCGATGAACGATCCGGTGGCGGACGAAGTGCGATCGCTGATTGACGGCCATATCGTGCTGACCCGTCGGCTGGCGGAACAGGGCCATTACCCGGCCATTGATGTGCTGGCCAGCCTGAGCCGAACCATGAGCAATGTGGTCGACCGGGAACATAACCATCACGCCGGAGCGGTGCGTCGCCTGATGGCCGCGTATAAACAGGTGGAAATGTTGATCCGGCTGGGAGAATACCAGCCGGGCCACGATCCGCTGACCGACTCGGCCGTCAATGCCCAGGGAGAAATCAACCGGTTTCTGCGTCAGGCCATGCGCGACCCGATGGCCTATGACGCGATTCAACAGCAATTAGCCGAGGTCAGCGCCTATGCCGCATAACGATAGCGACGCCCAGACATTGCAGGCCGCCCTGAATGTACTGATGCCCATCCGCCGCCAGCGCCTGATACGCAGCGAACGCCAGTTGCGACAGGCGGAGAATACGCTGAAGAGCATTAACGCGCGGCTGCAACAACATCAAACGCAGTTGCAAACCTTGCGCCGCGCCGGCCGGCAGCAGCGCGATGCGTTGAACGAAAAGCTAAAAGGCCGCGATCAGGGACTGGACGATCTGAAATCGCAACTGGACGCCGAGCGCCGGGCGCTCCACCAAATCGAGCTTGAAAGTCAGCGGGGCCATGAGCAGCGGCAACAACAGCGTCAGCAGCAACAGCAGGTCGGGCAAGCCCGCCAATTGGTGAATCAAAACCAGAAAGCCGTCGAAAAACTGGCGTGCCTGTTAACGCTACATCGGGAGAGCCTATGAATAACGCCGCCATACCCCAGCACAAACCGTCCAACGCTCCGGCCTCAGCCGCGGGCCTGCCGGAGAAATCGCCGCGGCGCGGCGAGGAAGCGCCGCAATACGGCTGGGAAGCGTTCAGCGTCGACCACGGTTTTGAGTGGGCGCTGCATCAGCCGGAAAACGTCTCGCCGCTCCCGAGCGCTTTTACGCCGCCGCAGCCGGCGCCGGCGGATGACTTACCCGCCAGCGTGACACCGTCACAATGGCCGCCGCTACAGTGCGAATTGCTCGAATCAATGGAGAATATCGGTCATCCGCCGTTTTCATTCAGTCTGCAACTGCCGCAACTGGGCGATATCGACGTCATGCTGGCGTCGCTGTCGCCGCAGGGCTGGGATATCGCGCTCCGTTTCAGCCGCGAAGCCTATCAGTTATTAAAACATCGCCGGGAGGCCTGCCGCCGCTCGCTCTGCGATGCGCTGGGCTGCCCGGTGCGGCTCAGTTTCGACGACCGGGAGGAACGATAATGGTCGCTCAGCCCCTGACGCTGCCGCGCCTGGCCGGCGATCGAGCCGATCTGCACAGCCGGTTGGCCGCCGGACTGACGCTGCCTTTCGAGCGCGACGGCCACGTCGGCGAGATCCGTCTGAGCCTGGCGGAAGAGCCGCCGGCGGACGAACAGCTCAGCTACTGGCGCTGCGATAGCGGCATCCTTGCGCTCTCCTCGCCGTCGCCGGTGCTGGGTCTGTTATCCGACTGTCCGCTATTGCCGGTCGGCGCGACGCAGGCGGAACAGGCATGGTACTGGACGCTGTATAACCAGTCGCTGGCCGCGTCGGTCATCGACCTGGTGGGACAGATTTATCCGCATCCCGCTCCCGACTCCGCGGAAATGCCGCTAGCGGCCTGGCTCACGGTCAGTTGGAACGGTATTCGCGCGCGCAGCCGGCTACAGGCCGCCGCGTCCTGCTGGCGGGCGTTGCTTGAACGCCCCGGCTGGCGGCCGGTTTATCGCTCTTTATTGCACCGTCTGTCATTTGCCGTCCCTCTGATTCTGGCCGATACCGTTCTGACGCCGGCGATGCTGCATCAGCTTCGCCCCGGCGATGTCATTGTGCCGACGGCGCCCTATTTTTCCCCTGACGGTCAGGGTTCCATCCTACTGGCGTCGTGGCGTTTGCAAGGCGCGATGCAGTTGACGGGACCGGCCCCTTACCATTTCGTCATCGCCGATATGGAGACATGTTCGATGAATGCCCCTTTTAACGAGATGCCGGCACGGCAGACTGACGCCGAGGATATTAGTGACGGCGTCACCAATGAAAACGCATCAATGCCAACTGATTCGTCAACTACGAACCGGTTGCCGCCGTTGCCGGTGACGTTCAACATCCGCTGCGGACAGATCGCCATCACCCTGCCGGCGCTTCAGCGGCTGACCCGCGGCGCGATCCTGACGCTGCGCGACGTAACGCCGGGCGAAGCCTGGCTGTGTCACGGCGATATGCCGTTGGCGAAAGGCGATCTGATCGATATCGAGGGCAAGCTGGGGCTACAGATTACGCAGATGCTGTCCACGCCGGACGCGGCGCACGACCAGGAGTCCGACGTATGACGTCCGGCGCCTTCGATCCCCTGATGTTCGCGCTCATGCTGGGCGCGCTATCGCTGATCCCTTTGCTGATGATCGTCTGTACCTGCTTTTTAAAAATCGCCATCGTGCTGCTGATCACCCGCAACGCCATCGGCGTACAGCAGGTTCCGCCCAATATGGCGCTGTACGGCATCGCCCTTGCCGCCACCCTGTTCGTCATGGCGCCGGTGTTTCAGGATATCTCCGCGCGCTTTAAGGAAAATCCGCCGGACACCAGCGACATTACCGCATTGCATGAGAGCGTGATGCCCGGACTGGCGCCGTTGCAGACATTTATGTCGCGCAATACCGATCCGGATATCCTCACCCATTTACATGAGAACAGCCTGCGCATGTGGCCGCCATCGCTGGCGGAAAAGGCGGATACCCAGAATCTGCTGCTGGTGATCCCGGCTTTCGTGCTGTCCGAGCTGACCGCCGGCTTCAAAATCGGCTTTCTTATCTATGTCCCGTTTATCGTTATCGATCTGATCGTCTCCAACGTCCTGCTGGCGCTGGGGATGCAGATGGTGGCGCCCATGACGCTGTCGCTGCCGCTCAAGCTGTTGCTGTTCGTGCTGGTCAATGGCTGGACCCGGCTGCTGGACGGCCTTTTTTACAGTTACCTGTGAGACGCGAATGGAAATTATCACGCTCTTCCGGCAGGCCATGGTGATGGTGGTGCTGCTTTCCGCTCCGCCGCTGCTGGTGGCGGTTATCGTCGGCGTTTTGATCTCGTTATTGCAGGCGGTGATGCAGCTACAGGACCAGACGCTGCCGTTTGCCGTCAAACTGATTTCGGTCGGCGTGGCGTTGGCCCTGACCGGGCGATGGATTGGCGTGGAGCTGATCCAGCTCGCCATCTCGGCATTTAACATGATCGAGCATACCTGACGGGGCGCGGCGATGATTTCCACCATCCAGCATGTTTATGACTTTATTATCGCCGTCACGCTGGGTATCGCGCGCATCTATCCCTGCTTTATTCTGGTGCCGGCATTTTCGCTCAACGTACTGAAAGGCATGCTGCGCAATGGGGTGGTGATCTCGCTGACGCTCTTGCCCGCGCCGATTATCCAACAGCAATTGCTGTTGTCGCCGCTCTCCTGGCCGATGTTGCCGGGGCTGCTGCTCAAAGAGCTGATCGTCGGCTTACTGATCGCGCTCGTCCTGGCGATGCCATTCTGGCTGTTTGAGTCGGTTGGCGCGTTATTCGATAACCAGCGCGGGGCGCTGATGGGCGGACAGCTTAATCCGGCGCTGGGGGTCGACAGCACGCCGATCGGCCATCTGCTCAAACAAACGATTATTTTGCTGCTGGTGATTGGCATCGGGATTAATGGGCTGACCCAATTGCTGTGGGACAGCTATCGTCTGTGGCCGGCCCTGGCCTGGCTGCCGCCCCTTACCGAACAAGGGTTTGAGGCTTATCTGATGCTGCTTGCCGAAACCTTTGCCCATCTGGCGATCTATGCCGGCCCGCTGGTGGCGCTGCTGCTGCTGCTGGAATTCAGCATTTCGCTGCTCAGCCTCTACAGCCCGCAGTTGCAGGTATTTGTGCTGTCCATTCCCGCGAAGTGCCTGGTGGGTCTGTCCTTTTTCATCATTTATCTGCCGGTGCTGCACTATCTGGCGGACGGCAAGCTTCAGGCTTTACCCGATTTAAAACACCTGTTTCCACTGTTTTTCCCCGCCTCGTCTTAATGGTCCGCACATGAGCGAAAAAACCGAAAAGCCCACCGATAAAAAACTTAAGGACGCCCGTAAGAAAGGGGAAGTGGGACAAAGCCAGGATGTCCCCAAGCTGCTGATTTGCGTCGGACTGCTGGAATGTATTCTGGCGCTGGCGGAACAGAGCATGGGCAAATTGCAAAAGCTGGTGCAGTTACCCCTCATGCGGCTGAATCAGCCGTTTGCTCAGGCCGCCAGAGAAGTCTTTCATGACGCCGTGACGCTGGCGCTGACCTTTTGTCTGCTGGCCGCAGGCATCGCGGTGTTGCTGCGCGTGATCGGCGGTTGGATCCAGTACGGTCCGCTTTTTGCGCCCGAAGCGTTAAAGATCGACTTCAACCGGTTGAACCCGGTTAATCAATTAAAACAGATGTTTTCCATGCGCAAGCTGACGGAAATGCTGACCAACGTACTCAAGGCCGTGGTCATCGGCGCGGTTTTTTATAAAGTGATCATTCCGGAACTGGAATCGCTGGTGGAGCTGGCTTCCGGTGATTTAAACGGTTTCTGGCATGGGGTAAAAGCATTACTGGCGCACATCGCCCGTACCACTCTCGCCGCGCTGCTGGTTCTTTCGGTGCTCGATTTTGGTTTGCAAAAATACTTTTTTCTTAAGCAGCAACGCATGAGCCATCAGGATTTACGCAACGAACATAAAGACGCCGAAGGGGATCCGCACATGAAAGGACAGCGTAAATCCCTGGCAAATGAGCTCATTAACCAACCCGCCTCCGCGCCGCCGCGGCAAAAACCGGTTGAAGACGCCGATCTGCTGCTGGTCAACCCAACCCACTATGCGGTGGCGCTCTACTATCGTCCTGGCATCACCCCGCTGCCGCAAATTATCTGTAAAGGCGAGGATCGGCAGGCGCAGAAACTGATCGAACAGGCTCAGCAAGCCGAGATCCCGGTGATCCGTTTTATCTGGCTGGCGCGAACGCTCTATCGCACGCCCGTCGGTCATTATATTCCGCGTGAAACCCTACAGGCCGTGGCGCAGGTTTATCGCATTTTGCGTCAGTTGGCGGAGGAATCGAAAGAGGAAATCATCGAGATGGAGTAGCGCGACGCCGCTTGGCGCAAACAACGCGGATAGCGGCCTTGTCGCGGCTTCAATCTCATTTTACACCCGATAAGGTAACCTTACTCGCGCCATACAGTTCTATACACTTAGGGTGCTATCTTTTTATCAACCCTTTGATGTTGTGTGTGTCTTTTAATATTGCGTTATCCATCCCTGCCAAAATAGTTTTCCCGCCCTTGAGGCGGGATTTTTTTTGCCTGCGTCCGGCCGGCGCCGCCTTCGGCGAAAACCTAGCACAGCAAATGCTTTCCCAGGCGCCGAAAACAGCGCGCCGACCAATAACAAAAGTCCTTATATTTAGTAACAAAAAAGACCTGTCACATCAAAAGGTTTATTGGTTTTTATTTTTAATTTTCAACAAATTAAACAGGATTACGCAAATTATTCCGCGCTGGTTATTGAGAGAATGGTTGAGGTAAAATGTTACGCAAGGTGAAGCAGGCTACGCATGTTTCACCGCGCACAGCATTTACATCATCAATAACAATATTTTTATAGGTTCTGAGTTAATGAAAAAATCTAAACTGCTTCTTTTGGCGCTCGCCAGTTTGTCCCTTCCCATCGCTGGGTATAGTGAATCCGGCAAAGCCGAAAACCACAGTGACGCGCGGATATCGGCAATCAAGCTGATTAACACCGCCGACAACCATTCCGCCTTTTTAACCGGCAGCATCCCGGCGCTGGAAAAAATTCCGGCCAAACAATTTTGGATCAGCAACTCCACTGAAGATTGGGAGAAAAATACCCATCCGGCGCCAAGAAAACAGTATGTCGTCACGCTAAAAGGCAAGCTGAAATTTAAAGTCAGCGATGGCTCCACATTCATCATTGCCCCCGGTACCGTCCTTCTTGCTGAAGACATTAAGGGCGAAGGGCATAGTTGGGAAATGATCGAAGGAAACGAATGGGTAAGAGCCTATATCCCGATCGTCGACAGCAACGATTACTTTACCTCCGACAAATAATCCTTAATTTTCTCAAAGCCCTGACCATAGGGCTTTATCGCCGCGATTGCTCAAGCCCGTTTTGGCGCGCCTACAAAGCCCCCTTTTAATCTATCGTCATCGTTCCATTGAAACCCGCCATTGATTACTGCACACTAAAAAATCATTAAATTGATACCCGCAGAGGTTATAAAATGGAATTAGCTGTTGCGAATATCACTGATATTGACGCGATTATGACGTTGCATAAAAAATACCATGTTCATTCGATAAAAGAAGATGATAAAACGGACGGTTTTGTAACAACCCTGTTAACCAAAGAACAGATAATCTCTCTGATTGAGGATGAACAAGGCGCATTTGTCGCCAAAGAAGATGGCAAGGTTGTGGCATTTGTTTTCGCTGCCTCATGGGCATATTGGTCAGCATGGCCATTCTTCCAATATATGATTGGGCGATTAGGCGAAGTGACTTATAACGACGAAATATTAAGCACGGAAAACTCATATCAGTATGGCCCGATATGTATCGACAAAGCGTATCGCGGCAGTGGGTTATTAAATATAATTTTTGATTTCGCCTTAAAAGAAATGTCAAAAAAATTTCCGTATCTGGTCACCTTCGTCAACCAGACGAACGGAAGGTCGTACACCGCACACGCGCAAAAACTCGCGCTTGATGTATTGCTCGAATTTGAATTTAACCAAAACCAATATTATTTTATGGTCTGTAAGACCAACAAATAAAATTTAATAATAAGACATTCATTATTTAATCAATAAGGCGGAAATTCATGGAAATCGATCATATCCTTATTTGTAGTAAAAACAGAGCGGTCGTTGCGGATACGCTGATAAATGCGGGTTTTACCGAAGGCGCGGGAAATACGCATCCGGGACAGGGAACGTCCAATCGGCGCTTTTTCTTCCATAATGCCTATATTGAATTCCTTTATCAGCAAGAGAACCCGCAATTAATCGATAATCAGGATAAGCTGGACATCTTAAAAAGGTTGAACTGCCCTGACGGCAGTTGTTCTCCGTTCGGGGTAGGCTTCCGTCCTTCCGAATTGAACGAGAAAGCCCGCTTTCCCACCTGGCGTTATAAACCGCCCTATTTACCGGATAATTATGAAATTAACGTGGGCGAAGCCCCGGTTAATGAACCCTTATGGTTCTTTCTGAATTTTTCTTGTCGGCCGGATCGCTTGCCATCGGCAAAACAACCGCCGCTGCGACACCAGTGCGGCGTCTCAGAACTGACGTCCGTTACATTGACGGTAAAAGAGGACGCGCCGCTTTCGCCGACAACACAAAATATTATCGCGTCGGGCATCGTTTCGCTCGAATTTGGATCGAATCCTTTCCTGACGCTTGTTTTCGATCATAATCAGCAAAATAAACGCATCAGCCTGTTACCTGAGTTGCCGCTAACCATTCACTATTAGCGACGTCCGGCCCGTCGTGGAACGGCATTATTTTCAAACGACCATCGTCGTCTTAAGTCGCCGCACGGGTTGAACGCGTCAAATAATTTTTCGCATTACAGAACGCTGCGCAGTCATGAGGAATGATATTGCAAAAATGCAACAATGATAAGCTATCGTGTTCATATAGGCGTACACTAAACAACCATCCCCTCTCAGGTGAAACAGATGTCTATCTTCGATGCTCTTCGGTTGTTTAGCGATGCATCCGTCAAGGTGACTTGTCCCCACTGTCTTTTCGTCACAAAACAAAGTAGCCGCAAACTGCGTAAAAATGTCACGCTGATATGCCCTAAATGCGGCCATTTTTTCCTGCCGGATGGCGATTGACGCCACTTTTTATCCGCTAAACCTGCTCACCGCCATTCCCCGTTGGGAATTCGACTCTGCCGTTAACTCACGCCTGACACCATCTCCAGACGAGAATCTTAAACATGGAGATAAAAACCGCCTGGCGGCAAGCTATTGGAAAACTTATACCTTGTTTACTTATCGACGGTTACAGGCAAAAAAAATGCCCGCAATCGACACAGGCCGCAGGCAAATAACGTTCAATTAGCAAAGGATAATCCTATATCAATTACACGCTTAACCTACTCCGTTTAATAGAATTAGCTATCGTTATAATCCTATAAGTTGTGGTTATTTTTTAACCCACTAATAATGTAAGAGATTTATTTAAAATAAGTTTTCATACCGAAGAATTTCACTGTCGCCCCCACGCCAAAGGGCGAAAATAAAAATCCCACTAGCGCAATCCTGTGCTATACCTTGATTAATTTTCACACAAAAAGAGTACACAATGAAAAACCGACACGAGATAATCGGCGCTGCCGTTGAGCAACTTATTAATGAACGCTACGGCATCGTTGACCGGGAATTATTGGCGCATCGATTAATGGAAGAATTTATCCGCGTTTCATTTTCAGATGCCTCAATCGAAGAAAAGCAGCTTTACGAAAGCGTGATGAAATTTGTAACCATGGATGATATGTCACAACAATTGGCTGATTAATCATTAACTAACTCATTATAATCCCCAAAAAACCGCCTCATTGTAATGTGTCGCGTTTTATTATCCTTTACAACATCTAAAATAGCCGCGATGCAACGCCCCCGCCAGATCCTACTTTTCATTCCAAACGGGCTCTGCCGGCACACCGTTGCGGCATGATAAAAATTGTCAGAAACGAACGTTAGGGATATCCGAGAGCTTTGTCGTGTATGCCGGAGAAAGCATCTCCCTTTTCATTGCCCATGCCCGACGCACGCCTTGTCCCGCAAACCACACTTTCCCGTTGCCGCTATGATTAATCTGATCAATCGCCGACATCAATGCTTCGCTATGCGGTCGCGGCTGATAGCGATCAAACAAATTGAGTTGTGCAATACCCTGGCTATAGAAATCGGTTAACATCACCCCTGCTTTCATATATCGGCAATTCGGTTGCCAAATCCGGTGTAAGGACTCCGCGGCAAGATGCACAATATCGCGCGTATCGTTTGTAGGGATGGACAACTGCCCCATGGCCTGATTGCTATAAAACGCTTCGTTCCCGGCATGAGGACTGGTTCTAATAAAAACGGAAACCTGCTTGCAATACTGCTCTTCCTGTCGCAATTTTTCCGCGGCCCGTTCAGCATACAGGCAAATCGCCTGCCGCATATCCTCGTATTGAGTAATCCGGGTGCTGAATGACCGGGAACTGATAATCTGTTGTTTCTTTGGGGCAAGCGCCTCAATGTCCAGGCAGGGAATGCCGCACAGTTCACGAACGGTGCGTTCCAGTACCACATTGAATGCTTTACGGATATATAACGGACTGCATTGAGAAAGCTTCAGCGCGGTATCGATGCCCGCGCTTCTTAGTCTGCGTGACAACCGCCGACCGACGCCCCAGACTTCCTCTACCGGCGCCAGGCTTAGCAGTCTCCGCTGGCGATCGAGATTGGAAAGATCAACAACGCCGCCGGTCTTCGGCCAATGCTTCGCGGCAAAATTCGCCAGCTTCGCCAGGGTCTTGGTTTGGGCGATACCGACGCCGACGGCCAGATGCGCTTCCCGAAAAACCCGCTGACGGATATCATGGCCGAATTGCGCCAAACCGACACCGTTGCCGAGTCCGGTTAAATCTAAAAAGGCCTCGTCGATGCTATACATTTCAACCGCCGGCGCCATCTCCTCCAGAATACTCATCACCCGGGACGACATATCGGCATACAAAGCATAATTCGAAGAAAACACGGCGACGTTATCGCGCCTGACGATGTCGCGGATCTGAAAAAACGGCATCGCCATTTTGATGCCGAGCCTTTTGGCCTCGACGGATCTGGCGATCACGCATCCATCGTTGTTGCTGAGCACGACGACCGGCCGCCTACGCAAATCGGGACGAAACACCGTCTCGCAACTGGCGTAGAATGAATTAACGTCGACTAAGGCGTACATCAGCGAACGGCGTGTATAACGAAGGTAACGACGCCAAAGATATCCAAAGTATCTCCCGGGTTAATATAAAGGGGTTTATAGACCGGGTTCATCGGCATCAATGCCAGATTGGGCGAGCGTTGCAAGCGCTTCACCGTAAATTCGCCGTCGACAGCCGCAATAACGATATCGCCATGCTTCGCCTCAAGAGAGCTATCGACCACCAGCAAATCGCCATCACTGATATGCCCGTCGATCATTGACTCGCCGCTGACGCGCAGAAAATACGTTGCGCTGGGATGCCGCACGCATACCTTATTTAAATCAATACGCTGTTCAACATAGTCCTGGGCCGGACTTGGAAAGCCGGCGGGAATCAGATCGCCAAACAATGGCAGAGACAGCGCTTCAGGGTTTTCAACCGGGCTCACAAATGACATAACTCACCAATACTGTTTTTTTATACAGTATAAATCAGCGTATCGGTAATGCAATTGGAATGATGAGGTGAGAGGAAGAAACTGGGGAGGCAATTGCCATCCGATACCTCATACTGTAACGTTGTGAAATCCGTGCGACTGACGCTAAAGATGGAAAACCATCGGGAAACACGGACCATAGCGCCGCGCGTCTGGGCAAGATAAGAGCGTATCTGCGATGAGGCATGGGTCTCGCTGTTAATCGCAGACGCCGTTCTGGACTCTATCCACGAATACTCTTGAGGTGCCCGATGCCTGATGTCGCTAATCTTGCCGCTTTTGCTCTTATCGCTCTCGGTCTGGTGCTTACGCCGGGACCGAACATGATCTACCTGATCTCCCGTTCTATCTGCCAGGGCCGGATCGCAGGGCTGATTTCCCTGGCGGGCGTCGCGCTGGGTTTTATCTTTTATATGCTTTGCGCGGCATTGGGCATCACCGCTCTGGTGATGGCCGTACCCTATGCTTACGATACCATTCGCATCGCCGGCGCGATTTACCTGTTGTGGCTGGCCTGGCAGGCTATTCGTCCCGGCGGTCGGGCGGTATTTCAAGTACGGGATTTACCTAAAGACAGCCCGCGCAAGCTGTTTCTCATGGGGTTATTCACCAACCTGCTGAACCCGAAGGCTGCGGTGCTCTATCTCTCGCTGTTGCCGCAGTTTATTGACCCGGCCAAAGGCAGCGTGCTAGCGCAATCCGTCATGCTGGGTTTTACTCAGATAACCATCAGCATAGTCGTTAATGCCTTGATTGCGATTTCCGCAGGCTCTATCGCGTACGCCCTGAAACGCCATGCCAAATGGGCTACGTTTCAACGCTGGCTGATGGGGATGGTGCTGGCATCGCTGGCAATAAAAATGGCAACCGAAGCCCGGCGCTAAGTTGAAAGAACGTGCTAATCGATAATAGGGTATTTCCCTTTATCGGGTTCCCAACTTCCACCGCTACCATGATAAGTTTCAGCCCCAAGCGAAAATCGTCGTCCACAGCGGTTACAGACGAACTGGTAGGCGACGATATCGCCCCAGCTCATCGTTTTCGCACATTCTTCAAAACTGAATTGATTCCAATCTGGATCAGCTTTTATTTCCGTAATAGTGCCATCTTGCACATTTTGAGCCGCTATGCGGATGGCTTTGCGCAAGTCGTTAGGGGTGCGGATCACATATTTAACGCAGAGGTCGGCGCAGGATTCACAACTCATCGCTTCCATATCTCCATCAGGCAGAACATCAATGTCGGAACATGATACCGATTATTAGGTAAATTTAGAGATTTTTAACCTAAGGCAGAGCGACGAACAGCCGTCCCTTACCTCCCGACCGCCCGGCGCTGTATGATTCACGGAAAAGAAAAAGGCCGCCGGAAGGCAGCCATAATTATTTTATCTTAGTTTTTTTTAGCAATTCAGACTTTATGGGAAGCCAGAATATATCTGAAACCCGGCATATACTATGTATCCGACAATACATAACAGCGGTATCAGAAGAAAACCCATAAACAATTTGACAATATCACTCTTACTTGTCCTAAGTCCGCGCAGTAGCGCGAAAATAGCAAACAGAGCTATCACAAGTATTATAGCGCCGCCAATAATTATCATTCCCATAAATTTGCCTTCCTAAGCATCACAATAGTCTTTAAGACTCACAAAGTAGATCAGACGAACATGTCTTAAAACTTCTTTGCGCTTTATTTTCGTGTCAGCTTACTATTACAACTGGGGTATAATTGCTGTTTTTACAGCCAACCTCCCATGTGTAGTATTTTCTCTTGCATTTAATACTACAGACATCACACTGAATTGATAAACGAAAAAACCCGCAGTTACGCGGGTTGGTTAAAGGCACTTCTAAATTTTTTCTCAGTGAAACTTATGCGTGATTTTCACAACCAGGCAGGCTCCGGTCAATAATCAGGTTACCTTCAGCCCGAACACCAATCTTGCCAATCAGGAAGGAATGATTTAATTGAGTTATTACTACGTTACTCAATCCAACAGCACACTGATCTTTCTCAATGGCTTTATCAATTGCCGTCTTCATGTTTGGGATACCCATAGGAAAGATAATCACTGGGTAAGAGTCTTCAGCCATAACGCGCTGACCAGTAAGAAACTTATTACCGTTAATATTGTAGTTTTTTGTACTACCTACTGTCAGATCAGCAACACGGATTGAACACCCAGAAAGTAGGAAAGTCCCCAGAACTACAGCTAAAATCTTCTTCATTAAATATATTCCACTTGATTGCAATCGGAAATATCCTAACATAAGAACAAAGTAATGCAAAAAAAAACTGAAGTGGCTATCAATCGTAGTTTTACGTTAGCTGTTATATCGCAGCACAGAGCATCATAAATACTCTGGCAACCCCTTTTTCCGTGATAAGCACCTGTCCGACAATTTTCTCGCGGCCATTCGAATTAGCCTAATAGAAACATTAACTGAATTATCTTATGTACAAATTTAACAGAGATCTGCAAAAAGATATCCTTGAAAAATGTGTAGCTGTTTATCCCGAGTTTACGTCATGGAACCAGTTTCCACCTGAAATAATTAACTACGGTGATGACGTATTAAGCGCAAACATTGTTTATCTGTCAGAACATAACCTCATATCAATTAGGGACAGAACAAGCGATGTGCCATATTCTTTCCTAGATCATATGCGCGCCACACACAAAGGCATAGATTTCATGCTGAACGATGGTGGCCTGTCAACAATGTTAAACGTGCAGACAATTAAGTTTCACAGAGAAGCTGTCGTAGTTCTCGAAGACTTAATTGCCCTATCTAACATAAGTGAAAAAGATAAAGAGAAGGCAAGATCAACGCTAGAAGATCTTTCAACCGAAGTGCTAAAAACAATAGTCCAGGCAGCTACTTCTGCCGGGATATCAATAATGAACGCCTAAAGCAAAAAAACCACCTGAATGCGATTTTCGAGGGAATTTCGGGATTTTTCGAGATCTTAAAAATAAAACAATTAAATATCAATAACTTAAAAAAGACCGAATACGATTCCTGTATCCGGTCTAGGGAAACGGCTCTTGGGAGAGAGCCTTGCGCTAAAAGTTGGCATTTTTACAAGCTGAACTAGCCTTGTCACCTAAGCGTAGCCAACTCCCTCGCATTTTCCAGTTTTCCATCTGTGGTAATGATTACATTTGGAACAAGTATCACACTAACAATTAACCTTAAACAACCGAGCTATTAACATTGAAATAAAAATCAATGGCTTTAAGGCTGGCTGCCGGGATCACAAAGTTGTTCGGCGCGTTCAACAAAAGGTTGCAAACTTTTCTTATGTCCCGGGTTAGCAGGATCATCCAACCAGATGGCGTCTATCGGCTGGGCGTTTACCAGCCCGGCTTTCATCTGTGCGGTTGCGACGTCGTTGAGCGGATATTGCATCAGCGTACCGGTATGCAAGGCATACAACGCTTTCCCCGGCCGACAAATCAGCTGCACCTCTTCCCGCGTGAAGGCCCATTTATCGCCATACTGTAACCGGCTGATATTCGCCAGTTTTGCTACAGCAAACGCATTCACCGATACGAAAACGAGAATAAGAGACAGCATTAGTTTCTTCATCATGATGTTCCTGAGCATGATTATTTAGACGCCTGCGCCTGTTGTTGCTGAACTTCAAAAGGCAGGCCTGATACCATATAAAACAGAAGGTTACTAAATATGTGCTGTCAGCGATCATAACGATAGTGATCGTTGAAGTCGAGCGGCAAAACTCTCGGCAAGGCGGATTATTTAAGGCTATGCGAATAAAGCGGTGGTAATAGAGGAATTCGTTCAAATCGCGGCAAATCTGCTCCAGACTTGCCGCGGTTTGACAGTTATCGGGGTGATATCGTTAGCCTGACGACGGAAAAACTCAGGCTGATTCGCTACCAGCAACGTTGGTCGACATCTTTTTCAGATCTTGATCGATAAAGAACAGGCCGCCTTCGCTGGTATTAACCAGTGCCAGCTTATCCAGGATAGATCTGAACAATTTTTCTTCTTCATGCTGTTCCGATACATACCATTGCAGGAAATTGAAGGTTGAATAGTCCTGTAACGTTATTGCCGCATGAGCCAGTTCATTAATTTTCGCCGTGATCAACTGCTCATGTTCATACGTCAGTTTGAATACGTCAGCCAAAGATGCGAAATCCACCGGCGGCGCAGGAATAGCGCCCAAAATTGGCAGGCTTCCGGTATCGTCCAGATAGTTGAACAGGCGTTGCATATGCTCCATTTCTTCCTGAGAGTGTACTTTCAGAAAGG
Source organism: Brenneria sp. g21c3 (assembly GCF_040240345.1). NCBI lineage: Bacteria > Pseudomonadati > Pseudomonadota > Gammaproteobacteria > Enterobacterales > Pectobacteriaceae > Brenneria > Brenneria sp. g21c3. The sequence continues at coordinate 38,798 of NZ_JBEIAB010000003.1, read as the reverse complement.
CGGATGCGCCTTCATAACCTTTATCGCCGCACCAGGCGCTCATCTGTAGGTATAAATTGGCGGAATAAAACTCCAGATTAAGCTGTTCGTTTAGTTTTTGAATCATTTCTTTTTTTAACATAGCTATTCCTTATTTTTTTGGCAGGTAAATATGTTGCGGCTCATTATGCCTGAATATGAAAAATAAAAACATCTGATTAACTAAATTAACAATAAATATTTTTATATTTAAAATCATGCAGTTAATATTTAGTTATTGATATTGATTTTTATTTCCAATAAATATTTCGCTATTATTATTGATAATCATTTTTATTATCAATCATGCATATTAAATATCTATTTATCTTATTTTTTATTATTCGGTGACATTACAGAGACTTGCCATTTTTCAGACTCTGCTTTACCTTGACGCACAAAGCATCTTGGCAGGAGAACTTTCCCATGGGATATAATTTGGCCGATCTTTCCAAAGAAGAGATGGACAAAGTCAATGTGGACCTGGCGGCGTCAGGCGTCGCCTTCAAAGAACGGTATAACATGCCCGTGATCCCGGAGATGGTGGAGAAGGAACAACCGGATCAACTGCGTGGTTATTTCCGTGAACGCGTGGCATTTTACCGCCAGCTCTCTTTGCAATTTTCGCGCCTGCCCTACGAGCCGAAACCTAAATGACATCAGTTGGTTACCCGGCTGGCGACACATTTTGATATTAATAAAAAAGACGTTTCCCCTTGCATATCGGACAAAACAGGCGGTTAATGTATTGGCAAACCAACCTTTTACCAAGCGAGGTCAGAAATGAGTAAAGGAATGGACAGCAAAAAGAACAGCAAAAAGAAACCCCTGAAAACCGCAGCGGAAAAACGCGCGGAAAAAAAGGCTAAGAAAGCACAGCCACAGGCGGATGCCATTCATTAAAGTCAACAATGCTGATCGGTAAACCCGCAATCAGCGGGTTTACTCTCAAGAACTTAATCTTTTTCAAGCACCATCAGCAAGAATGCATATTCCAGCGCAATATCCTCGTAATGTTTAAAGCGTCCTGATTTCCCGCCGTGTCCGGCATCCATATCGGTATAGAGCAATAACAGGCGATCGTCGGTCTTCATTTCACGTAGTTTAGCCACCCATTTCGCCGGCTCCCAATACTGAACCTGCGAGTCATGTAATCCGGTGGTAACCAGCATGTGCGGATAATCCTGCGCCTTTACCCCATCGTACGGGCTGTATTGCTTGATATAGTCATAGTACGCGCGGTCGTTAGGATTGCCCCACTCGTCATATTCTCCGGTGGTTAAGGGAATGGACTCATCCAGCATCGTGGTCAGAACATCCACAAACGGCACCTGGGCGACCACGCCTTTGAATAAATCCGGCGCAAAATTGACGACCGCGCCCATCAGCAACCCGCCGGCGCTGCCGCCCATGGCAAACATTTGCCGCCGCTCTCCGTAGCCTTTTTCAACCAGCGCTTCCGAAACATCAATGAAGTCGGTGAACGAATGCATTTTATTCAGCAATCGTCCGTCGTCGTACCACTGCTGTCCCAGCTCGCCGCCGCCGCGAATATGCGTCAGCGCAAAGACAAAGCCTCTATCCAGCAGACTTAAGCGACTCACGCTAAAATCCGGATCCATGCTGCTGCCGTAGGCGCCATAGCCGTATATCAGGATAGGATTCCGACCCGGCTTGAAATGTTCGCGGTGATACACCAGGGAAACCGGAACCTCAACGCCATCCCGGGCGGTAATCCACAACCGTTCGCTGCAATAATTATCCGCGCTGAAATTCTTCACCTCAGCCTGCTTGAGTAGCTGTTGCCGGCCGGTGTCCATATTCAGTTCGTAAAGCGAACTTGGCGTGGTCATCGAAGCATAGCCATAACGCAACAGGGCGGTTTCCGGCGTCGGGTTATAGGATAACCAGGTGACATAGCTGGCATCATTGAAGGAAATCTTTTTTTCTTCCTGCGTCTGCCAGTGGATTTGCCTCAGGCTGGTTAACCCGCGCTCCCGCTCTTCCACCACCAGCCAGTCACGAAACAGCTCAAAACTTTCCAGCACGCGATGTGCCTGCGGCGCAATCAGCGTTTCCAGGCAGCCTTCGCCCACGTCTTGCGTGCGGTACAGGCCAAAGTTTTTCCCTTCCCGGTTGGAGCGCAGATAAAACGCGTCCCGATAGTGGTCTACGCCATACTCATGATCTTTACGCCGGTCGATGAATACCTGCGGCGCCGCATCGCACTGCGCCGCATCAATCAGCAGCACTTCCGTACTGGTGGTGCTGCTGAGATAAATCGTGATATAGCGTTCCGAAGTCGTCTTGCCCAGGCCGACATAGTAGGTATCATCCTTTTCTTCATAAACCAGCTCATCGCCTGCCGGATCGCTGCCCAGCCGATGGCGATAAACCTGGTAGGGCAGCAATGTTTGCGGGTGTTTGCGCACGTAGTAGAGAACGCGGGAATCGGCCGACCATTCCGCCCCGGAAGAGACTTTCTCAATAACGTCGGGCAACCATTCGCCGCTTTTCAGATCGCGAAAGCGAATGTCATACTGCCGACGAGAGAGAAAATCTTCCGATAACGCTAAAATCTGATTGTCAGGGCTGACTTCCAATAGCCCCAGGCTATAGAACTCATGATTTTCCGCCCGCTGATTTGCGTCCAGCAGCGTTTCCCATTCATCCGTCGCCTGCTCGGGCTGACGCCGGTAAATAGGGTATTCCTTCCCCGGTTCATAGCGACTCTGATAGCGGTAGCCATTTCTGACATAGGGAACCGACATATCCTCCGACGGTATTCGGGCGACCATTTCCTGATAGAGTGATTGTTTCAGTTCTTCCTGCGGCGCCATCACCGCACCGCTGTAGTCATTCTCCTGCTGAAGATAGGCCAATATATCGGGATCGGTCCTTTCGTCGTCGCGCAGCCAGTAGTAGTTATCAATGCGAGTGTCGTTATGGATAGTCAACGGATGCGGTCTTTTTGCTGCTTGCGGTGCGATCATAGTGGTCCTTCTGCTGTTAAGTAACGCCGGTGGTTCAGGGATAAAACCTTCTGAAATCAAGAGTGGCACGATTACCCGGCGATGCCAAGCCGAGAGGAATGATTGCCGTTGCGTATCTGCGACGGCGTGATGCGTTGCCGTCGCCTCGGATGCGTACGCAAACGTTTTCGTTTATACTGCGCCCATTTTTCACAATCAGATCAGGTATAGCACTATGTTAACGATTGGAACCGCCCTGCGTACTGATGCCACGCGCGTGATGCTGCTGGGCTCCGGCGAGTTAGGCAAAGAAGTGGCGATCGAGTGCCAGCGGTTAGGTCTGGAGGTTATCGCGGTCGATCGCTATGCCGATGCGCCGGCCATGCAGGTCGCGCATCGAAGCCATGTCATTAACATGCTGGACGGTGAAGCGCTGAAGGCATTGGTTGAAGCTGAACGCCCTGACTATATCGTGCCTGAAATTGAGGCGCTGGCCACCGATATGTTGGTAAAGCTTGAACAGCAAGGACACCGCGTCGTACCCTGCGCGCAGGCGACCCTGCTGACAATGAATCGTGAAGGTATTCGCCGCCTGGCCGCCGAAACGCTGGGCGTTCCCACCTCCCGCTACCGCTTTGCCGATAGCGAAGCGAACTTTCGCCAGGCCGTGGCGGAAATCGGTTATCCCTGCATCGTGAAACCGGTGATGAGTTCATCCGGCAAAGGGCAAAGTCTGATCCGGGAAGTCCGGCAGTTGGATAAAGCCTGGCAATATGCTCAGCAAGGCGGGCGTGCCGGCGGTGGACGGGTTATCGTTGAAGGTCTGGTTAATTTCGATTTTGAAATCACCCTGCTGACCATCCAGGCGGTGGATGGCATCCACTTCTGCGCCCCGATCGGCCACCGTCAGGAAGATGGCGATTACCGCGAGTCATGGCAACCGCAGCAAATGAGCGAATTGGCGCAGACGCGGGCGCGGAAAATAGCGGGCGACGTGGTTAAGGCGCTCGGCGGCTACGGGTTATTCGGCGTTGAATTGTTCGTCTGCGGCGACGAAGTGATTTTCAGCGAAGTTTCCCCGCGCCCGCATGATACCGGCATGGTGACGATGATCTCTCAGGATCTGTCAGAATTCGCGCTGCATGTGCGCGCATTCCTCGGGCTGCCGATCGGCGCCATTCGTCAGTACGGCGCCGCCGCCTCTGCGGTGATCCTGCCCGAACTGGAAAGCCGGAATGTTCGCTATCAGGGGTTAGAGAACGCGCTGCATCCCTATACGCAGATCCGTCTGTTCGGCAAGCCCGAAATCAGCGGTAAACGCCGTATGGGCGTTGCGCTGGCCAGCGCGCCGACCGCAGACGAAGCCGTGGCGTTAGCGAAAAAAGCCGCGTCCGCCGTGAAGGTCAGTGGTTAAGTTTTACTGAGAGGGTCAAAAGCCACCCATAGGACATGGGTGGCTTGCATCAAACGAGGAAGAACTGCCTTATGCTTGCGCGCCGGCTACCGCTTCACGCGCCAGCTCAGTAATGCGCGCATAATCGCCGCTTTCCAGCGCATCGTTCGGCACCAGCCAGGAACCCCCGACGCACAGGACGCTTTTCAGCGCCAGGTAATCACGGTAATTTTTCGGTGAAATGCCGCCAGTCGGGCAGAAACGAATCTGCGCGAACGGACCGGCAATCGCCTGCAATGCTTTCACGCCGCCGTTGGCTTCCGCCGGGAAGAACTTAAACTCGCGCAAACCATAATCCATACCCAGCATCAGCTCGGATACGGTGCTGATCCCCGGAATTAACGGGATGCTGCCGGCCGTCGCCGCTTTCAGCAAAGGCTCGGTCAATCCCGGGCTGATAGCGAACTGCGCGCCCGCTTCGGTCACCTCGGCCAGTTGCTGAGGATTGGTTACCGTACCCGCGCCGACAATCGCTTCCGGCACTTCCTTGGCGATGGCGCGAATAGCCTCTACCGCGCAATCGGTGCGCAGCGTCAGCTCCAGAACGCGAACGCCGCCTGCGACCAGGGCTTTTGCCATCGGCACCGCATGTTCCAGTTTGTTGACCACAATAACAGGAACGACGGGGCCCGCCGTCAGAATTTGTTCCGCGCTCGTTTGCCAGTTTTTCATCAAAAATTATCTCCAGTCATGCCATTCGGCGATCATTAATCATATAGCGCGCCCCTGCCACAGGGATCTGCATCAGTTGCAGACGTCCGACCGCACCGTTAGCCATACATTTAACTGCAATTACTGAAATGAGCGATCGCTTGCGTCAATCACTCAAAGACTACTCAAATTCGTTCCAGGAACGGCCGTCGCGGGTAATCATCGCAACCGAGGCCACCGGCCCCCAGGTACCAGCCTGATAAGGTTTCGGCGCATCGTTGTCCATGGACCAGGCATCCATAATCGAATCCACCCACTTCCAGGCTTCCTCGACCTCATCGCGACGAACAAACAGAGCCTGAATCCCGCGCATGGTTTCCAGCAGCAGACGTTCATAGGCATCTGCCAGGTGTTGTTGGTTGAATGTCTCCGAGAAGCTCAAATCCAGCTTCACCGTTTGCAGACGGTGTTTATGCTCCAGCCCGGGGATTTTATTCAGGATCTGGATTTCGATCCCTTCATCCGGCTGTAAACGAATAATCAGCTTATTCTGCGGTAGTTGCTGATAGGAATCGCTGAATAGATTCAAGGCAGGATTTTTAAAATAGACCACGACTTCCGAGCATTTCGTCGGCAGGCGCTTGCCGGTACGCAGATAAAAAGGTACGCCCGACCAGCGCCAGTCGTCGATATCAACCCGAATGGCGACGAATGTCTCGGTATCGCTGGTCTTATTGGCGCCCTCTTCTTCCAGGTAGCCGGGAACTTTGTGTCCCTGAACAAAGCCGGACGTATACTGACCCCGAACCGTTGTTTCATGCACGTTGCTGCGATCGATGCGGCGTAATGAACGCAACACTTTCACTTTTTCATCACGAATACGGTCGGTGGTCAGATCGGAAGGCGGCGACATGGCAATCATGGTCAGAATCTGCAACAGGTGATTCTGGATCATATCGCGCATCTGGCCCGCTTTATCAAAGTAGCCCCAGCGGCCTTCAATCCCGACTTCTTCCGCAACCGTGATTTGCACGTGATCTATCGTGCGGTTATCCCAGTTGGCGGAAAACAATGAGTTGGCGAAACGCAGCGCCAGCAGGTTCAGCACCGTCTCTTTACCCAGATAGTGGTCGATACGGTAAACCTGACTCTCATCGAAAAATTCGGCGACCTGATCGTTAATGACGCGAGAAGAAGCCAGATCCGTTCCCAGCGGTTTTTCCATCACCACGCGAGACGGCGCTTTGTTTAGCCCCGCGGTACCCAGCCCACGGCAAATCGCGCCAAAGGTGCTGGGCGGCATGGCGAAATAGTTGATCGTGGTACGACGTTCCTGGTCAAGCAAGTTGCCCAACTTGCCAAAACTTTGCGTATCGTCGACATCAAGCTTGCAGAATTCCAACCGGTTGCTTAACGTGTCCCACAACGTTTCATCAATCGGCTCTTTCATAAAAGTATCCAGCGCCTCACGGATTACACGGGTATATTCCGCTTTATCCCAATCAGCTCGCCCTACGCCGATGATCCGCGTGTCCGGATGAATATGACCTGCTTTTTCCAACTGATACAGTGAAGGCAGCAATTTACGGCGCGCCAAATCGCCCTTCGCACCGAAAATAACCAGGTCGCATGCCTGGGCTGTTGAAGTTACCGCCATGTTTATCTCCTCGTTGCGGGATTCTGTAATTTTATTACAGACGTAATGTACTCTTTTTGACGCCAGCCAGTAAACCCATAGGAAAACGTAAAATTCTCTTGATCTCATACGGAAATAAACGAAAAAGCTGGCTTGTTACAAGCACTAAGGCGCATGATGCATGGACCTGAAAGCGAAAATCCTCATCGTTTCTGACAGCGGATTACTTTTCTGAAAGTTAGACACATGTCATGTTCTGGCAAAAAAAGCGCGCAACATCACATTTTTCCCGCTGCCAACCGCCACCAGGTCGTAGTATATTTTCACGAAATCCATATCGGGTGCGCCTTTGGTTGTAATCGGGAAAAACTTACATGGCCCTTTTCATATGAATATGCTGGACAAAATTCAAAGTCACCTGGAACTGCTGAGCAAGTCGGAAAGAAAAGTTGCCGAAGTTATTCTGAGCGCGCCGCAAACGGCAATTCATTCAAGTATAGCGACCCTGGCTAAAATGGCCGCGGTCAGCGAACCCACCGTAAACCGCTTCTGTCGACGTCTGGAAACCAAAGGTTTCCCAGATTTTAAACTGCATCTGGCGCAAAGCCTGGCGAACGGCACGCCTTATGTGAATCGTAATGTAGAAGAAGATGATAGCGTCGACGCTTATACCAGCAAAATCTTTGAATCCACGATGGCGGGACTGGAGCATGTGAAATCCCGCCTCGATATTGCCGCCGTTAACCGGGCTGTGGATTTGCTGACTCAAGCGAAAAAAATTTCGTTCTTCGGCTTTGGCGCATCAGCGGCCGTAGCCCATGATGCCATGAACAAGTTTTTTCGCTTCAATATCCCCGTGGTTTATTTCGACGACATCGTCATGCAACGCATGAGTTGCATGAATTCCGCCGAAGGGGACGTCGTCGTGCTTATCTCTCACACCGGCAGAACGAAAAGCCTGGTTGAAATGGCTCGTCTGGCGCGTGAGAATGATGCGACAGTGATCGCGATCACATCCGAAGGTACGCCCCTCGCTCGCGAGTCCTCGTTGGTACTGCGCGTCGACGTGCCGGAAGATACGGATGTTTATATGCCGATGGTATCCCGTATCGCCCAACTCACGCTGATTGACGTACTGGCTACCGGTTTCACATTGCGTCGCGGCGCAAAATTCAGAGATAACTTGAAGCGAGTCAAGGAAGCATTGCGAGAATCGCGTTTTGATAAAGAAGAACCCTTTATTAACACCTTCAATTAGTTTGTTAATCGTGGTTCATGTTTAAACGGTCACGACTATTTGCCATAGCAAACATAACAAGACACCAGGTTCAATACGGAATTCGGGTAACTCAGATGAAATAGTTTTGTTGTAAAGTTACATTTCGCACCGTTACCTGACATTAATCGAAACACTACTGCTTCACAAGTCAACGGAGTTATACATGTCCAGACGGCTCAGAAGAACCAAAATCGTCACTACCCTGGGACCAGCTACCGATCGCGATAATAATCTGGAAAAGATTATTGCCGCCGGCGCGAACGTAGTACGCCTGAATTTTTCTCATGGCACAGCAGAAGATCATCAACTACGCGCCAATAAAGTTCGTGAAATTGCCGCCAAATTAGGCCGCCATGTTGCTATTCTTGGGGATTTACAGGGTCCAAAAATTCGAGTTTCTACCTTCAAGGAAGGTAAAATTTTTCTGAATATCGGCGATAAGTTTCTGCTGGATGCGAATCTGCCCAAGGGCGAAGGCGATAAAGAAAAAGTCGGCATTGATTACAAAGGCCTCCCTGCCGACGTTGTCGCCGGCGATATTCTGTTGCTGGATGACGGCCGCGTACAGTTAAAAGTCCTGCAAGTTGAAGGCATGAAGGTTTACACCGAAGTCACGGTTGGCGGCCCGTTGTCCAACAACAAAGGGATCAACAAACTCGGCGGCGGTCTTTCTGCGCAAGCGCTGACGGAAAAAGATAAAGCAGACATTATTACCGCCGCAAAAATCGGCGTGGATTATCTGGCGGTATCCTTCCCTCGCACCGGCGAAGATCTGAATTACGCCCGCCGTCTGGCGCGCGATGCGGGCTGTCACGCAAAAATCGTATCCAAAGTGGAACGCGCCGAAGCGGTCGCTTCCGATGAAGCCATGGACGACATCATTCTCGCGTCCGACGTCGTCATGGTTGCCCGCGGTGATTTGGGCGTTGAAATTGGCGATCCCGAACTGGTTGGGATCCAGAAAAAACTGATCCGGCGCGCCCGTAAGCTCAACCGGGCGGTGATCACGGCAACGCAGATGATGGAATCCATGATCACGAATCCGATGCCGACGCGCGCAGAGGTGATGGATGTGGCCAACGCCGTACTGGACGGCACCGATGCCGTGATGCTGTCCGCAGAAACCGCCGCCGGGCAGTATCCGGCCGAAACAGTGGCGGCGATGGCGAAAGTGTGTCTTGGCGCGGAGAAAATTCCAAGCATCAACGTGTCCAAACACCGTCTTGACGTGCAGTTCGATAACATTGAAGAATCAATTGCGATGTCGTCGATGTATGCCGCCAACCACCTGAAAGGGGTAACGGCGCTGATCGCCATGACGGAATCAGGACGCACCGCGCTGATGATGTCCCGAATCAGTTCCGGCTTGCCTATTTTCGCCATGTCGCGTCATGAGCACACGCTGAATCTGACGGCGCTTTATCGTGGCGTCACGCCGGTACATTTTGACAGCTATACCGATGGCGTCGCCGCCGCTAATGACGCGGTCATCCGGCTGCGTGATAAAGGATTTCTGATGTCCGGGGATCTGGTCATTGTGACTCAGGGCGATGTGATGGGAACCGTGGGAACCACCAACACCACGCGTATCCTGCGGGTGGAATAACCGGCGGTCCGTACTTACTGCCGCGGTTTGCTGCGACATGGAAAAAGCCGGACGATAAGCAACGCGTCCGGCTTGAGGTTGATGACAAACCTTTCCAAACCCGTCATTCCCGCGCCAGTGGGAATCAGCCAATGGCGATTTACGGTTTCATCAGGAGATTCCCGCCTACTAACGCGGGAATGACTGGACGTAGCGGAGGATGACAATGTCGTATTATAGGCTTTATCAACAGCCTGAGGCCGGACGATAAACAACGCGTCCGGCTTGGGGTTGATGACAAACCTTTCCAAACTCGTCATTCCCGCGCCGGCGGGAATCAGTCAATGGCGATTTACGGTTTCAGCAGGCGATTCCCGCCTACTAACGCGGGAATGACTGGGCGTAGCGGAGGATGACAATGCCGTATTATAGGCTTTATCAACAGTCTGAGGCCGGACGATAAACAACGCGTCCGGCTTGGGGTTGATGACAAACCTTTCCAAACCCGTCATTCCCGCGCCGGCGGGAATCAGCCAATGGCGATTTACGGTTTCAGCAGGCGATTCCCGCCTACTAACGCGGGAATGACTGGGCGTAGCGGAGGATGACAATGCCGTATTATAGGCTTTATCAACAGTCTGAGGCCGGACGATAAACAACG
>NZ_JBEIAB010000003.1:0-28533 GCF_040240345.1 Brenneria sp. g21c3 | reverse complement strand
GGGAATCAGCCAATGGCGATTTACGGTTTCAGCAGGCGATTCCCGCCTACTAACGCGGGAATGACTGGGCGTAGCGGAGGATGACAATGCCGTATTATAGGCTTTATCAACAGTCTGAGGCCGGACGATAAACAACGCGTCCGGCTTTTTTATGGCGGGCTATCCCTGCCCGCCACCCTACGGGCCGCCGCAAGCGGCGTTGAAAATCGCTCCTGCTCTTTTTTATGGCGGCTATCCCTGCCCGCCACCCTACGGGCCGCCGCAAGCGGCGTTGAAAATCGCTCCTGCTCTTTTTTATGGCGGCTATCCCTGCCCGCCACCCTACGGGCGGCCGCTAGCGGCGTTGAAAATCGCTCCTGCTCTTTTTTATGGCGGCTATCCCTGCCCGCCACCCTACGGGCGGCCGCTAGCGGCGTTAACAAAGTCAGTTGCGGTAAAGATCGTCCCGGCAATAGGGCTCAATTTCGCCTGGCTTACGGGTTTTCAATAGCTTCAGGATCCAGGTGTATTGCTCCGGATTCGGTCTGACCAGGACTTCAACTTCCTCATTCATACGGCGCGCGATGTATTTGTCGTCAGCATCGGTCAAATCATCCATCGGCGGGCGGATGAACACGTCAAGACAGCAGTCCTTCGCGTTATACACCGGAAACAGCGGAACAATATCGGCGCGACAAACCTTCATCAGGCGGCCGATGGCCGGCAACGTCGCTTTGTAGGTGGCGAAAAAATCGACGAATTCGCTATGCTCCGCCCCATGGTCCTGATCGGGAAGATAATATCCCCAGCACCCCTGGCGTACCGAGCTGATAAAGGGTTTAATGCCGTCATTGCGCGCGTGTATACGCCCGCCGAAACGGCGGCGTAGCGTATTCCACCAGAAATCCACCAGTTCATTTTTCTGGTTGTGGAACATCGCAGCCATGCGCTGCCCGCGCGAGGTCATCAGCATGGCGGGAATATCGACGGCCCAGCCATGCGGCACCAGAAAAATCACATTCCGATCCCGCTCTTTTAATTTATTCAGGATCGCTTCGCCATGCCAGCGGACGTGCTTCTCAACCTTTTTCGGGTCTCGGATGCCCACATCCACCATCATCACCATCGCCTGCGGCGCCGTGGCGAACATGTTATCGATAATGGCTTCACGCTGCGTCTCGGTTAACTCCGGCATGCAATACAGCAGGTTAATCCGCGCGCGCCGACGGGCGCCCTTGGCAAACCGGCCGACCAGACGCCCTAATCCGCCCAGAACCGGGTTTCTCAAACGAGCGGGGATATACGCGGCAACGGCTATCGCCCCGATGCCCAGCCAGGTTCCCCAATATCGCGGGTAATAAAAGGCTCGCTGGAACTGAGGAATAAACTCAGCGCTCGTTTTTTTCTCTTTTTCCATCATCAACTCTTCAAATAAACCGACAACAAAAACATCAAGAACCGATACCAATAAATTTATAGCGGGCTGGCTTGCCCGCCTGCGAGCAAGGCCCGAAAAAAACCGCTATTGAGATTAACACACCCGCAACGTGAAAAAATGAAAGGGATATAAATGAAAACGCCGGCAGCAAGCTGCCGGCTGAAAATGCGCCATCAGACACTAATCAAACTGAAGCTGCGGCACAACTTCTTTCACCTGCGCCAGGTAATCACGACGTTCCTTGCCGCTCAGACCTTCGGAACGCGGCAACTGCGCCGTCAATGGATTAACCGCCTGCTGATTTATCCAAAACTCATAGTGCAGGTGCGGGCCGGTGGAGCGCCCGGTATTGCCGGACAACCCAATGCGATCGCCGCGTTTAACTTTTTGCCCCGGCTTCACCAGTATGCGATTCAAGTGCATATAACGCGTGGTGTACTGTCTACCATGTCGTATCGCGACATAGTTGCCCGCCGCGCCGCTGCGCTTGGCGATAAGCACTTCCCCATCGCCGACGGCCAGCACAGGCGAACCGACCGGCATAGCGAAATCGACGCCTTTATGCGGCGCCACGCGGCCGGTGACGGGGTTAATACGCCGTGGATTAAAATTCGAAGAAATGCGGAACTGCTTGATGGTGGGGAAACGCATAAACCCGCGCGTTAAACCAGAACCTTCCCGATCGTAGAATTTGCCGTCTTCAGCCCGGATAGCAAAGTAATCCTTTCCGCCGGTATTCAGGCGCACACCCAGCAATTCACTCTGCTCGCTGCGGCCATCCAGTATCTCGCGCGACATCAATACCGCGAAGGTGTCGTCTTTACGCAGCTTGCGAAAATCCAGTTGCCATTGCAGCGCCTTGATCACCGCGCTGATTTCACTGTGCGTCAAACCGGCGTTTTTGGCGCTGTTGACGAAACTGCCGTTTAATCGTCCGGTAAGTACGCTGTTGCGCCATTCCCCTTTCAGGGTTTCGATCCGCTCTTTGAAATCCGCCCCGATACGTTCATAAACCCGGGTTTCACGGCGGGACATTTGCCAGGTCAGACTCTGTAAATCGCCGTTATCGCCGAGCACCCAGGATATCTGCTGACCGATTTTAAGATTACGCAGCGCCGGATTTCCCTCGGCAAGCCGGGTAACGTCCGCAATATCGATGCCGTACTGGGTTAGAATGCTGCTTAGCGTATCGCCGGTTGAAACCACATACTCATGCACCGCGCCCTCTTCGTCGGTCTTGTCATCCAGTTCATCCTGGGGAATATCGTCGTCAGGCGTAGGTTGGTCGATGGGTTCGCTGGCTTCCGGCGTCAGCGTGCGCAATTGGTTGGCTTCCAGCGCGACATCTTTCACAATCACCGGGGCATCGTTAACGGGGGGATAAACAAAAGGCCGCCAAACAGCAACGGCCAATGTAATAACGGTAAGCGACCCCAGCATTACGCGGTGGGGTCTTGGTAGGCTGTTATACGCCAGAGCGATAGTTCGGACTATCTGCTGCACTTATTCGTATCCTCATGATTTTTCCTCCAGGCAGCTCAGATACTGGCGCGACAGATGCGACAAGAAGTTCGCATAACTGTCTTTACCCAGTGCGATATCGCTTCCCAATGGATCCAGCACGCCCGAGCGCACGTCAGTTCCTTTGGCGACAGCATGAATAACGGCTGGCCTGAATTGTGGCTCAGCAAAAACACATACGGCTTTATGCTCAACCAACTGTGTTCGAATTTGATGTAAGCGCTGTGCTCCAGGTTGGATGGCCGGGTTAATCGTAAAGTAGCCTAGTGGACTTAAACCATAGCGATGCTCAAAGTAGCCATAGGCATCATGAAACACGAAATAACCCTTACCCCGCACAGGCGCTAGCATGTTAGCAATTTTTTTGTCTGTCTGCGCGATTTTATCTGTAAAATAAAGCAGATTCGCGTCTAGTTTGTCCTTATTTTGAGGCATAAGTTCCAATAATTTTGCATGAATCGCAATCGCAGCCTGTTTTGCCATCTCGGGAGACAGCCAAATGTGCATATTGTATTCACCGTGATGATGCCCATCGCCCTCCTCTTCAGGCGCTGTATGGTCATGATCATCCGCATGCTGCTCATGATGATGTTCGTCATGATGCGCATCATCCTCCTGCTCGCCATGATCGTTATCGTCATGATCGTGATGATGTTTAGCTTCTTTTACCAACGCCGCTTTAATTGCCGGTAATTCCGCTAACGTGATTTGTTTTGCCGGCGCAATCTGCGACAATGGCTTGCCTAAAAAGGCTTCCATTTCCGGCCCCACCCAGACGACCAGCTCGGCGGACTGTAAACGCTGGACATCCGACGGACGCAAGGCATAATCGTGGGGCGAAGCCCCGTTGGGCAACAGAACCTCTGTCGGCGTAATCCCCGCCGTTATCGCTGAAGCGATAAAACCCAACGGACGAATAGACGTGACTACGTCAGCGGAAGCGGTGTTAATCGACGCACCGGAAGCCATCAGTGCGCTGGCAACAAACACACTTTTTAACCATTTTTTTTGTTGAATATGCTTTTGCATCGCATGTTGTCTCATCGCTTTTAATGTGTAGTTTGTTATATTATAACATTACAGAAGCTCTGCAAATCGAATTCTATGTCCACATTGGTATCACTCGATAATATTTCAGCGTCATTCGGTAGCCGAAAAGTGCTGTCGGATATCTCGCTGTCTCTACAGGCAGGACGTATCCTTACGCTGCTTGGGCCGAATGGCGCGGGCAAATCAACGCTGGTGCGCATCGTACTTGGCCTGTTGCCCCCCACTTCCGGCACATTGCAAAAAACGCCCGGATTACGGATTGGTTACGTCCCGCAAAAGCTGCATCTGGATGCGACCCTGCCTTTAACCGTCAGCCGTTTTATGCGTTTGCGCCCCGGCGTTAAGCAACAGGATATTCTGCCGGCGCTGAAACGCGTTCAGGCTGCGCACCTGCTGGAGCAGCCGATGCAGAAGCTGTCCGGCGGCGAGAATCAGCGCGTTCTTCTGGCGCGGGCGTTATTGAATCAGCCGCAGTTGCTGGTATTGGATGAACCGACGCAAGGCGTGGACGTCAACGGTCAACTCGCGCTGTATGACCTCATAAACCAGCTTCGTCAGGAGTTTAACTGCGGCGTCCTGATGGTTTCCCACGATCTTCATCTGGTGATGGCGAAAACGGATGAGGTGCTGTGTCTCAACCAGCATGTCTGCTGTTCAGGCACCCCTGAAGTCGTCTCGCTGCATCCCGAATTTTTAGCGATGTTCGGCCATCGCGGCGCCGAACAGTTAGCGGTCTACCGGCATCATCATAATCATCGTCACGATTTAAACGGCCGTGTCATTCTGAAAAGACAGGGTGGAAACGACGCATGATTGAGCTTTTGTTTCCCGGTTGGCTGGCGGGGATCTTTTTAGCCATTGTGGCGGGTCCGCTGGGTTCGTTTGTCGTCTGGCGACGTATGTCCTACTTCGGCGATACGCTGGCTCACGCCTCGCTACTGGGTGTGGCCTTTGGTTTACTGCTGGATATTAATCTGTTTTATGCCGTCATCGTCGTTACGCTAGCGCTGGCGCTCGGACTGGTGTGGCTGGAACGGCGGCCCTATCTGGCGATAGATACCCTGCTGGGGATTATGGCGCACAGCGCGCTGTCGCTCGGGTTAGTCGTCGTGAGCTTGATGAATAACGTCCGGGTGGATCTGATGGCATATCTGTTCGGGGATTTACTCTCCGTCACCGCCGACGATCTGTGGATCATCGGCGGCGGCGTCGCCGTGGTGATTGCGGTGCTGAGCTGGCAATGGCGGGCGCTGTTATCCATGACCATCAGCCCTGAGCTGGCGCATGTCGACGGCGTCAACCTGCCGCGCGCCAAGCTTATCCTGATGCTGGTGACCGCCTTGACCATTGGCATCGCCATGAAGTTCGTCGGTGCGCTAATCATCACTTCGCTGCTGATCATTCCCGCCGCCAGCGCCCGCCGTTTTGCCCGCACGCCGGAGCAGATGGCCGGCTTCGCGATAGGGATTGGCATGGTTGCCATTACCGGCGGTCTGGCGTTTTCCGCCGGTTACAACACGCCGGCCGGCCCGTCCGTCGTGCTGTGCGCTTCTCTGCTGTTTATCATCAGTCTCATCAAGAAACAGCCTGCGTAATGCAGGCTACTCCTCCCGCGTCAGGCCGAAATGGCGATAGGCATGCTGCGTCGCCATTCTCCCGCGCGGGGTGCGTTGAATAAACCCCTGCTGAATCAGAAACGGTTCAATCACATCTTCAATGGTTTCCCGCTCTTCGCCGATGGCCGCCGCCAGGTTGTCCAGCCCCACCGGGCCGCCCGTGAACTTATCAATAATCGCCAGCAACAGTTTCCTGTCCATGTAATCAAAACCTTCGGTGTCTACGGCCAGCATATCCAACGCCAACATAGCCACCTCGGCGGTGATTGCCCCTTCGGACTTCACCTCGGAGAAATCGCGCACACGTCGCAGCAGTCGGTTGGCGATACGCGGCGTACCGCGCGAACGCCGAGCGACTTCCAGCGCGCCGTCGTGAGTGAGATCCAGCCCCAGACACTGCGCGCTGCGGCTGACGATATGTTGCAGATCCTCGACGCGATAAAATTCAAGCCGCTGAACGATGCCGAAACGATCGCGCAGCGGCGACGTCAGCGAGCCGGCGCGGGTGGTGGCGCCAATCAGCGTGAACGGCGGCAAATCCAGTTTAATCGAACGGGCGGCCGGCCCTTCGCCAATCATGATATCCAGTTGATAATCTTCCATCGCCGGATACAGCACCTCTTCCACGACGGGCGATAAACGGTGGATCTCATCGATGAACAGGACATCGTGCGGTTCCAGGTTGGTCAGCAGCGCCGCCAAATCGCCGGCTTTTTCCAGTATCGGACCGGAAGTGGTGCGTAAATTCACGCCCATTTCATTGGCGACAATATTCGCCAGCGTGGTTTTCCCCAATCCCGGCGGACCAAAAATCAACAGATGATCCAGCGCATCGCCGCGTTTACGCGCGGCCTGAATGAAGATCTCCATCTGCTCGCGCACCTGGGGTTGACCGACATACTCCGCCAGCAGTTTCGGGCGAATGGCGCGGTCGATAAATTCCTCTTCGGGGATGGCCTCTGCGGAAATCAGGCGATCTGCTTCAATCATGAATACCTCACAGCGCAGCGCGCAGCGCGTCCCTGATCAGGGTTTCGCAGTCTGAATCTGAACGAGCGACCTTGGCGATAAGCCGACTGGCCTCCTGCGGCTTATAGCCCAGAGCAATCAGCGCTGATGCGGCCTCGGCCTCTGGATCGCCGACATCGCTATCGACGGACGACGACGGCGTTAGCGGAACGTCGCTTGCCGAATTAAACAGATCGCCGCTCAAGCCTTTAAAGCGATCTTTCATTTCCACCACCAGCCGTTCGGCCGTTTTCTTACCCACGCCGGGCAGCTTGATCAACGCGCCGATCTCTTCCCGCTCCACCGCGCTGACGAACTGCGCGGCGGACATGCCGGAAAGGATCGCCAGCGCCAGTTTGGGTCCGACGCCATTGACTTTAATCAGTTCTCGGAATAGCGCCCTTTCCTGCTTATCATTAAAGCCGAACAGCAGTTGGGCGTCTTCCCGCACCACAAAATGGGTGAAGATAACGGCTTCCTGAGCAAGATCGGGGAGTTCGTAAAAGCAAGTCATCGGCATGTGGACTTCATAGCCAACGCCGTTAGCTTCTATCAGCACCTGCGGCGGTTGTTTTTCCAGGATAATGCCTCTGAGACGACCTATCACGTTCTCTTCCTTTTACGTTTATCAACTTAGAATAATGTATAGCTTATAACATAAAAAAGGCTGGATGAATATCCAGCCTGAGCTTCAGCGCAACCGTCCTTGCGCCGGATGCCGTTTCTCAACGCCCAGCCGGATAAGGCTCTGGCTGGAATGGCAATGGGTAATGGCGATCGCCAGCGCATCCGCCGCATCCGCCTGCGGACTGGCGGATAATTTAAGCAGAGACCGCACCATATGCTGCACCTGCTTTTTATCCGCCGCCCCGGTGCCGACCACCGTCTGTTTTACCAGACGCGCCGCATATTCGAACACCGGCAGATCCTGATTCACCGCCGCGACAATCGCCGCGCCGCGCGCCTGCCCCAGCTTAAGCGCCGAGTCAGGGTTCTTGGCCATAAAGACCTGCTCAATGGCGAAACAATCCGGATGAAACTGGGTGATGATCTCGCTCACGCCGGCATAAATCAGCTTGAGACGCGTAGGCAAATCGTCGACCACCGTGCGAATACAGCCGCTGCCGAGGTAGGCGATATGACGTCCCTGCTGGCGGACGATGCCGTAACCCGTCACGCGCGAACCGGGGTCGATGCCGAGTATGATTGTCATCGCCACGCTCCGCCGGTTCGCCAGACGGAAAGGCGCAACCTTTCCATCACCGTGCCGCCCTGATTACAGTAATGCGGCCACCTCATCGGAGATCTCACCGTTGTGGTAAACCTCCTGAACATCATCACAATCTTCCAGCATATCGATCAGGCGCATCAGTTTCGGCGCGGTTTCCGCATCCATATCCGCCTTGGTTGAAGGCACCATGGACACTTCCGCCGCTTCCGCCACCAGACCCGCCGCATCCAGCGCATCCTTGACTTCGCCGAAGGTTTCCCACGGCGTGAAGACATCGATAGCGCCGTCGTCATAGGTTACGACGTCGTCCGCACCGGCTTCCAGCGCGGCATCCATCACCGTATCCTCATCCAGACCCGGCGCGTAAGAGATCACGCCCTTCTTGCTGAACAGGTAGGCGACGGAACCATCGGTACCCAGGTTGCCGCCGCTTTTGGTGAACGCGTGACGCACCTCGGAAACGGTGCGGTTGCGGTTGTCGCTCAGACATTCAACCATCACTGCAGTGCCGCCGGGACCGTACCCTTCATAAATGATGGTTTCCATGTTGGCGTCGTCGTCACCGCCCACGCCGCGGGCGATGGCGCGGTTCAGGGTATCGCGCGTCATATTGTTGGACAGTGCTTTATCGATGGCGGCACGCAGGCGCGGGTTTGCCCCCGGATCGCCGCCGCCCAGTCTGGCGGCGGTAACCAATTCGCGGATAATTTTAGTGAAAATTTTACCGCGCTTCGCGTCCTGCGCTGCTTTACGATGCTTTGTGTTGGCCCACTTACTATGACCTGCCATAAAAATCTCCGAAAAAAGCCTGTTCAGGCCGGATAAATAACAAATTCCTCAATCGCCTGCCGGTTACTCCACGACTTGGTAAGCTGCGCCGCGCTCGGCGCATCCAGCCACTGGTAAGCGAGGTGTTCGCTAATCTCCACCTCGCGTTCCCTGGGTAACGCCAGACAGAACCAATGTTCCGTATTGCGCGTTATCCCCGGCGCATAGCGACGTCTTAAATGAGCAAAAAGCTCAAACTCAATACAGCGCTGACAGTCAAAGAGCGATAATGCCTCGGCGCATATATCAATATTAACCTCTTCTTTAACTTCACGCTGTGCGGCGCATGTCGTACTTTCCCCCTCCTCCAGACTACCGGTAACGGATTGCCAGAAGTCGGGGTCGTCACGCCGTTGCAGCATCAGCACCCGTCCGGTATCGCGGGCATAAATCACCACCAGAACCGAGACGGGTCGCTTGTATGTCATATCATTGATTCTCGAATTTACTGTCCTGTGCGGCCTTGCCTTTTCCCACCACGGCGATGGAAAGTTCATCCAGCGCGCTCGGATTGGCGAAACTTGGCGCTTCCGTCATCAGACAGGCGGCGGCCGTGGTTTTCGGGAACGCAATCACATCACGAATATTATCGGTGCCGGTCAGCAGCATCACCAGACGATCCAGCCCGAAAGCCAGTCCGGCGTGCGGCGGCGTGCCGAATTTCAGCGCGTCCAGCAGGAAGCCGAATTTCTCGCGCTGTTCATGTTCATTGATGCCCAGGATACCGAATACCGTTTGCTGCATATCGCCGTTATGAATACGGACCGACCCGCCGCCCACTTCATAGCCGTTCAATACCATGTCATAGGCGTTGGCGATCGCCGATACCGGGTTCGCCGCCAGCTCGCCGGGCGTCATATCGCGCGGCGCGGTAAACGGATGGTGCATGGCGGCCAGACCGCCCTCGCCATCGTCTTCAAACATCGGGAAGTCGATAACCCACAGCGGCCGCCAGCTATCTTCTTCGTTCAGGTTCAAGTCGCGTCCCAGTTTCAAACGCAGCGCGCCCAGCGCATCCGTGACCACTTTGGCATTGTCCGCGCCGAAGAACAGGATATCGCCATCGGCGGCGCCGGTGCGTTCCAACAGCGCGGACAATATCGCTTCATCGAGGAATTTCGCGACCGGACTTTGCACGCCGGCAAGGCCGTTGGCGCGCTCATTGACTTTGATATACGCCAACCCTTTCGCGCCGTAAATTTCGATAAATTTGCCGTATTCATCAATCTGCTTACGGCTCAGCTGCGCGCCGCCCGGCACGCGGATCGCCGCGACACGGCCTTTGGCGTCATTTGCCGGACCGGCGAACACCTTGAATTCAATGTCTTTAACCAGATCGTCCACATCTACCAGTTCCAGCGGGTTACGCAAATCCGGTTTATCTGAACCAAAACGGCGCATGGCTTCGGCGAAGGTCATAATCGGGAAGTCGCCCAGATCCACGCCTTTGATTTCCAGCCACAGCTCGCGCACCAGTTTTTCCATCACTTCACGCACCTGCGGCGCGGTCATGAACGAGGTTTCCACATCGATCTGGGTAAATTCCGGTTGACGATCGGCGCGCAAATCTTCATCGCGGAAACATTTGACGATTTGATAGTAACGGTCGAAGCCGGACATCATCAGCAGCTGTTTGAACAGTTGCGGCGACTGCGGCAACGCGTAAAATTTGCCTTTATGCACCCGGCTAGGCACCAGATAGTCACGCGCCCCTTCCGGCGTCGCTTTGGTCAGCATCGGCGTTTCAATATCCAGGAAGCCGTGCTCGTCCATAAACCGCCGGACAAAGCTGGTAATACGCGCACGGCTTTTCAGACGCTGCGCCATCTCCGGGCGACGCAGGTCCAGATAACGGTACTTAAGACGCGCTTCTTCCGTGTTGGTCTGGTTCGAATCCAACGGCAGCGGCTCGGCGCGATTGATGATGGTCAGCGCGGTGGCGAGGATTTCGACTTCACCGGTCGCCATATCCTTATTGACTTGATTATCCGGACGGGCGCGTACTACGCCTTTAAGCTGGATGCAGAATTCGTTGCGCAGTTCGGCAGCCTGTTTCAGCACATCCTGCCGATCCGGATCAAAAAACACCTGGACCAGACCTTCACGGTCACGCATGTCGATAAAAATCAAACCACCCAGATCGCGGCGGCGGTTAACCCAACCGCACAATGTCACTTCCTGGCCCACATGGGACAAATTCAACTGTCCGCAATATTCAGTACGCATCACTATGTCCTTTTACTCAGCCGCGCAACTCACCCTTTTGCATCTGCCTCTGGCCGTGGAAAAAGCCGTGGTCTGTTTGCTGGGCGGCATGGTTTTTCTGGATTACTGTCCGGTGAAAAAAGGCGGCCATTATAAAGGAAATTCACCCGGACGATAAGTATGTAGGTAACGCTCTGCGGATTGTCCGCGCACTCTTTTTGATAATTACCATTATCGGTTAATGAAATGATCGCTAATATAGGGGTAATTTGTTACCGGAACACAATAATGTATATCGGATTACCTCAGTGGCAACATCCTGCCTGGAGTCGTTTAGGATTGCACGATCTGGCTGACTATTCCCGCTACTTTAACTGCGTGGAAGGGAATACCACATTTTACGCCTTGCCCAATCGCGAGCTGGTGACGCGCTGGCGAGACATGACCAGCGATGACTTTCGCTTCTGTTTCAAATTTCCGTCCGCCATCAGTCATCAGGCGGCCTTACGCCATTGCGAGCAGGATATCATCAGCTTTTTCCAGTGTCTGGAACCGCTGGCGACGCGGATTGGGCAACTTTGGCTGCAACTGCCGGCGGCCTTCGGTCCGGCTCAGCTTTCGACGCTATGGCGATTCCTTGATGCATTGCCGCGCGGATTTAGTTACGGCGTGGAAGTTCGCCATCCGCAGTTTTTTGCTAAAGGCGACAGTGAACGCGCCTTGAATCAGGGCTTGCAGCAGCGCGGGATTAACCGCGTTATCATGGACAGTCGGCCCGTCCATCATGCCGCGCCGGACAGCCCGGCAATGCGTGAGGCGCAGCGCAAAAAACCGCGCGTGCCGGTTCATGCCGTATTAACCGCGACTCAGCCCATCATTCGCTTTATCGGCAGTGAAAACCTTCAGGAAAATCTGCATTGGTTTCAACCGTGGTTAAGCAAGCTGTCGCAGTGGACGAATGCTCAGCCTTTTCTGTTTATTCATACGCCGGATATCGGCGATGCGCCGGCGCTGGCGCAACAACTGTGGCCGTTGCTGGCCGGTATCATTCCCGCGTTGCCGTCGCAGCCGGACTGGCCTCAGCAGGCGTCGCTGTTTTAACCGCCGGCGATGAAGCGTTTCATGATCCGTTAGTCTGTTTATTTATAAAAAAAACCGTAATCGCATTTCTTTTTAATAAAAAAACGCCAATAAAAAAAGTTGGCTTTACAGGCGACAGTTTTGCTGCGGAAAGCTATTATTCTGCAAGCCGTTTTCGGTTAGATCATGGAGTTAAAAATGGTAAGCGCACTCTACGTAGTGCTTGGCGCATTGTTGCTGATTAAGTTATCTATCGACGTTGTTAAGCTTAGAATGCAGTACCGCGTGGCCTATGGGGATGGCGGATTTTATGAGCTGCAAACGGCCATTCGGGTACATGGCAATGCGGTGGAATATATTCCCATCGGCGCAATTTTGTTGATCCTGATGGAAATGAACGGCGCGATTGTGGCAATGATCCACCTATGCGGCATTTTGCTGATTGTCGGACGCCTATTTCATTACTACGGTTTGCGTCAACGTGAATTCCGCTGGAGACGTTCAGGTATGGCGGCAACCTACGTTTCTCTACTGCTGATGTCGCTGATTAATCTTTATTACCTGCCATGGGAAATGGTATTTACGTTGTATTAATCATTTTATTTCCCCCGACTCAAGCGGTCGTCCGGCAAACGGCGCGGCCAAACAATAAACCGGCTCCGCGCTGCCAGCGAATCTCCGCCTGCAACCTGAAAGATGACGGGTATACATGCTTTCTTACGCCATTCTGCTAGAATGCTTCCCCTCATTTATTTATCTCAACCATTATTTTTGCCATGCCAAACCGCGACATGCTCTTTTCCGCTCCCATCGCCAATCTAGGTGATTGGACATTCGACGAACGCGTCGCTGAAGTCTTTCCCGATATGATTCAGCGATCGGTTCCCGGCTATTCCAACATCATTTCGATGATCGGCATGCTGGCGGAACGTTTTGTGCAGCCTGATAGCCGGATCTACGATCTGGGTTGCTCGTTAGGGGCGGCCACGCTGTCGATGCGTCGCAATATTCATGTGCCGGGCTGCAAAATTATCGCGGTGGATAACTCCCCGGCGATGGTCAAACGCTGCCGCAGCCATATTGACGCTTTCCGCTCCGATACGCCGGTCGAGATTCTGGAGGCCGATATTCTCAATGTCGAAATCGAGAACGCCTCCATGGTGGTGCTGAACTTCACGCTCCAGTTTCTACAGCCGGACAACCGCCAGCTCTTGATCGACCGGATTTATCAGGGGTTAAAACCGGGCGGCGCGCTGGTGCTGTCGGAAAAATTCAGTTTTGCCGATGCCGAGGTGGGCGAGCTGTTATTCAATATGCACCACGACTTCAAGCGCGCGAACGGCTACAGCGAATTGGAAATAAGCCAGAAACGCAGCATGTTGGAAAACGTGATGCTGACGGATTCCGTCGATACGCATAAAAACCGCTTGAAACAGGCGGGCTTCGAGCATGGCGAACTCTGGTTTCAGTGCTTTAATTTTGGTTCATTATTAGCGATCAAAACAGGGGAACAGCGGTGATCGATTTCGGCAACTTTTATCAGCAAATCGCCAAAGGTCCGCTTAGCCACTGGCTTAATACGCTGCCTTCACAGTTGAGTCGCTGGCAGCAGGAATCTCTGCACGGTAAATTCAAGCTGTGGTTCAACACGCTGGAGCACCTTCCCTCCCTGACGCCCACCCATCTGGATCTCGTTGACGGCGTAACCGCCGGCATGACGCCCGCTATTTCCGCCGGCCAGCGGGAAGGCATAGAAATGCTGCTGCGCAACCTGATGCCGTGGCGAAAAGGCCCGTTTTCGCTGTATGGGGTCAACATTAATACCGAATGGCGATCCGACTGGAAATGGCAGCGCGTGCTGCCTCACATTAGCCCGTTGCAGGATCGGCTGATTCTCGATGTCGGTTGCGGCAGCGGCTATCATCTGTGGCGCATGGTCGGCGAAGGCGCGCGACTGGCCGTCGGGATTGATCCCATGCAGCTGTTCTTATGCCAGTTCGAAGCCGTACGTAAACTGTTAGGCGACGATCAGCGCGCCCACGTGTTGCCTCTCGGGATAGAGCAGTTGCCGGAACTGGCGGCATTCGACACCGTATTTTCCATGGGCGTGCTGTATCATCGCCGCTCGCCGCTCGACCATCTGTGGCAATTGAAAAATCAGTTGGCGTCCGGCGGCGAACTGGTGTTGGAAACGCTGGTCATCGAAGGGGATGAAAATCAGGTGCTGGTGCCGGGCGAACGCTATGCGCAAATGCGCAACGTCTACTTTATCCCCTCGCCTGCCGCGCTGACGCAGTGGCTGATAAAATGCGGGTTTACAGACGTCGAAGTCGTGGATATTTGTACCACCACGCCAGAGGAACAGCGCAGAACCGATTGGATGCTCAGCGAATCGCTGGCTGATTTTCTCGATCCGCACGACCAGAGTAAAACCATTGAAGGATACCCCGCGCCGGTACGCGCCGTATTGGTCGCCCGTAAACCCTGAATGCGGAAAACTCCCGGACGGCAACGCGCCGGGATTTTTACAATCCGTCAGGAGGTTTCGCGCGCAGCATCTCTTTTCTGTCAGTCCGTCGCCATCGTCGATAACGCCGACGGCGGCATTCTCTTCTCGACGCGCGTAACGTCGAAGTACGCGCAATGGCGTAAGCCAGCACGAATGAAACTTGTCGCTATCTTGCCCTGAACCGCACTCAATATCGCCGACCGTATCGTTCACAAGCATATTTCAGATTTTTACTTGATAATGGTTATCATTATCGTTAAAATTCTAATGTTGGTTATTGGTAGTGGCCAACAAGCATCTCCTAAGTGTTGAAACCACCTGAGTCGCCTTCGGGCGACTCTTTTGGAGTAACCATGGTAGCCCATAGCAAAAAACATCAACGGCGGATGATGCGCTCACTTAGCACATCACATGTTAGCGCGCTTTTTGAGGCATTATCGGCGAGGAAACAGAAGCCTGAGTTCGTCTCGCTGACCACCGAGACAACGCAGTTTCTGGTTCATGTGATAGATCCGCCGCCAGACAAGAGATAGCAGATGTATGACTTATCCGCCTTTCGTTGCCCTGTTCGTCTTTTTGTTCATCCTGATAATGATCCCTGCGCTATCGCTTATCGAGAGAATCCTGACATCAAGCCGAATCGGGGCTATGCCGCTGCTGCGTAAAACCCTAATGATGTTTATCATCGTCGCATCCACATTGCTATTTTTTGCCGCCATGTCTCAATTCAGGTAAATAAAAAAAGCCCCGGCAACACGCCGGGGCTTGGTACTCGCAAGCAAACCTGATGGAATGCTGCGCGGCAAGGTGCTCTGGCAGGTTGACGCACGCTCAACCTGAAATTAGTTATGAAACCGACGATATCCTATGGTCTGAACTCAACGCCCGCTTCATCGCGGCGACCACATCGCCATCAACGCAATAGTGGCTGAACTCATCAATATCGCTGTCAAAACACATGGAAACGCCTATTTTGCAATAGCGCATCACTGACGGCGACCACTGTCCGGCGGAGCTTTGCAGTTCCTGAATGCCGCTTTGCTGAAATTTATGCAGGTTGGTTAACCGCACGCCGGAACCAGCCATAATGATTGGACCACGACTGGCGCGGGTTAGTTCACGTAATAATGCCAATCCGCTTTCTGCCGTCTGTTGTTGACCGGAAGTCAGGATACGGGAAACGCCCAGGTCGGTCAGTTGTTGCAGCGCGACATGCGGGTTCAGGCACATATCGAATGCGCGATGAAAGGTGACCTCCAGCCCCTGAGACAGCGCCATAATCTCTCTCATCCGCGGTAAATCAATATGTCCTTCGGCATCGAGCATACCCAAGACCACGCCCGGAAAGCCCATCGCCCTTATTTGTTCAATATCGTATTTCATCGCGGCGAACTCCGTTTCGCTATAGCAGAAGTCACCGCCGCGCGGACGCACCATGGGATGCACGGGAATGTCTATTTTTTCGCGCGCGCTTCGCAATATTCCATAGGCCGGCGTGACCCCGCCATCCCGCAGGCCGGAACAGAGTTCAACCCGGTCCGCCCCTGCCTGCTCTGCGGTTAGCGCGCATTCAATGCTATAGCAACTCACCTCCAGTTTCGCCATCTCCACCTCCATTAAAACAACTGAATACCACTGAATTTCATTTCCCTTAATTAGACAAAGAATGTGAGAGCATCCTTAATTACGAGAATAACTAACTATGGCATTCAAGCGTGCGGCGGAAGGAGATGATGGTCACAATGGACACGATAAGGAGTTGAAATAAATATGACATAAACCACAATTTCATTAATACGCGCCGCGTGATGAAGAGACTTCTGATGGATTAATGTTCATTATCTAAATTTGTCAATTACAACCGATTTTATTTGCTATCGCTTTCACTTATGACAATATCGCGAATATCGCATGAATGAAATTTTATCGTTACCTTACCATTAGAAACAGCCAGGGTAGGATTAGGCAGCCGCTCGTTTTCACCCTGCGGTGAACTGAAGTTGAATTTTACGCCAGGCGAACGCAGCGCGTCATCAGATAAACAGGCCAGCGCCCGTTGATGCAGCGTTTCCGGATCGCCCGGCAAGACTAACTCCACATGTTCCCAGCCTTCGTGGGGATAATGCTTCTTTCCTGGCCAGGGCAGCTCAATACAGTCAATTCGCCAGGGGCCGACATTGATTTTCGCATCTAATATAAACAAGCAGATAATCCGGCCATTGATCATTTTTTCGGAAAACAGCGTCCCTCGTCTCAGCATTTGCGCTTTCCAGCGTTCAGCCGTCGCAAATTGATGACAGCGCAACGAAATATGGTCGGCGCTGAACTGCGACAAATCCAACCGAAGCAGCGCGGCGAACCTATTTAACTCCTGCTCAAAACGCAGCAAATCGAGTGCCAAATCTTCAGATAACATACCGGATATAAACTCCTTACTAGTTATTTAAACTGTTAATGAATAATTTACATGGTCATAATATCTACGGCCATAATTTTTTGTTAATAACCCTATATTTTCCTCATTTTTGATTTTTCGTGCCTTTAGCACAAAAGCAGACATAAGATTATTATGGAAAATGCACGAAGAAAAGATTGATTAATAAACAAATAGCCAAAGTGATTGCATGCCGGGCAGCAAAAAGTCTCCATCAAAATAAGCTTACTCAACCAAGTGATTTGATTAAGTAAAAACGCTGACAATGCTACTATGATGACTAAAAATGGTATAAATAACTTTATCATTACCTTATGGATATAGCGAGGCGGCGAACGAGCCTTGTCTCATTTTCATTGAGAGTTATCTTAAATAAAAATTCCCCCATTGAATGATGAAAAAAAACAGGATAATTTGAACCATCAAATAATAATCTTGAGTCATAACCATGATGCTATTAATCATTTCAGTTCTGCTGATTGTCATTGCGGCCTATGCTATTTTTCGCCACTTTAGAATCAGGAATGAACAAAAAATCGGTGCCCATCCCCGAACAAAGAAACGTTAAAAACAAGTTATCTATTGTTCTCGGGGTTTTACACAAGAATTATAAGTATTGTTAATAGCCAATTGTCCCATTTCCCCACCCGCATTTAACTGTGAACCTGTCATATTCTACCGCAACAACCTCCCCCATCTGCTGACTCATCAAGGCAAATATGGTATAAGCAGGGCTTGATTTTTTATTTAAGGTAAACCGGTGAATATACAGGCTCTTCTCTCCGAAAAAGTCAGCCAGGCATTGGCCGCTGCGGGTGCTCCAATCGGGAGCGAAGCTCAGGTCCGTCAATCGGCAAAAGCACAGTTTGGCGATTATCAGGCCAATGGCGTGATGGCCGTTGCCAAGCAGCTCGGCATGCCGCCGCGTCAGCTGGCGGAAAAAGTCGTTCAGTTATTAGCATTGGATGGCATCGCCGCAAAAACAGAAATCGCCGGCCCCGGCTTTATTAACATCTTTCTGGATAAACAGTGGGTCGCCAGCCAGGTAGAGAATGCATTGCACGCCCCTAAACTGGGCGTGGCGCCGGTTGAACCACAGACCATCGTTATCGATTATTCCGCCCCCAACGTGGCGAAAGAAATGCACGTCGGCCATCTGCGATCCACCATTATCGGCGATGCCGCCGTGCGTACGCAGGAATTTCTCGGTCATCACGTCATTCGCGCCAACCACGTCGGCGACTGGGGTACGCAGTTCGGTATGCTGATCGCCTATCTTGAAAAAGTGCAGAATGATCGTGCCGATGAGATGGTGCTGTCCGATTTTGAAGCATTCTACCGCGAAGCGAAAAAGCATTATGACGAAGACGCCGAGTTCGCTGAAAAGGCCCGTGGCTATGTGGTGAAGTTGCAGGGCGGCGATGAATACTGTCGTCAGATGTGGCACAAGCTCGTCGACATCACCATGACGCAGAATCAGATTACCTATGATCGTCTTAACGTCACGCTGACCAAAGATGATGTGATGGGCGAAAGTCTCTATAACAGCATGTTGCCGGACATCGTCGCCGACCTGAAAGCCAAAGGGCTGGCGGTCGAAAGCGAAGGCGCGACGGTGGTATTCCTTGATGAATTTAAAAACAAGGAAGGCGAACCGATGGGCGTCATCATCCAGAAAAAAGATGGCGGCTATCTCTACACCACCACAGACATCGCCTGCGCGAAATACCGTTACGAGCAGTTGCACGCCGACCGGGTGCTTTACTACATTGACTCCCGCCAACATCAGCATCTGATGCAAGCCTGGACCATCGTGCGTAAAGCCGGTTATGTACCGGATTCCGTCAGTCTGGAACATCATATGTTCGGCATGATGCTGGGCAAAGACGGCAAACCGTTTAAAACCCGTTCCGGCGGTACCATCAAGCTCTCCGATTTGCTGGATGAGGCTTATGATCGCGCCAGTAAACTTATCGCGGCGAAAAATCCGCAGATGGACGGCGATGAACTGCATGAGCTGGCGAAAGTGGTGTCCATCGGCGCGGTAAAATACGCCGACCTGTCGAAAAGCCGCACCACGGATTACATCTTTGACTGGGATAACATGTTGTCATTCGAGGGCAATACCGCGCCCTATATGCAATATGCCTACACCCGCGTGGCATCGATCTTCAAACGCGCCGGTATTCAGGAAGAGAGCCTGACTCAACCGGTGACCCTGAATGACGACCGTGAGTTTGCTCTCGCCACCCGTCTGCTGCAATTTGAAGAAATCATCACGACCGTCGCCCGCGACGGCACGCCGCATGTGATGTGCGCTTATCTGTATGATTTGGCCGGCCTGTTCTCCGGTTTCTACGAGCATTGCCCGATTTTGAACGCGGAAAGCGATGAGATTCGGCAAAGTCGCCTGAAACTGGCGCGGCTGACCGCCAAAACGCTGAAACAAGGTTTGGATACGCTGGGTATTGAAACCGTAGAGAAGATGTAACGTTGACGCGCAATGAAAATGGCGGGAAATAGCCGATTTCAATAAACTAAAGCACCATTAGAATCAATCTCTAATGGTGCTCAGACAGTTGACAAACCTATCTACTGAACCAGAACGGTGAGAATGGAATAGAAGAGTAAAGCGTCCGCGCCAGGGACGGCGCGGCTCGAGCTTACAGGGACGTACTTGCGGCGTCTTTACGAACTATCCATTCTCACCGCTCGACGCACTTTGCCAATCAACCTCAGCACCATTAGAATCAATCTCTAATGGTGCTTTGCTATCCAACGGACTCAATCCCCATCAGGTGCTGCGCCGCGCAAAGTCCCGCGGACGAAAGCCCAGCAATGCCAGCATGGCGAAGTAAGAACCCGCGCCGACCGCCACAACCGCCAGCAGCCGCATGATCCTGGCGGTCATACCGCCCATATCCCAGGGCGGCATCCACCACAGCATAGCGAGCAATACCAGGGACATCACAATAACGGCTACGGCAAGCTTCACTAGAAAACGGAACCAGCCCGGCCGAGGATGAAAAATATCCTGCTTACGCAATTGCCAGAACAGTAATCCGGCATTCAGACAGGACGCCAGACCAATGGATAACGCCAGCCCGGCATGCTGCAACGGCCCAATAAAAATCAGGTTCATCACCTGCGTCAGCACCAGCGTCACCATCGCGATTTTTACCGGCGTTTTAATATCCTGCCGCGAGTAAAAACCGGGAACCAGCACTTTCACCACGATAAGCCCCATCAGTCCTACCGAATAGGCGATCAGCGCGCGCTGCGTCATCGCCGCATCAAAGGCGCTGAATTTGCCGTATTGGAACAATGAAACCGTCAGCGGTTGCGCCAGAATCCCCAGGGCGACGGCGCTTGGCAGCGCCAGGATAAAGCACAGGCGCAGTCCCCAATCCATCAACCGGGAATATTCCCCCTGATCGCCGCTGGCGAAGCTTTTCGCCAGCGAAGGTAAAAGAATGGTTCCCAGCGCAACCCCCAGCACCCCCGACGGAAACTCCATTAACCGATCGGCGTAATACATCCACGACACCGCGCCTTCGCTAAGAAAAGAGGCGAAAATGGTATTAATGATCAGGGAAATTTGACTCACCGACACGCCCAACACCGCTGGCGCCATCAATTTCATCACCCGCCAGACACCCGGTTCGCGCCATTTGATGCGGGGCAGAACCAGCATGCCGATCTTTTTCAGGTGCGGCAATTGATAAGCAAGCTGGAGCAGTCCGCCGACCAGCACCGCCCAGGCCAGCGCCATGACCGGCGGATGGAAATACGGCGTGGCGAACAGCGCGAATCCAATCATGCTGACGTTTAATAGCGTCGGGGCAAAAGCCGGCACGGAGAAGCGGTTCCAGGTATTCAGAACCGATCCCACCATTGATGCCAGGGAAATCAGCAAGATATAAGGGAAAGTCACCCTCAGCAGCGCCGATGTCAGTTCGAACCGATCGGCGGTGGCGGCAAAACCGGGCGCCGTCACCATAATCACCCAGGGGGCGGCCACCATCCCGGCGACCGTCACCAACGCCAAAATCAGCGTCAGCATGCCGGAAACATAAGCGAGAAAGGTTCGGGTCGCTTCATCCCCCTGCTGACTTTTGTATTCGGCCAGGATCGGGACAAAAGCCTGAGAGAATGCGCCCTCGGCAAAAATACGGCGTAACAGGTTGGGAAGCTTAAAGGCGACAAAAAACGCATCTGTCGCCATTCCAGCGCCAAAAACCCGCGCTACGATTGCATCGCGCACAAAGCCTAAAAGGCGCGAAAGCATGGTCATTGAACTGACGGCTGCCAGTGATTTAAGTAAATTCATCCGATTATATTCTGAAAGGTTCGGGGTTCGAGTCGACCATTCGGCGGTCATCCTGATTTCGCGGTGCCGTTAGTCTACGCATTGCGCGCTCAATAGCTACCGGGGATTGTCATGACCGCCGAGTTTTTCAGCGCATTCTCAGCAGTTCCTCGATCATTCTCTGGGCGCGTAATGCCTGATAACCCGATGTTTCCGCAGGTTTCCGTTGTTCCAGCGCATCAATAAAATGATTCACCGCGCCGACAAATCCCCGTTGCTCCAGCGTGGTTTGCCAGGACGGCGCGGAATGTGCCGTCGTCAGCCCCTGGCGCTCCTGCCGCCATTCATACATATTGTCGACCTGATAAAGCGCGCCGTCAGTCACCGCCTGAACCCATTCCCGTTGACTGCCGGCACGACGGTGCATGCTGGTGGTTATTTGACCGTTATCGGTCTGAAAATGATGTTCGGCATAATGAAGTTGCCCTTGCGCATTGCATTGCAACACGCCGCCGACCAGTCTGGCCTGCCCGTCCATCAGCCAGAGCGCCGTATCCACCACATGCAGATAATCGTCCAGCAGGGTAAATCGCATATCCTGCGGCCCGACGTTATCGATGCGGTGTTTATCCATCCTTAGCGACGCCGGCTGTGTTAACTGACGCTTCAACTGCTGGTATAACGGCGCAAAACGTCGGTTAAATCCAACCATCAGCACTTTTTGCCGCCGCGCCGCCAGTTCAACCAGCGCTTCAGCCTGTTCAATCGTCTCCGCCAACGGTTTATCGACATAAACATGAACGCCGGCGTCAAGCAGCGTACTGACGACGGAAAAATGCGTCGCGGTGCTGCTATGCACGAAGATGGCGTCGCACGCCGCCGCCAGCGTTGCCAGATCGGTAAAATCGTTGATCCGATATTGCCGGCAAATGCGTTGCGTCTTTGTGCGATCGGGAGAAAATGCGCCGATCAGCTGCCAACGATTAGCCTGCGTGAGTATCGGCAAATAGGCTTTTTGCGCAATGGAACCCAACCCGACAATGCCAATTCGAGGCTGGTTGCCCGGCGAATCAGGCTGGGTAGTCTGACTGTTTTTCACCACGGAGCTCGCGGCCATGAGATATCTCCCAACAGGAATGATCCGATCACGCCAGCAGCGCGGCAAGTTGCCGCTTGAGCTCTGCGACTTCTTTTTCCAGTATTTCCACGCGCGCCGCCAGATCGCCACTCTCCGTGTCGCTATCCTCGGCAGGCGCAGCCGCCTCGCTCGGTTCGCCGCTGAAAAGGTGCATATAACGGCTTTCGCGCTTGCCGGGTTCACGCGGCAGACGCGCCGTAAACGGCCCGTCTTCCCGCTGCTGGAGCTGCGCCAGCAGCGTTTCCACTTCAGCGACATCCGCAAAT
The DNA here is from genome assembly GCF_040240345.1 of Brenneria sp. g21c3. NCBI lineage: Bacteria > Pseudomonadati > Pseudomonadota > Gammaproteobacteria > Enterobacterales > Pectobacteriaceae > Brenneria > Brenneria sp. g21c3. The sequence continues at coordinate 5,921 of NZ_JBEIAB010000003.1, read as the reverse complement.
TCATGCAGTCGAGCAGCCCGCGTCCGCAACTCGCCGGGCGTTTGCGCGCCGCGCAACAGCAATGTCGCCACCAGCGCCACCTCGGCCGGAGAAAACTTCAGATCGCCGAACTCGGAATTGCAAAAGCGATGCTCATATTTCACCACGCGATTGCCAAATCCGCTGAGCGTGCGCAGGAAGTGTTTTTTTACCAGCAAATCGAGCGTCTGCTGCACCTCACTTTCACTCAGTTCCATGACCGGTTCGCGATTCGTTTTCTGGTTGCAGGCCGTCGTTATGCCGTTCAACGACATCGGATACTGTTCCGGCGTGGTAATCTGCTTTTCCAACAGGCAGCCAATCACTCGGGCTTCTTTGGCGCTTAGCTGATATTTCATCACGATTCCTTAGCGTTTTGGTTTCCAGTCATTATTCGTCAGCGCGGTCAGAACATGATCCTGCCATTTTCCATCGATGAGCAGATAGTCTTTCGCATAACCTTCACGCTCGAACCCCAATCGCGCCAGTAAATTGCCGCTGCGATGATTATGCGGCATATAGTTGGCCATAATCCGGTGTATATGCTGCTGACGCTGCATATAGCGTATCGCCGGTTGCAACGCTTCGAACATCAACCCCTGCCCCTGCCATTTCTGTCCGAGGGAGTAGCCCAGATAGCAGGCATGGAAAGCGCCACGCAGCACATTGCTGAAGTTCGCCACGCCCCGGATTTCGCTTTCATTCGGATCAAGCAGCAGAAAATAATAGGCGCTGCCTTGTTTATGCATATCACAGATCATGCTCAGGCGCGCGTGCCAACCGGAAGGATAGCAGTGGCTGATATCCCGAACTGGCTCCCAGGGCTTGAGAAAGTCACGATTCTCTGAATAGTATTCAGCCAGACGCCAGGCATCACGCTCATGAGCCAAACGCACCACCATCCGTTCGGTTGTTAAATGAACTTTTGACGGTGTAGAACGATAGCCAAACATTCCTCCCCCTGGGTTGCGGGTTGTTCGATAAGAAAAATTTATCGGGATGAAAAGATAAGTACCCTATATAAGCAGAAAATAGGGGTCGCTGCCGATAACGCTACTATAACCGGATAAATTCTCCGGCGTAAAACCCCCGTCGCTGAGTTATTGCGCGATCGATTCGATAATTCTTAATTTTATACTGAAAATGTTACTCAGATATCGTTCTGACGATAAAAAAATATTATCCATCAACAGGCTATCGCAATCGGCAAATAGAGTACAAAATAACCACTGTTATTATTTTCTCCTTCGTCCTCGTGGTGAATCATGCCCCTGATGTCGCAAGTTCGTAGCTCAGGTAAATATTTTCTATTACTGGATAATATGCTGGTGGTGCTGGGCTTCTTTGTCGTCTTCCCGCTTATATCCATTCGCTTCGTCGATCAACTGGGTTGGGCGGCGCTGTTGGTGGGGATTGCGCTGGGCTTACGCCAGTTTATTCAGCAAGGGCTGGGGATTTTCGCCGGCGCGATTGCCGACCGCTTCGGCGCGAAACCGATGATCGTGACCGGAATGCTGTTACGCGCGTCAGGTTTCGTGTTTATGGCGCTCGCCGATCAGCCCTGGCTGTTATGGCTGGCCTGTGCGCTTTCCGGCCTGGGCGGCACGCTGTTCGACCCGCCGCGAACCGCGCTGGTGGTAAAATTGGTTCGTCCTCAGGAGCGCGGACGTTTTTACTCCCTGTTGATGATGCAGGACAGCGCCGGGGCGGTGATCGGCGCGCTTATCGGCAGTTGGCTGCTACGCTATGATTTTGAACTGGTCTGCTGGGCCGGCGCCGTGATTTTCGTGCTGGCGGCGGCGCTGAACTGGAAATTTCTGCCCGCTTATCGAACCTCGACCGCCAGAACCCCCATGCAGGAAGGGATGGCCCGCGTGATCCGCGATCGTCGCTTCCTGACCTATGTGTTAACGCTGACCGGCTATTACATGCTGTCCGTTCAGGTCTTGCTGATGCTGCCGATTATGGTGAATGAAATTGCCGGCACGCCGACGGCGATAAAATGGATGTATGCCATTGAGGCGACCTTGTCGCTGACGCTGCTATACCCGCTCGCCCGCTGGAGCGAAAAACATTACCGTCTGGAGCAACGCCTGATGGCCGGGTTGCTGATCATGACCATCAGCATGTTCCCCATCGGTTTGACCACCAGCCTGCAATCCTTGCTGATGTTAATCAGCCTGTTTTATATCGGTTCGATTATTGCCGAACCCGCGCGCGAAACGCTGGGCGCCTCATTGGCGGATCCGCGGGCGCGCGGCAGCTACATGGGATTTAGCCGTCTTGGATTGGCATTAGGCGGCGCCATTGGCTATAGCGGCGGCGGCTGGTTGTTCGACGCGGGACACGCGTTGGAACAACCGGCGCTTCCCTGGTTTATGTTGGGCGTTATCGGTTTGCTGACGCTGGCCGCATTGTATTGGCAGTTCAATTTGCGCCGCATTGAACCCGCCATGCTTGGCGGTCACTGATCCCGCTATTTTAGCGGCGCATTTGATCTCGCGGGTATTGGCCCCCATACTTCCCTAATACATTCAATTGATTGTTACGTCGTCGTTTAAGGACATGTTTCATTCAAGGTCGCGCTTGCGGCCATTGTTTTATCAGCAGATCAGAGGATACCGAGTATGAAATTATATGTTTACGATCATTGCCCTTTCTGCGTAAAAGCACGCATGATTTTCGGCCTGAAGAATATCCCTGTCGAGTTGCTGGTCTTAGCTAATGATGATGAAGAAACGCCCAAAAAAATGATCGGACAAAAAATGGTGCCGATCCTGCAAAAAGATGACGGCAGTTTTATGCCGGAAAGTATGGATATCGTTAATTACATTGATAATTACGATAAAAAACCGCTATTGACCGGCCCAACCAACCCGGCGATTACCGCCTGGTTGCGCAAAGTCTCCGACTATACCGCGCGGCTGATTATTCCGCGTTTTGCCAAAGCGGCGTTTGAAGAGTTCGCCAACGCATCGGCCCGCCAGTACTTCATCAGTAAGAAAGAAGCGCAGATAGGCAGTTTTGAAGAGCATCTCGCCCACTCCGCCGGTCTGATTAAAAAACTGAATAACGATCTGCTGGAGCTGGATCCGCTGATTGTCCAGCCGAACGCCTGCAATGGCGAACTCTCCACAGATGATATTCATCTCTTCCCAACGTTGCGTTCCTTGTCGATTGTCGCTGGCGTCACGCTGCCGTCACGCGTCGGCGCATACCGTGACAATATCGCCAAGCAGACGCAGATCACCTTACTGAGCAGCCTCGCCCAATAAGCAACGGCCACGCCCTTGCTTTATGATCAAGCAAGGGCGCTACTTTCAGCGCTATCCGATTGGTAATATTCTCCTCGCCATGCACCCTGCGTTTGCAATAGATTACCCATGTAAAAATGATCTTTGAGGCCGGAATAATGAAGAAGTTGGGATTTGCTGCCGCGGCATTGCTGCTCGCATTCACACTGAGCGGCTGTAACAAACTGACGCAGTACACGCTTAATGAGCAAGAAGTCAACGAGTACCTGCAAAAGCATAACGATTATCAAAAACAGTTGGGCATCCCCGGCGTGGTGGACGCCAATATCGTATTAACCGAACTGACCAGCCAAATCGGCAGAGCGGAGCCCGGTAAAGTCACCCTGTCCGGCAATGCCAAGGTCGATATCACGTCGCTGCTCGGCAATCAGACCGCTGACATGAAGCTGACCTTGCAGGCGCAGCCGGTGTTTGATAAAAATCAGGGCGCAATTTATCTGAAAGACATGGAATTGGTCGATTACACCGTGCAACCCGAAAAAATGCAGACGGTGATGGATACGCTAAGCCCTTATCTGAACCAATCGCTGAAAACCTATTTTGCGCAGAAACCCGCTTATATCCTGAATGCGGATCACAGCACAGCGGAAGCGTTAGCGAAGAAAATGGCGAAAGGAATCGAAATAAAACCGGGAAAAATCATTATCTTGTTCACAGACTGATCGGCGTTTCAGGTGACGGCGACGCCGTCACCTGCACAGCCCCCGCCTTGATTTACTCAGCGTTCGAGTCCGGCAAGGCTTGCGCTTCATCCAGCTCTTCGCGCATGGCATCAAGCGCCTCACGACAGATAATCGCCAGGGTGCGATAAAACGCCGTCTCGGCATGACTTTCGACCTTGCCTAAAAAGCGATCGCTCCAGGGCAGCAGATATTCGTCAAAGAGTTCGATTTGCGCCGCGCTTTCATCTTCCTGCGACTGATCTTCCAACCATGACGCCGCCAGCAGCAATCCGCCGAAGTGGTCGACGGCGCCTTCATTCAGCGGCATGCCCCGCTGCTGTAAAAACGTACGCACATCCGCGGCGTTGTCTGCCGTATCATAGGCGGAGCGCCAGGGCGAGACGGCGCAGGCTTCGCCGACAAACAACCTTTGATAATCTTCCGCGATGGCGGGAATATCGCTCCCTTTTTGCAAACGCGCCAGCAGCGCATCCTGCTCCAGCGGCCAGTGCGGTTGAAGCTTGCCCGTCTGGATCAAAGAAAGCAGCGGCGTCACCACCGGATCCTGAGGCTGGCGATAAAACAACGTACCCAGGATGCGACATACGATAGAAAACTCATTCATTCAAAACCTGCTCATTATTTTTAGTGACACGATCACAGATCGGCGAACTCGGCGATTGCGGGCCTTCCCCGCAGTTCAAGGAAGTCCAATACCCGCCGGGGACTGACGTTTAAAATACGATCCTGCGGGAAATCGACCTTCTGCAAAATACGTTCGCAATGGGTGAAGTCCCCCAGGGAAAAGGCGATATGGGAATCCGTACCTAAAGACAGCAATCCTCCCGCATCACGTACGGCTTCCGCGATGGCCTGGCAATTTGCCTCGCTTCCCTTACGCGAGTGCATAAAGGAGGAGTTATTCAACTCCAACGCCACATTATACCTGGCGGCGGCCTCGGCGACGGCGCGAATATCGATGGGAAATTTAGGGTTGCCGGGATGGCTGATGATATGCGCATCGCCATTGGCCATGGTCGCAATCATCGCGGCGGTATGGGTCGCTTTATCCTGAGGCGGGAATACCGGTTCATGGAAACCGGCAATGATTAAATCCATTTGCTCCAACATCGGGCCGGTGCAATCGATATCGCCATCCACATTTTTAATATTGGCCTCGATTCCGCGCAAAATGCCCACGCCATCCACCAGCCGCGGCCAGACCCGCATGTTCATAAAGTGCCAGTAGTGCGGCGCATCCGCCATATCGGGGCCATGATCGGTAATGGCGAACAGGCGAATATCTTTTTTCTTTGCCTCGGCGATATAGTCATGCAATGTGCTGTATGCATGCGTGCTGGCAACGGTGTGCATATGTAAATCGACGGGATACATAATTTCTCCTGAGTCAGCTTTTAATGAGCAGCATAACATTTTTGCTCCCGGCGCACAGTCAGCGGACAATCAGGCTTGTCCCCCTGGTTTGACGCGCATGCTGCATTCTGATCCGGGAATATGGCGAGTAAAGCAACAAATTGATTTAACTTTAGCTAAACGCGCGCGGCAAAAGCAGAAGTTTATTGACGCTGTACGCGAATTTCCCTACATTAGCGCCGTCCGCCGATATGACTACGGCGAACCACGGTGAGGTGTCCGAGAGGCTGAAGGAGCACGCCTGGAAAGTGTGTATACGTGAAAACGTATCGAGGGTTCGAATCCCTCCCTCACCGCCATATAAAAGAAAACGCCCCTGACGCAAGTCAGGGGCGTTTTCTTTTATACGTTGATGGACTGATAAGAAACCTCGCCAGGGTTCGACAAAACGGCAGGAACGCCGTTTTGGACCGCCAACGGCGGCCCGCAGGGCGAGCGCCACGGAAGGCGCGAGTCAATCCCGCCGCAAGTCAGGGGCGTTTTCTTTTATATG